>QMUK01000011.1 GCA_003660555.1 Thermococci archaeon
ACACCAGAACCTATTCCGATGAGCGTTCTGTCCTTCTCCTTTAATTTCGCCTTAAGGTAGGAATTTCCTCCTATCGGTACTAGCATTTCTTGCCCATCCTTTAGATTACCTACTTCCCTTAGAGTATCTTTGGCCATGTTAACTTCCGCCATTGAGAGAGTCAAAGTTTGTATTTGGTTTTCCATTGCCTGATACTGTGCTCTATACTGCTCCATTTGAAGCAACAGTTTATTCAGCTCCTCCCTCTCGTTCATCTGTCTCACCTAATATCTCTCTAACAAGGGGATTCTCTACTTCCTCTAGGGATATTTCCTCGATTTTCTCTATCAATATTTGATGTCTCTTAACTCCGTGTTTACTTCCAATCTCAGAGTACACTTTCTCTAATGCGTGCTTCGGGACTATCGCAGGTACTTCTTTACGGAATTCTTGAAAGAATTCACCGCATCTGAATCTGCCCTTTATCCTAAAGACCTTAACCATGTGCATCACCTCTGAAATAGTGCTAACTGGATTCTACCTAATTCAGGACCTGTTGTCTCATAACCGACTATTGCCCCTTTATCGTTGAGAAGAATTCCAACCTTCGGATATGGAATTCCAGAGTTGACTGTCCCGACTTCAAGGGGAACTCCTAAGACTTCCTCTACTAGCTCGGCTTCCTCTTCTGTACAATTTGGATTGGCTAGAACTCCCTTGTTGTTGGCTATGGCAGCAGAGCCAACTGTCTTGAGGCCTCCTATTGTACCTCTCTTTACTCTCATGCCTGTCTCTTTCAAGGCATTCAGACTGCTTTCACTCAATCCGGGATGGACTATCGCCCCATTGTCGTTCATGAGTATGAGATTTCCCACTGCGGTCATGACCTCCTCTAGGATTATCGTCTCAATTCCTGCACTTTTAGCCCAACTCATCTCGTTTCGAGACGTTCCTCTAGGGAAGACTGCACAATAGCTATTCATTGCACAGAATATTCCAAGAAGACTTGTTTCCCTTATCCTGACCTCATCTATTACCTCCACCCCCAGTACTTCCTCTATTTCTCTCTTGGAAAATGACTCTCCCTCCCCTATAACAGCTATTTCATTATTGGCCAGTGCATATATCCCCGGTAGACCCCTAAGTGCTCTACTTCTTCTCAGTCTCCAAGATACACCCATGCTATCCTCTCTCCACCCTCCTCCTTCAGTTCTACCCTCACCCTGAGTTTAGATGGTATTTTCTCTCTTCCTCTATTCCATATTCTCTCATTGACTTCATTAGAGATCTTCACCTTCTCTACCCTTCTGTCCCCCATTTTCGCATGTCTGTAGACGAAGTCTCTCAGGAAATTTATGGCTTTCTTTGCTCTTCTAGTCCTTCTAGCTCTCTTTATTCTTCTGAATGGGACTACCAAAATTCTCTCTTCCGATGCCACATCAATCCCTCTTCAGAGCTTTAATCTACTTCTTCTCCAATGTCTCCTCTTCGGATGAGTCAGGACTCTTCTGTTCGTCCTAACTATGACCCAGATGGGAACTCTCTTATTTTGCTTACTAGCTTTACCCAGCCTTATTTTCTTCCCTCTAGGCTTATTTCTAGCCATTTAAATCCACCTTATCTTGGTCTCCTTCTTCTTGCCAAGTAATCTCTTCAAAATTCGAAGGAGTTCTTCCTCACTTATTGGTTTAGTTATTCTTCCCGCTTGAGCCAGTTGTATTAACTGAAGCTCGAGTTGCTCTGCGAACTGGGGCCTAGACAATTTTATGTTGGTGAGTCTGCTCCTTGCCTCTGGTGTCAGTATTCTCCTTAATATCTCCCTTTTTGTCATCTCAGCTCTTATTCTCTGCTCTTCCTCGACTCTAGCCCTTTCTATCTTTTCTTTTAGTTCTTGAAGTTTTCTTCTTCTAATTTCATCTAATTCATCCATGAGGATCACCTATATTTTTGGAGCTCGGGCATATCTTTCATTATCTCAGCAGCTATTTTGTCCAAGAGGGATTTGCCTGTCGGTGTAATTTCTCTCCCTCCATCCTTAGACTTCCTTACTAGCCCCATCTGCTCCAATATTTGAAGTGATTTTCTTATTACGCTTCCACTACCCCTCCTAAACTTCTCTGGAGAGTGTCCTCTGTTCTTTCTTCCCCCATATAGGTTTCTAAGTCTGGAGACACCTATTGGACCCATTACGTATAACTTCCTGAGGATCGAGGCAGACCTATAGTAGAACCAATCCGGGTCCTCTGGAGCTCTCTCCTTGTGCACTCCAGTCTTGACGTATTTAGTCCAATCTGGAGGTGTCATTCCCATTTCCTTGAGTTTCAATGCTGTTCTCCTTATTAGCTCCCCTGGAGGGACATCATAAACGCTAGTTATTCGAACCACCTCCTGTTCCTCTCCTCAGCTTCCTCAGGTACTTGGACCATCCCTCTCTCGGTCTGAAGAGTAAGAATGTTCTCCCTCTCACCTCTATTAGCTCCGCATCTAATCTCATAGCGACTTCTCTTGCGAGTTCCTTCCTCTCTCCCACCACTGACTTTAAAAACTTAACCTTGACTAAGCCCAAGTCCTTGAGTTGTCTGTCTATCTCTCCCATGGCCGCATCTATTCCCCTCTTCCCTATATTTACCGCAGGACTTATATCTATGCCCATGCTTCTCATTCTTCTTCTAATCTTTCCTGGAAGTCTTTTTTCTTCTTGCATTTTTCTTCTCCTCCAAGTAGGGATATCTCGTGATTTTACCACATGATAAACACGTAACAACTACTCTCGGGTACGGATTCGACCTCACCCTCACTCTGCAGTTCCTCCCTGGAAGTAGATAGGAATAACAGTGTTTACAAAATCTCCTTTTTAAGTGTTTAGGTATTCTGACGTTATACTTCATGCTCATTTTCCTAGCTATCTGCACGTATCTATTCGAAAGGTCCATATCTCCACTCAAGGCCCTTTTCTCAGCAAGTTCAAATAGTCTAACTATTTCCCTAAGAGCCAGTCTCCTCAACCAAGGGGGCTTCCTAGCCAATACCCATTTCCTCCTCTATTGAGTGTATCACCTTTCCTATTACTACCCACGCCTCTAGGGGATCTTCATACACAGAGAATTCCATTTCGAAATCGAACTTGGAAATGAAGTCTCCATGGGGGAATCCTCCAACTACTAGGTTTACTTTCTCGCCATTTTCAGCCAATGAGATCAATTTAGATGGATTTAACTTCTTTCCTCCTTCTCTGATTAGGATTGTCAGATCTCCTTTCTCCTTTAGTATATCTGATAAAGATGCTCTTCTAAGTAATAGGAGTGGCTTTCCAGTAGGAGGAACTCTCTTTTCCCTGAACAATTGCTCCATGAGCCCTATGAATCTATTGTAGTGTTTTGGCAACCTCGTCTCTGGATCTACCTCTATAACTAAATTCCTTCTAGTATGAACGAAAATGTTCAACATTCTCTTTTTACAGAGAGGTGTTCCTAGAGCGTAGAGGAGAGAAAAATGAACTATGTCAGGTCTTCCTCTTCTATACCCATCTTCTAGATGCCTCAGTGCCTTGTAATGATATGACGAGTCAAGTATTGTTTCTCTAGGTTTTTTCCTTCTTCTAGAGCAGTACCTGCTTATGGACGGGTGAGACCATATTTCCTTCGGTATGGTCTCGAGTTCGGAGTCAGCCAGTACTAGATTGAACATCACGTTACCTCCTAAAACTTTATTTCCCACCACAATATGGGGGGGAGACATGAAAGCCAGTCCACCTATACTAGCACTACTATTAGTTTTATCTTTCCTCTGCGGATGTCAAGAGGACAGAGAGGAAGTACTGGAAAGAAATCCAATGGAACTAGTAGAGAGATCTATGATGGAGATTAGGAGCTACGGATTTGAGCTGGAATTCTCTCAGGGGGGGAAGAATTTAGAGATAACTGGAGAAATATCGAGAGAGCTGGGCATGGCCCACCTAGTTGGATCAGACGGGACTGAAGTATACTTCGATAGAGGCGTCGCTTACGTCAAACGGGGAGATAACTGGGAATTCCTCAGTGGATTAGATTTGCCAGATTATCTCTGGATTTATTCGCTGATCGTCAGAAATCTAGAAAACATAAGAGAATTAGGAGACGAAGAGAGCCTAGGATGTAAAAAGTACCATGGAGAGATTTCTTTTGAAAAGTATCCTGGAATATTCGGAGATATTCCACAAAACCCGTTCCTGTTTGCCCCTCCTCCTGGAGACATTGATGTAAATGTGTGTCTCTCCGAAGATGGTGTTCCCAAGGTTCTAGAGATGACCTCAGAGGGTGTAGGGGGTGCTACCTGTAGTGTTACAGGACCGGAATCTGAGGGATGTTCTATATCAGAGGGATTCTCGGTCGTGATTCGATTCAATAGGTTCAACGAGATAGGAAGTATCGATATACCCGAGGAAGTGAAAAAGAGTGTCAGACCCAGAGGAGGTGGTTAGGCTTCAATTCATCAGTAAGCATTTGCTACATCCAAAGACAGTTATCTCTTATTATTGCTTAGGGACTAACTAGTAAAAGCTGGAGTAACCTAGTCCTCTCGCAAGCCATCGATCGAGATTATAAGCTCTTCTCTTTTTTCCTAGTGTGACGGTGAGCCACTTGGACCTGCCAAGAGTATTTCTATACTATGTCCCGAGATATCGATTTGACTTCCTCACGAGTGATTCGGAGTGGAACAACATATGGTGAATTAGGGACACGTAGCTAGACTCTTATAGGAGATACTCCCTCCAGCCTAAGACTGGACGAAATCCCATCAGAAGTTTCTGGTGGTAGAATGGGGACTAGAGAGATATTTAGTACGATCTTCAATGCATTGGAGATTTCCAAGGATTTCCTAGATGGGAGCTTGTCTTTAATGGGTAATACTGTTCTCCTGAGAGATTTAAAATCTTGGAGATCTAGCGCTCCTGTAGGAAGAGTAGAGAGGTTACTATACTTCAGATGTATGGAAGAGAAATTCGGTGCTCTTTCCCATTCCATTGGTGTGGAGAAAGGACTGAGATCCCTAGGGGTCGAAGTGGTGTCCATTTCATTAAATAGTCCGTTTAAGCTAGATGGTGTCCTAAAGAGCATTAGATTTGACTATTTACTTAGGAAGAATTTGAGGAGAGTAATGGAATACGTCGGAGACATCGATTTGGTTTACCAGAGAATCACCCCCTACAGTCTCTTCGGAGTTTTCCTAGCCAAGGAGTTAGAAGTACCTCTGGTCTCGGAATACCACGGATCGAGATGGATATCCACTAGACTCTATAAAGGGAAGTCAATCCCATTTGAATTCATTTCTCGCAGGATTGAGAGAGTGAATCTCGAGTCCTCCTCATTAATTTCGACTGTATCGAGTGTTTTGAAAAGAGATCTGATTTCATTCGGAATAAACAGCGAGAAAATCATAGTTAACAGGAATTGCGTGGATTTGGATCTATTCAATCCTGATGTATCTCCATTAATCCAAAAAGAATCGGGGAAAATTAGGATAGGATTTTCTGGAATATTTTCCAAGTGGTATGGACTCAGGACTCTCCTAAGAGCACTGTTTCCTATAAGGAGGGAGTATCACGGGAAAGTCGATTTCCTCTTACTAGGAGATGGCCCTCTATTTGATTCGGTCAAAAAGCGAGTTAGTGGAATGAGAGAGTTCTTGTTGCCCGGATGGGTCGACTTACCAGAAGTCCCTAGATATCTGATCTCGTGTGACATATTAGTGTCTCCGAATGAACCAATAGGAGAACTGAGAGGATCCCCGGTGAAGATACCTGAGTATATGGCCCTAGGGAAGGCTGTAGTTGCCTCTAGAACTGGAGACATCCCAGAAATCATTGGAGACAGTGGAGTACTATTTACCCCAGGCGACTACGTTGACCTAAGAGATAAAATATCCTATTTAATTGAGAACGAGGAAGAAAGAAGAAAGCTTGGAAAGAGGGCTTGGAAACGTGTCAGAAAAAACTATACATGGGAGAAATACGCCGAAAGGCTCATGGAATCAATCAAAAAAATAGGGGGAGGCTCGGGGAAAGAATGAACTAAGCCTCCTTTGTAACCCCGAATTCCAGTTTATAAACTCCAAACGTCTTAATTATTACTCTCCATAGACCTTGCTGTGGGTTATCGAACCTCAGGATTACTTCTTTCCTCCAATTGTTCTCTCTTAGATCTATTCCTTCCAAGTTCTCTAATTCCCTCTCTATAACTGAATCCGGGCTTACCGGACCATTGGGTCCTATCACCTCTATCTTCACTTCTCTCGGAGGTGCTCTCTTAACCCACCAAGGGTATGGTGGATTTGGATACCTCACTTCGAGTACTAGAGCGTTCAGTGTTCCCCTGACTTGGATTCTTTGTTCTTTGACAGATGGGGATCTTCTCTCGGTAACTAAGATGACCGTGCTCCATCCCAAAGAATTCTGATCCAAGAATCTCACTGCTCCAAGGAATTTCTCCTCATTTAGAGTTGTTGGTGGTAAATTAATTGATATCTCAAATTCAACGTCGCTCTTTGGAGGCACTACCTGCCCAGTGGGATTGACTGTGACCCAAGTTGGATCCATTGGAGTATAAGTGCCTACATCGGGGGGAGTTTGTGTGACTGCTTGCAGTGAAACGGGAGAGCTGGTTGGATTATGAATTCTAACTGAGAACACCAGAGGGAAATTATTTAACGTCTCTATCTCGATGAATCTAGGTTCTAGTGTCCACTCTGGAGCATCTCTGACCCCTATTAACTTCAAGGGGCTCAGCTTCGCTACTGCATTATCGGCCTTGACTAATCCCTGTATTGTGTGTGGTCCTAACTTGATGAATTCCGGTCCCCTAGAAACTACCTCCCACTTGAAGAGGAACTCTTCTCCTGGAGGAATATTGATTCTCGGTGGCTTAAGCTCAATTATTTTTCTTTTTTCGTTGTCTAACCTAGGCTCTTTCTTCTTAAGCTCTATCCCGCCAGAGAGTATGAGCTGTGCCTTCACATTCAGAGCTGTGTTAGTTCCAACGTTCTTGACTTTCATGTATACGAGGGCTGTCTCCCCATCCGTGATGACCTGCGGCCATACTTCGAACTGAGTTATCTGCAACTGAGTCTGAGGGAGACTCATTTCTTCTTCAGATTCAGATCCGAGGGCCGTTGTGGTTAGTAGTACGAGCACACATATTCCCAGAGGGAGCAAACTACTCCTAGCCAAGGCACCACCCTAGGGTGAGAAGAAGGGATTCGAATATATTTTTTTCGTAGAAACAAATGTTTCATGTCAAATTTAATGATTTCAAGACTTCTTGAACACCCATTCCTTCCTTAAGTGAGCCTTTGACTACTTTTAGCTTGGGATTTATCCTGAGAGCATCCCTTTCTATACTAGATGGATTTACATCCATGGCTTCTGCTAAATCTATTTTGTTGATGAATAGTAGGTCAGCGTCTTCGAGTATCATGGGGTGCTTCACTATGGTGTAGGGCCCCTCAGTCACTGAGACTACCACTATTATCTGCTGGGATCCCAATGGAAAGTCGGCTGGACATATCAAGTTACCAACGTTCTCTATGAAAATCAGGTCTAGTTTCCTTGGATCTAATACATTAATGGCCTTCCTGACTAGGTTAGCATCTAGATGGCATTCTCCACCTGTGTTTATCTGTACCACCTTGGCTCCTTTTTTCTCAAGCCTCTCGGCATCTATTGTGGTAGTGACGTCTCCAGCCATTACTCCTATTTCATACTTATCTGAAAGGACTTCTACAAGACTCTCTATGAGGGAAGTCTTCCCAGAACCTATGGATCCCCTCACCTCTATTACTCTAACTCCATATTCCTGGAACTTCTTCTTGTTCTCCTCAGCTATCTTCCTATTTTCCTCTAGGAGTTCTTCCGATAACTCTATGTCATATATCTCCCCAGAGAATTCTATTTTCCTAACCAATTCAGTCCCTCAGACTTGTGACCGAGTAAGAAATAAAAAATTATTTCTCGAAGCACTCATTTGACTGAACTTTCCAGAGTCCAGCTCAAAATAGGGGAAATTCAGCAATATTTTAGAAGAATTTCTTAGGAGTACTCCGCCTCGTACATGGACTGATAGAACGTGATCGGGGAAGTTTATAGTCTCTCGTATGCGTCTGCAAGACAGAGTGAACTGAGTATCTTCTCGGGGCTTCTCTCGAACGTTCCTCGCTTCATTCCTGAATTATGAATTTATCGAGAAACATTCGGCCAATACAGTACTCCTCCTAGGTTGTCCCTTTAAGACTGCATCACTTGAATTAAACACTAAAAGGTTCCCCAAGATTTGGAGTCCTAAAACAGTCCGAAGGGGATTACCTGTCTTTGGCATAATTAGTTAGTGATTTTATTTATTGGACCATTGAGAGACGAATGCTCGTCAGTTGGCTACACTGTGATGCTTTAGCTTAGATGCCTAGTGACGTCCTCGGTAATAGTTAGCTGGTGTTACTTAAGCTAGATCTGAATTAGTCAGAGCGTCAACTCCTCTCTCAAAACATGATACTTGGAAAGTAGTATTGAGTTAATTCGCTAAACTCTCCATTCTGCCATCCAGAAAGTTTTTAAATTCTCATGCCTGGGATTCCCTCGGGATGGAGATGAAAGAAGAAAATGTGAAGAAACTAGTAGAGAAGGCTAAACTTCCAGGGAAGAAGGCCTTGGCTTGGCATCCATTCTACAGAGGGAAAATAGAGGTAATGCCGAAGTGCTCCATAACATCTTACGATGACTTCAGCGTGTGGTACACTCCTGGGGTAGCTGAGCCTTGTAAAGAGATACACAAGGATCCGGAAAAGGTCTTTGAGCACACTAATAAGTGGAATTACGTGGCAGTGATAAGCGACGGCACTAGAATCTTAGGTCTGGGAGACATAGGGCCATTGGCTGGTTTGCCTGTCATGGAGGGAAAGGCCCTTCTCTTCAAGTATTTAGGAGGAGTAGATGCCTTCCCGATAATGATAGGCACCAAAGATCCAGATGAGTTCATTCAAGCTGTGAAGTGGATATCCCCGACTTTCGGTGGAATAAACCTAGAGGACATAGAGAGGCCTAAGTGCTTCTACATCCTCGAGAGATTAAGAGAAGAGTTGGACATTCCAGTTTGGCACGACGACCAACAAGGAACTGCAGCAGTTACCTTGGCTGGGATAATAAACAGTTTGAAGTTAGTTGGAAAGAAGCTCAATGAAGTGACTATAACCCTAATAGGAGCTGGAGCCGCTAACATATGTTTAGCTAGGACTCTGATAAAAGCTGGAGCTAATCCCAAGAAGATAATACTAGTGGACAGTAAGGGAATATTACACCCAGGAAGAGAGGATCTAGAGAGAGGCAAAGAAGAAGACCCATATAAATGGGAACTGGCCCAAATAACCAATGGAGAAGGAAGAACTGGTGGGATACCCGAATCGCTGGAAGGGGTTGATGTGGCAGTAGCCGCCTCTACTCCTGGTCCAGGAACAATAAAGAAGGAGTGGGTCTCGAAGATGGCAGACGATGCTATAATGTTTGCAGAGGCAAATCCAGTCCCCGAAATATGGCCGTGGGAGGCAAAAGAGGCTGGAGTGAAGATATTTGGTACTGGGAGGTCGGACTTTCCGAACCAAGTGAATAACTCCCTCGGATTCCCTGGAATATTTAGAGGGACCCTAGACGTGAGAGCCACTACCATAACGGATGAAATGCACATAGCTGCAGCTTATGCCATAGCAGAAGTAGCTGAGGAGAAGGGGCTAAGCGAGGACTACGTCATACCAACAATGGAAGACTGGGAAGTCTTTCCCAGAGAGGCTGTGGCGGTTGGAATGAAGGCCATAGAACAAGGAGTCGCTAGATTGAAACTCAGTGAGGAAGAACTCTATGAAAAAGCCCTCTCAATGATAAAGGAATCAAGAGACAAATTACACTGTCTTATGGAGAACGGACTCATAAAGAAGCCCCCCGAGATCAAAGAGTAAACAAAGGAGACGAAAGAATGGGAGATGATCGGGCTCAAAGTAAATAGGAAGGAGGCAGAGAGAGCTAAGAAAGTACTTAGGAGTAAAGGGCTCCTCATGGAAAGTTATTTTCCAATTCACGAGGAGGAATACGTGATCTTTCCCTTGAACGGTATAGGGGACCTTCCCCTAGGCGAAATAGTAAAAGGTATCCAATTTCAGAAACGAAAAGAGAAAAAGAAATCTGTTTATGATTTGCTAAAGGAAATGAGTATCGATCACAGAGGGTTCACATACTACCTAGTGGGGGACATAGCAATAGCTAAGGTACCTGAAGGTATACCGTTGGAATTGAAGGAAATCGGGAGGTTAATAGCTGAGTGCCAAAGTGGGGTCAGATTGGTCCTAGTAGAAAGAGGCAAGAGAGTTGGGGAGTTCAGGAGAAGAGAATATGAAATAGCATTCGGTTATGGGATGACTGAGACAATACACAGGGAACACGGCCTCAGATTAAAGTTGGATCCAACTGAGGTTTTCTTTGATCCCAAACTCTCTAGAGAAAGAAGAAAAATTGCTGAATTATCTTCTGACGGGGAGAGAATTCTAGTAATGTTTTCAGGAATCGGACCTTATCCCCTAGTAATAGGGAAATTCAGGAAGGGGTGCGAAATTCTCGGAATAGAGGCCAACGAGATTGCATACCGCTATTCTCTGGAGAATCTAGAGATAAACAAGAAGTTGCTGAAATCAAAAGTTAAATTCGTTCTAGGAGATGTAAGAGAAGTCCATGGAATAGGAGAATTTGATAGGATTGTTATGCCAAGACCTAGAGGAAAAGAAGACTTCCTAGAGGTTGCATTGAGGTTCTCTAGTGAAAAATGCACGATACACTTCTACGATTTTCTCAAAGAAGGAGAGATCGAGCACAGGAGAAGAGAACTCATTAGATTAATTTCGAAATTGGGAGGAGAAACGCTGAGCATAGAACATAGGAGAGTGGGAAGTATAGGGCAGAGGAAGTACAGAATTTGTTTCGACTTCCTAATCAAAAAAAGAAGAAAATAGAATCTCTTCTTCTCCGATTCTCTTTAATTTATCTTTTAACTCGTCTAATATTTCTCTTAGCACTTTCTCCCTTCCCAGATCTCTTACTAGTGTTTCTCCGTTCTTGTCCTCTAACTCTATTCCCATTTGCCTCAATCTCTCTCTTATCCAGTCACTTATCTCATAGAGTTTCTTCTCTCTGAGCTTGGATCTGATCTTTATCAGAGAATCCAATAGATCTGAGACAGATGGTTCATATTCTTTCTCTAGGACTCCGAATATCTTTGAAAAGACTGAGAAGAACTTCTCCATCTCCTCCTTAGTTCTCTCACCTATTCTCGGTAGTTCCCTATTCACGAGCTTGACGAACTCGTGAAACTCAGATAAAGCTCTAGGGGTGTTGAAATCATCATCTAGTGCTTCAAAGAACTTCTCCTTTATTCTAAGTATTTCACCTATTAGTTCCTCATCGTCCTCTTTGGACGGGGATGCGCTCCTGAGCTTCAATAGAGTTTCCCTGATTCTATTCAGGGTCTCCTGAGTTGATCTCAGGCCGTCTTCCGAGAAGTTCATCTGACTTCTGTAATGGGCAGAGAGAAGATAGAGTCTAAGAGCTTCTGGGTCATACCCTCTCTTGAGCAGATCTTTAACAGTTATTACGTTTCCAAGTGACTTACTCATCTTCTCTTCTCTCACTCTTAGATGCCCAGTGTGTACCCAATATCTGCAGAAAGGGGCCTTTCCAGTGTAAGCTTCTGACTGAGCTATCTCGTTCTCGTGGTGTGGAAATATTAGATCGGTGGCCCCACCGTGTATGTCTATTTGCTCCCCCAAGTACTTCATGCTCATCACACTACACTCTATGTGCCACCCTGGTCTTCCCCTCCCCCAGGGACTAGGCCAAGAGGGTTCTCCCTCCTTAGAACTCTTCCAGAGAGCAAAATCTAGAGGATCTCTTTTCTTCTCACCAGGTTCTACCCTAGCTCCAGCCTCTAAATCCTCTATCCTCTGTTTTGATAGTTTGCCGTACTCTGGAAACTTTCTAACTGAGAAATAAACGTCTCCATTTGAGACATAGGCATATCCTTTGTCTATTAGGGCTTGTATTACTTCTATCATCTCCGGAATGTGAGCGGTTGCTCTAGGTTGAACGTCTGGCAATATACAGTTCAGAGACTTCATGTCCTCTGTGAAGGAGTCTATATATTTCTCTGCTAGCTCTTGAATTGTTATTCCCTCTTCCTTTGCCTTTTTTATCATCTTATCGTCTACATCGGTTATGTTCCTGACGTACTTCACGTCATAGCCTTTGAACTTGAGATATCTCACTAGGGAATCATAGAAGACGAACGTCTTGGCATGACCGATGTGGGAGTGGTCGTAAACGGTTGGACCACAGACGTATATTCTCACTTCTCCCTCTTTAATTGGTCTGAACTCCTCCTTCTCCCCTGTGAGAGTGTTGTGTATCCTCAACGTCTAGACCCAAACGGCTTAGGTAAAGAGATAGAAAAGCCTTTCGAGTAACTTGGAATAAAAGAGCTCATCTCATATGCTTGAGAAATCACTAGAAGAATGATCTGGGCTACCAATGGGTCTGACTCGGAGTTGCATTAGCTTATTTGTGATGTCTCTCAAAGAAGTTCAGTATCGCTTCGCTTGCGTCGAAATCCATGCAAGTCCTTCCTATTATTCTCTCTGGTAAGTATTGACTTCCTCCGGGCCAAGTGTGTCCCCCTCCCTCTATGGCGTATAGAACTACCTCTGCTTCAGTCTCTGGATTCAGGTACCTAGTCACTTTGACTCTAGTTCCGTCTTCCGAGAGGTCGGGCAAATACCTCTCCTCCTTTTCGGAACACCCATTCCTTAGAGTCCAGTATTCCACCACCTCCGGTATTGGTAGAACTTCTCCTAGAGTAACTCCAGATCTAGTGGTTAGTTCTCCCCCCTTCCAAGGCACTATTGGGTCTTGTAATCCGTGTATTATCAGAACAGAAATTGGAGATTTCCCTGGACAATTGAGAGATTTGGGCATAGATCCGGAGACGCATGCTATTGCAGCAATTCTCTCTGGAATTTCGCAAGCTATTCTATAGGCCATCATGGCTCCATTGGAGAAGCCTGCTACGTAAACTCTTCCATCGTCCAAGTTATATTTCTCTATCAAGTGATCTATTAGCTTTGATATGAATGAAACGTCGTCTACTTCTCCTCTTTGAGAATAGTAAGCGTTTATTCCTCTTCCATCGTTCCAGTGTTTTCTCAATGCATTCGGGTATGCCACTAAGAATCCCCTTTCATCTGCTAGTTCATTGAAGCCCGTTAATCTTGCTATACTCTTCCCAGAGCCACCTCCTCCATGCAATGCTATCAACAGGGATCCATTCATCTTCGGTGGAATGTGAAGGAAATACGTCCTCTCGATTCCACTGACCTCTATTGATTCCTCCTTTAGATTCATTTTCTCTCTCCAAGGGAATGAAAATTGTGAAAACAAGAGGAGTAGCATAAGTGCAATTAATATTATTGCTATTGGGATTCCTCTCTTGTTCATACTATCCTCCCGCTCATTTGATTTAGTACATGTGACTGATCCTCTGATGTGCTTCCCAGTTTCCTAATTGTGTCACTCGGTGATATAGCCTAGAGTTCTACTTAACTAGCTTACTTAATCCAGCGGTCTTCACTGAGGTTATGGTCTCTCTTAGGAGCTCAGGCTTTCTCTCTAACATAGTACCAGTTACGACAATGTCAGCCCCTGCTAAGACTTTCTCTTTAGCTTCAGATGGGTTTCTTATTCCACCCCCAACTATTAGGGGTATGTTTATGCTCTTCTTCACCAGATAGATCATTTCATTTGGGACACTCTCTCTAGCTCCTGATCCAGCCTCTAGGTAAACTAGCTTCATGCCCATTAGTTGAGCTGCCAAGGCGTAAGAGCAAGCTATCTCTGGCTTGTCCCTAGGAATTAAATTGGCCTCTCCGAAGAAACCAACTGCTCCTCCTGGCTCGATTACTACGTAACCCATAGGTATTACCTCAAGCCCCGATTTCATCACTAGGAAGGAAGCTTGAGCTTGGGCTCCAGTTATATAGTGGGGGTTCCTAGAGTTCAGTAGGCTCATGAAGAATATCGCATCCGCGTATTTGCTTACTCCTCCAATCCCTCCTGGAAAAAGGACAACGGGGAGAGAACAACTCCTTTTTATCTCCTTGACCGTCTCATCAAGTAGTGTGCCGAATGCTCCGGTAGATCCCCCTACCATCACTAAATCGGTACCCATCTCCTCCAATTTCGATGCAATCTCTCCTGCCTTCTCTGGATCTTGCTTCTCTGGATCTATTAGGGAGAAATGTAAGGCTCCGTCCTCAGAAAGCTTCCTTTCTATGTACTCGAGGGTACTCATCACTTCTCCCTCGGTAGGAACCTCCTAATTTCCTCTACGAACTGAGAAAGAGTCCTAGTCTGCAACAAGATTCTTCCCGGCCCTCTCACCCTGGCGACTATGCCTTCTCCTCCGAAGAGAAAGGACTTCAATCCACCGAACTTCTCTATTGAGTAATCCATTTCTCCGTCCATGGCAACGAAGTGAAAGTTGTCGACTATTATCTCTTCTCCATGCCTTAGCTCCATCTCTAACATGCCACCGTAACTGTTAACCCAAACTCCTCCTTCTCCTTCTAGTTTAATCCAGAAGAGTTCTCCCTCTGCCAAGAGTCCCCTTAACCCCTTCCAAGCCACTGAGTAGTCTAGATCTCCATGATGTGCTAAATACGAAGAATCCTGGACTATAACACTATCTCCTTTGAGCTCTAGATATCTTATGTCCCCTGGTATCTTTGGAGCTAGCCAAACCTCCCCTATTCCCTCGAATTTGTTCAAGAAGAGACTCTCTCCTCCCAAAATCTTTCTCTTTAGCCCCTTGAATATTCCACCAGTGGTGGTTTCCACCCCGATTTCCCCTGCGATGAACATCATCGCTCCTGGTTCTGAGAAAACACTATCTCCATCTAGTTCTATCTTCAGGACGGAAAAAGCTGGCCTGTTCAATATTTCGTACTTCAAGTTACCACCTATCTCCTCTCTGATCGATGGCTTAAGTACTTTCCTCAGAGACACTTGGTATATCCACAGGCCGGACAAGTAGCACAACCTTCTTGATGTGCTAGTGGATTTCCACAGTTAGGACAGACCCCTATTACTTCATTGCTTTCTCCCTTGGTCTCCCTCTCCAAGTTTATTTTTATCCCATTTATTTTCGATTTTATTCCATTTCTCCACTTTATGTATTTTTCTATTGCTTTTCCTATGGCATCTGGACATGAAAGTATTAGTCCATCCTCGCTCCAATGTGGAGACGGACATCTTATTCCCCTGAGCTGTTTAACTAGTGCTGAAACGTCTACTCCGCTCCTTAGGGCTAGGGATATAAGCCTCCCTATAGCTTCTGTTTGAGATGCAGCACAACCTCCAGCTTTTCCTAGTCTAGCGAAAACTTCGAAGAGACCTTTCTCGTCCTCATTTATTGTGACGTATAGATTACCACACCCGGTTGGCATTTTTATAGTTGCTCCATACGTCAAGTGAGGTCTAGGTCTAGGCCTTATTACTTTCTTTTCCTCTTTTCTCTTCTCTGTACCGACATAGAGGACTTGCTCCTCTCTGCTTCCCTCCCTGTAGACGGTTATACCCTTACATCCGAGTTCCCATGCTAATTTATAGGCTCTCATCACGTCTTCAACTTCAGCGGAATTAGGCATGTTTATTGTCTTCGAGATTGATAGAGCTACGAATTTTTGGAAAGACGCTTGCATTCTTATGTGCCACTCAGGACTTATCTCCAAAGCTGTTCTGAATGTTCTCTTTATTTCCTCAGGTATTTCTTCTATGCCAGATATTCTTCCCTCCTCAGCCACTCTCCTCATGAGATCTTCGGAGTATATTCCAGCTTTCTTGATCGACTCCTCGAATAGGGGATTCACCTCGACCAAATCTCCGACAGTAACACTCTTCACATAAGCTATTGAGAACAGAGGCTCTATTCCGCTGCTGCACCCAGCTATTATACTTATTGTCCCTGTAGGTGCTATTGATGTAGTGGTAGCATTCCTTATTCCGTATCTCTTTATTCTATCTATGAGGGACTCCCACTCCTCCACTAATTCCCCTTCTCTCCACCTAAAGGGAAGTTCCCCCTCCGGATAAATGGAGTCTTCAAATGCTGGAAATGGTCCTCTCTCCAGTGAGAGATTGACTGATTCATCCATGGACCAGTAACTTATCCTCTCCATTACTTTCTCTGCTATTTTCAAAGCATCTTCCGAGTCGTACCTGATCCCCAGTTTTATGAGCATGTCCGCGAATCCCATGACTCCTAGACCTATTTTCCTAGTCCTCCTAGTGGCCTCGTTTATCTCACTTATCGGGAAATCTGATGCCTCTATGACATTGTCCAAGAATCTGGTAGCCACTCTGACCACATACTCTAACCTCTTCCAATCTATTTTTCCATTAGAGACGAACTTGGAGAGATTTATTGATCCGAGATTGCATGACTCATAAGGTAAGAGAGGGACTTCTCCGCATGGATTGGTAGACCTAATTTCCCCCAGCTTTGGGGTGGGGTTGAACCTATTCACAGTATCGAAGAATATCAACCCTGGCTCCCCGTTCTTCCAAGCCTGATATGCTATCTTCTCAAAGAGTTCTTTGGCTCTTATTCTCCTCACAATCTCTTTGGTCCTTGGGTTTATCAGAGGAAACTCCCTGTCTTCTATAACTGCTCTCATGAACTCGTCTGTCACTCCTACGGAGATGTTGAAGTTCCTTATTTCTCCCTCCTTGTCCTTAGCGACTACAAACTTCTCTATGTCCGGGTGCCAAACGTGGAGTATTCCCATGTTCGCTCCTCTTCTTCTCCCTCCTTGTTTGACTTGCTCGGTAGCTGAGTCATAGACCTTCATGAAAGAAATGGGACCAGAAGCTACTCCCTTAGTTGAACCGACTATGTCTCCCTCTGGTCTTAAATTGGAGAAGTCAAAGCCTGTTCCTCCTCCCGTTTTGTGTATCAGTGCAGTGTTCTTAAGAGTTTCGAATATACTGTCCATTGAATCTCCTATTGGTAGAACAAAGCAAGCTGAAAACTGTCTTATTTTGGTTCCCGCGTTCATGAGGGTAGGTGAGTTTGGAATGAACTCCAATTTGGCCATGACCTCATAGAACTTCTCTTCCCATTCCTCTGGATCATCTCCGAACTTCTCTCCAGCTAAGGCCATGTCCCTAGCTACTCTCCTGAACATCTCCTCTGGAGTTTCGACTATTCTCCCCTCTTCGTCCTTAAGTAAATACCTCTGCTCAAGAACTCTAAGGGCATTTTCGCTTAATTCCACTCTTTCCGAGCCAACTCTGATTATCCTTGGGTTCCCTACAGAAGTGGCCATCTCTATTCCCCCTCGCCCCTTCCTAGGTGGTTTACTCTAGGAAGTATTTTTAGTTTTTCACCTACGTCCTGTAGTATGGAGATGTCAATAGCGTATGCGGTATGGGGAAGAGTATTATTAGCTTGTAATTAATCTGGGAAGGGGAGGGGTTTGAGGATAGTGGTATTAGGCCCACCGGGCGCAGGCAAGGGTACTCAAGCTGAGATGCTGGAAAGAGAATTAGGGTTGAAACATCTATCTACAGGAGACATACTCAGGGAAGAAGTTAGGAAAGGGACAGAGCTAGGCAAAAGGGCTGAGAAGTACATGAAGAGTGGGGAATTAGTACCAGATGACCTAATAGTGGAGATGATGGAGAAGGAGATTTCCAAGTATGATAATTTCGTTTTAGATGGATTTCCAAGGAATTTAAAACAAGCAGAAGCTCTAGACAAAATGTGTAGGATAGACAAAGTGATACTCTTGGAAGTTCCGGATGAGGTGATACTAGAGAGATTGTCCTTGAGGAGGAGTTGTCCCAAGTGCAATAGAGTCTATCACCTGAAGTACAATCCGCCTAAGGAGAACGAAATATGCGATTACTGTGGGGCGAAGCTCTATCAAAGAGATGATGACAAAGAAGAAGTCATAAAGAAGAGACTAGAGGTGTATCGAAAAGAAACAGAGCCTATAGCTAAATTCTATAGAGAGAAAGGTATTCTGGTAAAAGTGAATGGTTCAAAGAGCATAGAGGAGATATTCTCGGATATAAAGGGGGTCTTAGGAAATGGTGACTAGACTGGGCTTCTTGGCCTCTGGAGAGGGGACTAACTTTCAAGCAATAATCGATCATCTGAAATTAGGTATATTGAGTGGGTGCAAGGCTGAAGTTCTAATATCGAATGTAAAGGGGGCTGGAGTTGTAAAAAGAGGGGAAAAGGAGGGAATAAGGGTTGAAGTAATACCTTATGAGACTAGAGAAGTATTCGAGAGGAAGGTGAACTCCATTCTAGAGGAGGAAGAAGTTGATCTCCTCTTATTAGCTGGATTCAACAGAATACTCAGCAAAGAGTTCGTTGAACATTGGAAAGGGAAGTGTCTGAACATACATCCTTCTCTCCTTCCCTCCTTTGGAGGACTGGGATACTACGGTTTGAGAGTGCACGAAGAAGTATTAAATTCTAGATGCCTCGTTTCTGGGTGTACAGTTCATTACGTTACCGAGGATGTGGACATGGGTCCAATTTTAACCCAAGCCGCTCTGAAGACATTTGATTCTGATCCTAGAACTCTACAGAGGAAGATCAATCTATTAGAGCACCTCACTTATCCCAAGGCAATACAAATGCATGTAGATGGTCTGGTCAGCATTGAAGAGATCAGGAATCGAGAGGAAGTCTCGGAATGGGAGAACGTTTGGGAGGAAAGGCAAGAGGAATATTTAGAAAAAAGAAGAGATGAGTGGGAGAGAGTCTGGGGGGAAAAATTAGAGGTGGTTCTTTGCAAGTACGTGATAAGGTGATGGATGGGAAGTCCCTAGCTGAGAGGTTGAAGTCCTCACTTAGGGAGGAAGTTCTCTCTCTGAGGAGAAAGGGAATTGTCCCGACTCTGGCTGTGATACTAGTCGGCAGAGACCCTAGTTCCATTAAGTACGTCGAAAGCAAGAAAAAGGACTGCTCAGAAATAGGAATAAAATCAATAGACATTAGAATTCCTGAAGGAACTCCTAAGAGAGAAATACTCGAAAGAATAAAGGAACTTAACTCAGAGGAGAAAGTCCACGGAATATTGGTACAATTGCCTGTCCCTGGTGTAGACGAAAAAGATGTAATAAGAGAGATAAGTCCTGATAAAGACGTGGATGGCCTTAGTCCTTACAACATGGGAAAACTAATGATAGGAGACTATTCTCTAAGGGAGAGCTTAATACCTTGCACCCCAAAGGGGGTGATGATCCTGCTGAAGGAATACGGAGTTGAAATAAAGGGAAAGCACGCCGTGGTCATAAACAGGAGTAATTTGGTAGGAAAACCTCTTCAGAAGCTCCTCCTAGACGAAGACGCTACTGTGACGATTTGTCACTCCAAGACCGTAAACATAGAGGAAATAACAAGGATGGGGGACATAGTAGTTTCAGCTGTTGGAAGAAGGCCGAAATTTCACATAGGAAGTGAAATGCTAAAAGATGGTGTGGTTGCCGTAGACATAGGAATGAGTTTCTTGGAAGGAAAACTAATGGGGGACTTCGACTTCGAGGAGGTCTTGGAGAAGGTGTCTAAGATAACTCCAATGCCAGGAGGAGTTGGACCAATGACTAGGTATTCTCTTTTGGAGAACACTGTCATAGCTACGAAAATAAACGAGGGAATCATTTGATCAGGGCCAAAGAAGAGATAAGGAGATTGATGATTAAAAGGAGAGAATCCATGAGGAAAGAAGAGGTCCTGGAGAAGAGTAAGAAAATAGAAGAGAGGTTTCTTTCCTCTGATGAATTCGCAAAGTCTGATAGAATAGCTATTTACTATCCGATTAGGAATGAAGTGGATACCAGGGGAATAATCTCTTGGCTCTTGTCCAAAGGAAAAGAGGTGTATCTCCCTATAACCAGGGAAGAAATCACATTGGGAAGAATAAGAAGTTTTTCAGAGTTAAGACCTGGGAAATTCAATATAATGGAGCCTAGAGAAGCCATAGATGAAGAAGTAAATCTGGATTTAATAGTTGTTCCAGGAGTCGCATTCGATGA
>QMUK01000012.1 GCA_003660555.1 Thermococci archaeon
ACGTAGTATCTCCGTTTTGTTTGCAATAGCATGCTCAATTCTCATCTCAACTGCTAGTAGAACTTCTTTCCAAGTACTTCTTCAGAGCTTTCAATAGATGATCCGTTATCCTCTTGATCATTTCCTCTCCGGCCTCTACACTCCCTCTACTAGGCACTCCTATGGAGCCGTCTTCGGAAAGCTCCTTCCAATCATGTATTGGCTTCAAAGACACTTTTTCCCCATCTATATCTATTCTTGGATCCCTCACTTCGTGATCTTTTGGAATCTTGTCCTTTCTGACTTTTTCTGGCATTAGACATAGGGCAAAACTCGTTTCGATTTCGCATGCGTGTCCCCTTATCACAGTCTCCGCACCTAACACGTCTTCTACTCCTCCTGTGAACTCCCACCAGTTAACGACCAATACCTCTTTCCCCTCACTCAACAAATCTCTAGCAAGTATTTGGAGTACTTCTCTGTTTCCACCGTGACCGTTTACTATTAGGACTCTTTTTACGCCGTGTTCGAAGAGACTATCGCATATGTCTCTCACTAAATTGTAAAGGGAATCCTCTTTGAGAGAGATCGTACCAGGGAATCTCATGTGGTGCTCGCTACAGCCGTAAGCGACAGTAGGCGCTATTATGGCATTTAGCCCATCCTCCACGAGCTTCTTACATATCATCTCAGTTAGTGCATAGTCTGTGCAAAGAGGCAAGTGGGGTCCGTGTTGCTCTGTACTCCCAATGGGAACTAGAACGAAGTCCACTTCCTTCAGCATTTTCTCTGCTTCTTCCCAAGTCAAATCTCCCAAATAATAGCGAGTCAAGGCCAACCCTTCCCTGTTTTGGAGAACATATATTAAGACCTTTCTGTCGCGCGTCGAGTCGGAACCCAATCAAATTGGGAAATATATCATCTCACTTGAGAATTTCGTGTTAAAGGAAGTAGTTAGCTCCTTCTCGCGATAGGCCAATACAGAAAGGAATTGATCGTTACTAGAGGATGTCGGCGAAATCTAGATAATAGAACTGCTATAGCAAGAATCCAATGACTAAGACATTAAACAGAGTAAGTCGAAAATTTGGCCGAGTAAGAGAGAAGATTCGGTTGCTCAGCGAGAAGAAGGGTAAACACGTGACGGTAAACTTTAACTGAAACTCTAACTGAGTGTGACGAAGATTTCGTACTTCCTGCACTAGCCAAGAGGATAACCTTTTAACCCATAATAGAACCCAGGTGGGTTCAACTTGATTGCCCCTATATTAGCAGTGTTACCTCTGATAGTGGCCTTCTTCGGGATAGTCTTCCTGAGAAGAAGCGGAGCAGAAATGGCTGTAGTTGGTCTAGTTCTGGTCTTGATTATAGCCAAGTTTTATTTCGACACACCTCTGGAAGTAGGGATAGCGGCCAGCATATACGGTCTATTGAAGTCCTTGGGGATAACCCTAGCTGTCGTCTGGACTATGTTCATGATCTTTCTAATGAGAGAAGTAGGCGCTCTGGATACTATTTCATCTTCCATAAAGAAAGTAGCAGAGACTAAAGAAGAACAGGCCCTTTGGATAGGAATAGCATTTGGATCACTGGTTACCAGTTTAGGGGTAGTGACACCATCCATGCTACCCCCCCTTTTAGTCGCTATGGGCTTTTCTCCATTTTCCGCCGTCACTATTTCAGTACTAGGCTATAATGCCACCACCTCGTTTGCCTTGCTATCAATACCCATAACACTCCCTGCAGAGGCCGCTGAGAAAATAGTGGGCTATGAAATGGATCCAGGCCTATTCGCGTACAAGGTATGCATATATCTCCCTGTGGTTTCCCTCCTCATCTCAGTAGCGATGATACTTCTAGTGAAGGGAAGTCTCAGGAAATCTCTAATACCGACTATTTTGACAGGACTTTCCCTAGGAATTTCCGCATTAATTTTCTCCCTAGTAGAAGTCCCAGTAATGCTAATTGGAGTTCTCTCCGGACTAGTTTCCATGCTCCTCCTACACTTCTACATGACTAGGAGGAAACCTTGGATAAGTGGGAAGATACTAAGAGCGGCATCTCCGTGGATAATATTGATCACACTAGCCCTAATAGTGAGCTATCCTGAAATAACCTCTCGTCTGAAAGAAATAGATCCACCAGTAACTTTTGGACTAATAGCAAATCAAAGCATAGATTTCAATGTTTTCGCCCAGATATACACTTGGATACTAGTGGCCACTATTTCGTCTATTCCCATACTGAAACCATCCAAAGAACAGTTGATTAGGGTAACGAACACCTGGCTCAGGAGAATTTGGGGACCCGTAATAGCTTACTCTCTCTTCTTCTCAATAGCCTATGTCATGGCTTGGTCCTCCATGCACATCTCCGGAGGAAAATTGGTTCCGTCACCTAGATTCGATGAACTAAACATGAACAAGGTAATAGGGCTGTATCTGGCGGAAGTTTTAGGAAACAAATACTTGTATTTCTCAGCATTTCTAGGTCTATTCGGGGCAGTAGTGAGTGGTTCAGAGACAGGTTCTAATGTAATGTTTCTTGGAATACAATATAAAGCATGTGAAAATCTCGGGATAACTCAAGGAGGATTTAGCAATGAATTCATGACAGTCTTCGGAGCGCATGCCAATGCTGGAGGAGTGGCGAGTGCTATAACTCCCTCGAAGATAAACAACGCCGTTGCGACTATAGGGGAGAGAAGAGAGCTGGAAGGAGAAGTCATGAGAAAGCTAACTCCAGTCGTAATAGGAATAACTCTCGTGGTAGGGGTATTAACATCCATTTTCGTGAAATTGGGAATCTAGGTAGGAAAAGAATGGTAGCGGGGCGCCGATTTGAACGGCGGATCTCCGGGTTATGAGCCCGGCGGGATGGACCTGGCTACCCCACCCCGCTTCAGTTCGGTAAGTCTCTCTGGAGTATTTAATCCTTTCTTTTCTTCTACCACCTGATAGCACGAAGTCTGATTCAATGTGGGAGAGGGTAAAGGGAGAGACAAGACCGAAATATGGACCACATGGATTGGACTTGCTGTCCCACGATGGATGCTATTAGTAGACCCCTTCGTGAACATTCCCATATGAAAGATCAAAGAGAAAGAAATTATATTTTCTGATAAAAGAAAAAAGAGAGAGATGGGATTAATTTCGTGGATTAGGTCATAGCCGCTACCGAAAATTCTTTTTATAGGATTGAAAACTATATCTCTAGGGGCATTTGACAGCGGTATGTTTAAAAGCCTGTTACAGGTAGGAGACACACCACGTAAGTCCCAAAGAGAGAAGGCATTCGAGGTGCAATGGGTTAAAGCGGGGGTAGCCAAGCCAGGTCAAAGGCGCGGGATTCAGGGTCCCGTCCCGTAGGGGTTCCCGGGTTCGAATCCCGGCCCCCGCACTACTCTAATTAATCTCAACCCATCTGACATTTGCATGGGCCAAACACATCGAATTTCACAAAGGTTATATATCCCGAGGCAATTGAAGGGCACGAAGCCCCGGTGGTGTAGCTCGGTTAAGCATAAGGGACTCTCGATCCCTTGACCCGGGTTCAAATCCCGGCCGGGGCACCACCTAGGGCCCGTAGCTCAGACCGGGAGAGCGCCGCCTTCGCAAGGCGGAGGTCGCGGGTTCAAATCCCGCCGGGTCCATCAATCCCTGAATTCTTCCGGAACGAACTCTTGCATTAGATCTCTAGCTTTCTCTCTCTTTTCCCTGTGATCTCTCAGGAAAGATAGAACTCTTTCTATTAGTTCTGATTTACACTCTCCGCACAATAGTTCTCCGGACTTACAGGATTTCATTCTCTCCATTAGTTTCGAATCCTTCTCTTCGAACAAATAAAAGTAATATTGGAACACAGAGCATATCTCAGGATTTCCACCTTTTTCTCTTTGTTCCTTTATTGTAGCTTGACCACCCGTGAAGGCATTCCTTATCTTTCTAGCAACTTCCTCTTCAGAGTCTGTAACATATATACTTCCCTCAGGGGAACTAGAGGACATTTTATTTGCTCCCGAGAGACTAGGGAAGAATTTACTCAGTATTAGGGAAGGTTTGGGGTACCCTAGCTTGGGAGCGACGTCTCTAGCTATTCTGAAGTGTGGATCTTGGTCTATTGCACATGGAATGAGGCAGGGTATCTTTTCACCTCTCCTCTCGCTTTCTAGGAAAGCTGGGGCTGCCTGAAGACTTGTGAAGAATATCAGTCCTACATTCGTAGAGGAGTCGAATCCGAAGACAGCTTTAACTAAGGAAAAATTTATCTTCTTGGCTACCTTAATTGCGATCTCGTAAAGGAGAGATATGTGCTCTGTGTCCATTATTATTTCGGTTCTCTTTGGATCGAAGCCTAGGGCTATAACGTCTAGGGAGTTTTCGTAGGCCCACTTCTTCGCTTCCTCTAGATTCATTCCTTCAGAGTAAAGGAACTTCTCGTCATCTGTCATCTGGAATATTAGCTTCACTTCGAAGCATTCCTGCAGGTACTTGGTGAAAATCCAGGGCATTAGGTGCCCGAGGTGAACTGGACCGGAAGGTCCCCTTCCTGTGTAAAGATAGAACTCCTTCCCTTCCTCCCAAGCGCTCAAAACTTTATCTAGATCCCTATGGGAGTAAAATATCCTCCTAGAGAGAAAATGAGTCTTCCCACATTTCTTTTCTAGTTTAGATGCCAATTCCACAGTAAGCTCTGAGGTGCCGAACTCCTCCATGAGTCTGTCGTAGTCCACCTTACCCCTTACTTCATATGGGGTCACTAGGAAGTCCAAGACATCACCGAAACACGGAAAAATCTAGAGGATAGAAAAGTCTTTCGGGTCTCGAATGCACGTGATAAGCATAAGGAGCACATTAGATGAATTCGACTCCTACGAGCTAGGAAGGAAAATAGTTATGGGTTGCATGGAAGTCTTCTCTGAAGTCTTGGGATGGGAGTTCGAGTTCGTCGGAGAGTGGCACAGGCCCACTGGGTACCATACCCCATACTTGGGGAGAGACACCCCAGAAGAGGAAAGAAAAGAGTGGGTGAAACTAATAGAAAAAGAAGCCAACTTAGAAGTAAGAATAGATGAGACTACTTTCTATTTTAAAGTAAAAGGGATTTAAGACCGAGCTTGGAAAGTTGAAGTAAGTTCTATAGTGGATTCAGGCGATTGATTCCTCTTACGCTGATGAAAACATCAGTATTTCATGAGTAATTTTTTTAGTTCTGGAGTTCAACTGAATGAGGGATTACATTGTTCCGACTAGCAGGAATTGTTCTCTTAATGACACTCATCTCCCTCACTTTGGTATCTGTAGCCCAGATACAACCATTCATTTACGTCGAGCTCTTAGAAGAGGAGAGATATTTCGAACCAAATGACAGAATCTCAATTAGAGTTATAGGCTTCACACCAACTAGGTGTGATTCTCCGGTTTACCTGATATTCGAGTGGTTTGACCCGAACACCATGACGTTGGGAGGCTCCATGTCTCCCTCTAAGTCCATCTTCTCCGAAGGACAGGTAGTGGAGGAGACAGTCGAGATAGTGCTCCCGAGTAGGAGAGGAGAGATACTCCTAAGGGGTAGGTTCTACTGCGAGGAATACAGAAGAGATAGGAAAACAACTGCGATAAACTCAGTCTCCAGCAATTTGCTGAGGCTAGTCCTGAAGACTGTTGGGGAGGAGAGAAATGAACTAGTCGAAAGAGAGGAAAGAATCGATGAGGAGAAGATGAAAGAGAAGCCCAAAATTACTGTGGAATACGAACTCCCTAGATGGATAGAGGTAGGAGAATATGCCCCCCTGAAACTCAAGCTGAAGAACACGGGAGAAGTTGGAACAGAAGTGAGAATAAAATCCGGGGAGAAAATATATCCGAGAGAGATGAGAGTCTACGTAAAAAAAGGAGGAAGCAGAGAGATAAACCTGAAAATATATCCGGAAAGGGAAGAGGAATTCGAGATATTCGTTTTGATATTATATGACGGCGAAGAAAAGGAAATTAGAGAGAGGCTAATATCATATTATCCAACTGAGCTGAAAGTCAGGGTGGGAGTACCGGATAAAGTCACAGCTGGAGAAATATTTCAGATCTCGGTAACTTTAGAGAACAACTCTAATGGGAAAGCAACCAATGTGAGAATATTCCCTCCGAAGGAAGGTCTCTTTGATCCACTATCTTGGAACGCATACATAGAGGAAATACGTCCAATGGAAAGAAAAGAGGTGAGTTACGCTTTTAAGGCCCCGGAGATAATGGAGACCTCCGTCTTATCCTTGGGAAATCTCACTGTGAAATACGACAAAGTCGTGGAAGGGGTTAAAATAGCTGAGTATAGCACTGAAATACCCCTCGGAGAAATAAGTGTTGAGGTAAAGAGAGAAGACACAATAGATGGAAATTCAATGGCAATGATCAAGCTCCTTCTTGTGGTCCTAGCTCTAATCCTCCTGTCTTCTACTTTAGCTTTTTACTCGCTAAGAACAAGCAAAAGCGTGAATTCACAAAGGAAGGAACTGAGAGAAGAGCTTAAAAGGCTTAGGAGGGAGTACCTAGATGGAAAAATAAGCGAGGATGAGTATGAGGAGGCAGTAAAGAAAATAGAAGAGAAGCTGGAGGGAGATAAAAGTGAATAAATTAGAGAGATTGATCAAGGAAAAGAAGTGCCCGCTTTGCAACGGAAAAGTCACTTTGTCTGATGTGTGTCTAAGTGGAGGAGAGCTCTGGCTCTTCATGAATTGCTCCTCTTGTGAGGCTTGCATTTCTGTTGTATCCAAGGATCCCAAGCTCTCAATATACAAGGAAGAGAAATCAAGATCTCTCGACTTTCAAGATTAGCCCTTCAACTCCTTTTACTACTATTTCCTCTCCTTTTCTTATCTCCTGGTCTGATTTTGCCTTCCATAGTTCTCCCTTTATTTTAACGACCCCAGTCTCTCCCTTTAGTATGTCCTTTACCACTACTCCCTTTTGACCAATTAGTCCCTCGTAACCCGTGACAGGTTTTAGTTTTCTGCTTTGGACAATTTTATAGAAGGCAAAGACGACGAAGCCCCCCATTCCGAGGACTATGGCTATGGCCATCGAGAGGAACTGGAAGTACAATTCTTTGGCCTGTTCCCCAGGGAGTCTGAAACCTCCCCATGGTATTAGAAGTATCGATCCCAGCAACAGACTTATAACAGCAGCTGTACTGAAAAACCCAAAAGTAGGAGTTTTTAGCTCCGCCAGAAAGAAGATGAATCCCAGGAGTATCAGAAGTAACCCCAACACATTCGCTCCAAGTCCAACCAGTATTGAAAGTGATAACAAGAGGCACACAGCTCCTATCGTCTCAGGAAGGTAAAACCCAGGAGTGTAAAACCCTATTATTAACCCCCATATTCCGAGCATTAATAGGACATAGGCTATTACCGGATTGGACAATACGTTAAAAATCTTTGAGCTCAAAGATGGCTCTATGTATTCTATTCTAGCTCCCTTAGTCTTAAGAATCACGTTTCCGCCTAGGACACTTACTTCCTTTCCATCTATTTTTTCTATTAGGTCATAGACGTCATTTGCTATCAGATCTATTACCCCACTCTCTAAAGCCTCTTCCGGCCCCATGGTCAAGTTCTCTGTGACGAATTTCTCTACTACATCTCCAGGTCTACCATGTTCTTCTGCTATATTTCTTATTAAGGCAGAAGTGGCTTTAACTACTTTTTCGGGAGCTTCTTTTACTTCTCCAGTTGCTTCCATAGTTATAGGCTGAGCAGCTCCAATAGTAGTTCCAGGAGCCATTGCAGCTATGTGGGATCCGACGACTAGAAAAGTTCCGGCAGAAAAGGCTACTGCACCTTTAGGAGAGACGTAGATCACTACTGGAACCCTAGAATTATTTATGTCCTGTATTATCCTCTCGAGGGAGTGTAGCTCTCCGCCATTTGTGTTGAGCTCTACTATTAAGCATATCGCTCCTGAGTTCTCGGAATACTCTATGGCCTCTTGGAACATCTGTTGAGCTCCTAGGAATATCTCTCCCTCGAATTGGAGTACGTATATTACTCCACCCTCTCCGCTGGAGATTTGCATAAATGCTGGAAACAAGAGTATGGAGAGCACTAGAAGTCTGGATCTCAAGTCTTTCACCTACTTCGGTTCTCTTGTAAAGAGGGAAAAAACTTTCCCAGTCGATCACTCCCGAGGGACACACCACCTCACCTTAAACCAATGGGTTGAATGAGCAACCAATCCTTCGGTTTATCTTAAACCAGATTGGAGTCAAATCAACCTTCTTTTCCAAAGAGGAAATCCTTATAGCAAATTATTTTCTATTAATTCGTTGGAGGTGGTTGATGTGGATGCATGGAAAGTAATTTCAATGGTTTCCTTGGTCACTCTCGTGGCACTCTCTGTAATAGCCGGAGCACTAGTCCTCTCTTACTCTTCCCAAGCAAGCCAGTGGCGCTCCAACTACTTAGAATCTGAGAGAGAGCTTTCGACATTGAGCAACAGACTGAGGGAAGTCGAAGCATCATGGGAGGTAAAATGGGAGGAAAATGAGAGAGAAATCTCTTCTATAAGGAAAGAACAGGAAGAAATAAGCAGTAGGGTGGATGAACTAGATTCGGAGCTATCGAATATATCTCAAAGGATCTCGGAAATCGATGAGAGACTTTCAGATGTGGAATCTAAACTGAGGAGATACGATGACCTTGATTATTACTCCTCCAAGAAACACTACACTGAAAAGAGAACTGTAGTGGAAGAAAAAGAGCCCTGTTTTCCATCTCCATCGGAGTGCTGGACTTCCTGTGACCCAATTACTAGGTGTAGCTATAGACTAATTGACGCTTGCCCCGAGTATTGCCTCGAGGAGTGCTACTGTATTTTATCAGCAGGGAGTGACTGCCCAGATTATTGTTGGGAAGATTGCCCCGAGTATTGCGTCTCAGTGAGAACAGATCAATACTACCCGAAGTATTGCATATCTAGGAGTGAAGCTAGGCAAAAAGCAGTGAGGTGGCTCAGAGAACACTATGGTTTAAGGGACGTTCTCTATTACAGGACTTACGTTGAGAAATGCAACGGAAATTGTTGTGGCTTCTTAGTCAGAATAACGGGAGTCTGTGATGCTAGATACCCATCTACTAGGTGTGTGTTCAGGGTTTACTTAGACCCATGGGGGAACGTGGAGGACGTGATATGGAGTATAGACTACTACACGGACTGGAAGTATTGGGACATGGAAGATCACGGAGGAGGATGGGATCCCTAGCCAAGCTTTTATGAAAGGATAGGAGAGGCAAGGGCAGAGACTGGAACCAAAATAATAAAAAAGAAGAGAAGAGAGAAGGAGAACATGCTTTAATGTCACTTCCAATTTCAGCTCCCCCAGGCGCTTGATCTAACGAACTACTACTCAATTGAGAAGTATTGAACAAGCCTAGAACTCTCACAACCACATTTCATTTTGACGAGATGAAGTGGTGGATCTGAGAGACGGGAAGTGCATACACATAGGAGCAATTTGAACAATCCATAGCAGTCATAGTCAGATTACAAGCAATTTCATTAGATGAGAAGCCGAGATATATAATGGGAGGTTAGGGATCAATTAAAGAGACAAAAGGGAAAAATTAACATATTGTGGTAAATATATTCTGATAAAGAATAAATTGATGGAGACAAAAAGGATTTCGGATGAAATGGTTGGCTCATGGCTTCTAGACTCAGGAAACGAGAAGAGACATTCGCTCGAGAGATAGAGTGAATTATTCTGGGCTGATTTTAGGACATAGGAGCACGCAAATAATCTGGAGCACACACAGACAGTAATTATTGGAGTGTCTCCTCCTAGCCAAGTGGAGGGCATTCATTCGAACATGGGCAAACTTTTTATTGTAATACATGCACCCACGTAGGCCATACCGAGCTGTTGATGATGCCATTAAGGGACAACTTCACCTAGTAATGATCATGTAGGGGCACCACCTCCAGCCCCCTCCTATTTTTGCCCTCCATCCTTACCCAGAAGTTAGCACAGGAGGTAAATTTATTTAATTAATGGCACAGGCTATTCCGGAAGGGCCCGTGGTCTAGTGGTATGACGTCGCCTTGACGAGGCGAAGGTCCCGGGTTCGAATCCCGGCGGGCCCACCATAGTGCTTCACAACGTTATTCAAGGAATTTCTCTCTTAGAAGAGATTTGAATCTCTCAGCGTCTCTAGCCATGCTCATATTGTTGAAGAAAACGTAAATTCTACTTTTCCCAGATTCTCTAAGTGAACGTATGAAATCCAGCAATTTCTCCAAGTCTTCATCCTTGTATTCATAGGAGTAGTTCACTTCCCTTCCTCCTATACCGTGAAGTCTGAGATACCCTATTTCTGACTCATCTAACGGCTCAATTCTGAATGGATCCGAAGCATGTATTATACCAGTCGAATCACATATTTCTCTAATTTCCCTAGGATGATTTCTCCAAGAACCTCTAGGTTCCCAAGCAATATGAAAATCTCTATTGTCTCCTATACTAGAAAAGAATTCTAGAACTCTCGAGTAGTTTTCCCTAGAAAAGCCGAAGGAGGGGGGAGTCTGGAATAAACAGACTCTAGCCCCAAGTTCTAAGCATATGTCTTTCATCTCCTTCCATGCACCCAAATTCTCTTTAGTTACCTTTAGCAACCCGTATCTATCTTGGTTTCTAATTTTAGATGAATCGAGTCTTCTCCAATGCCTTGGATCATGGGTTATGATCTGCCAAGCCTTCACACAAAACTCGAAGTTTTCTGGCGCATCTTCTCTCCACTTCCTTGCTGTAGACAATCTAGGCAACCTGTAGAACGTGCTTTGTATTTCTATTGAATCGAATTTCTGGAAATAGGCTCTTTTACCACCTTTGACAGCCCACCCACAACATCCTACCCTTACTGCCAACTATTTCTTCTCCTCCGTTTTTCTCCTTAGGTATTCCACTATCAGCCTAACTCCAAATCCAGTAGCTCCTTTTTTAGGGAGATAGCTTCTCCCCTGGCTCTTATCTTGTATCCAAGCTGTCCCTGCTATGTCCAGGTGAACCCAAGGCTTAGAGGCGAACTTGGAAAGGAAAGCTGCTGCAGTTATTGCTCCACCTGCTCTTCCTCCAACGTTCTTCACATCTGCTACTTCACTCTTTATTTGTCGGAAGTAATCTTCCCAAAGCGGAAGTCTCCAGACTCTTTCCCCTGTTATCTCTGAACATTCCTCTATCTCCTTTGCCAGATCATCGTTCTTCGTAAATAGGCCTGCTGCGTGGTTTCCGAGAGCTATCACGCACGCTCCAGTGAGGGTAGCCAAGTCTATTATCGCTTTGGGATTCATTTCCGAGGCATAGGCTATGGCGTCTGCTAGTATTAGCCTGCCTTCGGCATCTGTGTTTACCACTTCGGTAGTAGTGCCATTGTAATGTCTTATCACGTCCCCTGGTTTGTAAGAGGACCCACTGGGCAAGTTCTCAACGGCTGGTATTAGACCAATCAATTTCACAGGGAGTTTCAGTTTGGCCACAGCTTTCACTATTCCTAGGACAGCAGCTCCCCCGGATTTATCGAATTTCATTTCTTCCATTCCATGGGAGGGCTTTATGGATAATCCACCAGAGTCAAAGGTGACGGCTTTCCCTATTACTACATACAATCCGTTCTCTTCCCAGTTGGGCCCCTCATACTCCAGAGTTATCAGTCTGGGGCTCACTTCACTTCCTTTTCCAACACTCCATATTCCATTCATTCCCATCTTCACTAGTTCCTCTCCCTTTATGCTTCTCACCTTTAGCCCAAGTTCTTTTCCAAGTTCTCTGGCTACTTCCTCTAACTTCTGGGGATTGCAATCGCTACTCGGAGTGTCTGCAACTTCTCTGGCTGTGAATACACCTTCACATACTTTTTCGGAAAATTCCACCTCTTTTTCAAAATTCTTTGGATTAGAAACGAATATCTTTAATTCCTTTAGCTCTTTTTCTTCCTCCTCTTCTTTTTCCTCCTCCTTTTTCGTTTTGTATTTATCGAATTTATAGGTCGAGAGGATGGCACCTTCAGAAGCTGCTCTAATGACTTTTCCATCATTCCTCGGGACCTTAGTGGATACCTCTTCAACCCCTATTTTAGATGCTCTCTTCACCAGGGATCCAAAACCCCTTCTCACAGCTTCTAGGAACTGATATTCGTCTTCTACCTTCTTTCCTAGCCCAAATAATATCACTCTTCTCTTTTCGTCCTTCTTGTCGTTTAGGGGAATTGAATAGGTTTCTTCGACCTTCCCCTTGAACTCCTTTCCCATAACCATCTCTATTTCTTTGTATATATCGCTAGGTATTTCTATTGCCTTCTCTGGCCCTTGATAGAAGGGTATTCCTATAACAGTTTGACTCCAGAGGTCTCCATCTGAAAGAGAGACCTTCAACATGGCTACTTCCCCCTCCATTCCCACATTTTTACTTCTTTTTTATTTTTTTAGCTAACTAGCTCATTCATCTCAAACACACCCATCATTACGTCGTCATACAAATTCCATGTCGAATATTATTAACATTCCGTCGTGAACCGGTTTTCCTTAATAACAGCAACAAACTCTTCTCTCGGTAGATCTCTCCTTTGTCTCCTGCAGTCAATTACATGAACGAACGTTGTACTTCGAGAATATTGCCACACTTACTTTAAGCTCACCATTTTTATATCAATCGGAGCCCAATTCAACGGGGAATGCCCTGAGGAAGTGTCTCATAGTCAGGTACGGCGAGATAGCTCTCAAGGGTAAGAACAGAGAGAGGTTCGAGAAAACCCTAGAGAGAAACATGAGAAAGTCCTTGGAGATTAGAGGAATTGAATCGAAGTTCAAGAGGATAAGGGGCAGAATATTAGCTTATACAAGTTCTGAGGAGGCCGAGAAAGTAATATCCAAGATTCCAGGTGTAGTCTCAGTCTCTTTAGCAGAAGAAATGTCTTACGATGAGCTATTCCAATTCCTAGCTAATAAGCTCTCTGGCATGGGAAAAAAGAGATTTAAAGTAGATACTAAAAGAGTAGACAAGAGTTTTCCAAAGACTTCCATAGAAATAAACAGAGAAGTAGGTTCATATCTCAAGGAGAAACTAAACTGGGAAGTGGACTTAGAGAACCCTCAGGTTACGGTGAACTTGGAGGTGATAAACGGGAGGGTTTACTACTTCACCGAGAAAGTGAGGGGCCCAGGAGGCCTTCCAGTAGGGACTCAAGGGAGAGTAGTTTCCTTGGTCTCCACCGGGATCGACTCTCCGGTGGCAACTTACCTCATGATGAAGAGGGGATGTGAGCCAATTCTTCTGCACTTCGATAGGGGAACTGAAAGAGAATTCAGGAGAATAGTCGATTTGCTCAGTGAATACCACTACGATATCGAGTATTTGGTGGAAGAGCAGAAGGAATTTCCGAAATACGTAAAGAAACTAGATGAGATTGGAAAGAGAGAATGGACTTGCGTGCTTTGCAAGTATATGATGCTGAAAAGAGCTGAGGAGATAGCCAAGAAGAAAAAGGCCTTAGGAATTGTCACTGGAGATAACCTAGGACAAGTAGCCTCTCAAACCCTAGAGAACATTTATCTAGTGAGCAAAGCCACTTCCCATCCAGTTTACAGACCACTCATAGGCATGGACAAAGTGGAAATAGAGAACTTGGCAAAGAGAATAGGGACCTACGAACACTTTACCAAAGATAAGTGTGAATTCAGACCTAGAAGAGTAGTCACAAGAGGAAGAGAAGAGGATTTCTCTTCTATTCTAGCGGAGTTGGGAATGCTAGAGTGAACTTTTTATTCTTCAGAGGCAATAATGGCTAGATGAGGGAGTGACATGCCCAAGACCAAGGTTTTGATCATAGCAGGAGATGCCGTAGAGGCCCAGGAGATATTTTTCCCATACTACAGCCTTCTTGAAGATGGATACGAGGTAGAAGTAGCTGCTCCATCTAAGAAGAAGTTATACACCGTAGTTCATGACTTCAAGGAGGGAGTCGAGACCTACATAGAGCTCCCAGGTTATCAGTTCCCATGGGTCACCAAGTCCTTCGATGAGGTGAAACCCGAGGAGTACTCTGGCCTAGTCATACCAGGGGGAAGAGCTCCTGAGTACATGAGAAATCATCCAGCTTTAGAGAAAATAGTGAGACATTTCTTTCAGGAGAACAAACCAGTGGCAGCTATATGCCATGGTCCTTTGGTCTTAGCAGCATATGGTTTGCTCAAGGGCAGGAAAGCCACTTCTTACGTGGCAGTCAAGTCGGAAGTCATCAACGGCGGAGCTGAGTACGTGGACTCCGAGGTAGTAGTAGACGGAAACTTAGTCACTTCCAGAGCATGGCCCGATTTACCATCCATGATGAGGGAATTCAAGAAACTACTGCCAGACTAGGCTCCTTTTCTTCTTTTTTCTTTCTCTTTCTGTTCATGGGAATAGAATTCATGGGCCAGTAGGCTAAATTGAAAGATAGAAACGAGATGAGAGAATCTAATCCTATTTTCGGTAGGAGAGCTGAGGCGAAGATAGAGAAAAATCCAAATCTCAATTTGTGATCTAGAGCAGAGAAGACGGAGAATAGGATCAATAAAAGTATATCAATTTTGATTTCAGACAGAAAAGAGAAGATGCCAACTAATAGAATCATAAGAGTCCTCATCCAGTTCAACTCCTCAGAAGCCACCATGCCAACTAAGAAACCAATGAACAACTCCGGTTTTAATCTCACCAGCAAGGAGTATGCCAATCCAGAAATCAAGGGAACTGGAATCCATTTCCACCCCTTCTCCTTTCCCAGGGAGCCTACCAGAAGGCCAGAGAGTATGCCCAATACCACTAGGGTGATCAACCCACTCAATCCTCCAAGTTTTTATTACCTCTCAACGCAACCCATGAGGGGTGATCCCTTGCCTAAAGAGAGGAGCGGGAAAGCCATACTTATAATAATCTTGGTACTCCTCCTAGTGATCCCAGGTCTCTTCCTAGTAGTTGAGGAAAGAGAGGAGGCCACTTCGGATAAGGTGGCAATCCTCTACATAGAGGGAACCCTTGTTGCTTCTGATACGATCTCTCAGGCATCTTCAGTGAGAATAGCCAAGCAATTGGACGATATAGGAGAGAAGAAAAACGTGAAAGCTGTAGTAATAAGGATAAACTCACCTGGGGGATCTCCAGTTGCATCTCAGGAGATATATCAAGCTATAGAGAGGCTGAAGAAAAAGGGAAAGAAAGTAGTCGTTTCAATGGGAGACATAGCCACTTCCGGGGCATATTACTTGAGTTCAGCAGCAGACAAGATAGTAGCGGAGCCTAGCACCATAACCGGAGGAATAGGAGTTATATCAATAAAGACCGATCTGTCTGGCCTATTGGAGAAAATAGGAGTTAGATTCGAGGTAGTGAAGGCGGGGGAATACAAGGACATGTGGTTCTACAACAGGCCAATGACAGAGGAGGAGAGGAAATACCTTCAGGAAATGGTGAACGAGATGTACGAGCAATTCATAGAGGACGTCTCTAAGGGGAGAAATATGACTAAGGAGGAACTCTACGAAATAGCAGATGGCAGAGTATTCACTGGCTCAAGAGCAAAGGAACTAGGTTTGGTAGATGAATTGGGAGGTCTTCACGAGGCCGTGGAACTAGCTAAGGAGATATCTGGAGCTGAAGATGCTAAGGTCTATGAGGTCAAGAGGAAGAAGAGCCTAGCGGAACTCTTCTTTGAACTAGGGATGGAGAAATTGGGAGAAGGTATTGGCAAGGGAATAGCCAAGGTATTGGGGGAGGAAGTAAAGTACAGGTTCTCTTAACCAGGAACTATTACTATTTCTCTTCCCTCGACTATAGCTTGGGCCACTTTCCTCCTAGCAGAACTCAGGGCTCTCCACACGCTCCCTCTGGAGACGCCCATCCTCTCCCCAGCTTCCTCTTGTGTAAGCCCTAGGAAGTCCACTAGCCTGAGAGCCTCGACCTCCTCAACGGTGAGGAATATCGCTCCCCTGCCGGAGGGAGGTACTGGTGAGAGGGACCTATAGAAGGGCACCCAGCCTATTCTCCTCCTACATCTCCTAGGCAATTTCCCCCCTAGGTTACTCACACGAGGAAAAATAAAAAGGTGTTCTAATCTTCCCGGTGATTCAGGAAATATTTCTGTTGATTACTCGAGATTTACGTGAGGGCGAAGAATAAGAAAATTCATGCTTACTTCTTATCAAATATACATCAGCATCTCTTGGATGAGACTAGAGAGATTAATGTCCAAGTCAATAGGTAAAGAACAGAGGAAATCAAAACTGAGGTTATAACAGACTCGTTCAATTCTTTTGTCAAATAAGAAGAGAGGTGGGCCAAATAAGAGAAGTAGAAGAAGGAGAGGGGAGCTATTAGCAAAGCTTTCATTCCCTTTGGAAAGAAGTAGTAGAAAATCGAGATCGACAGTAAAAAGGAAACCGATAGAGAGAGTTCCTCCACCAAATAGAATGGGAGAGGGGCCAACATCACGGCTATTGGAATTATGACTTCCTTCCCTGTTCCTTCTTTTCTTATCAGGGAGATTGATACGAAGAAGAGGAAGTAGATTAACCAGATTATGGAGATCTCTAGGTCCAGAAAAATGGCAGGGAGAACTATGGTTGAGAGTGCTGAGAAAGCCAAGAGAGAAGTCACCCTCTGCTCATCGAATGTACCGTATATCAGAGAGAAGTTCAATGAGTAAAACACGAGTAAAGCCCAGAATCCAGCTATTGGATCCTCTATCTTCTGGGCTAAGGAAATGGAGTATAAGAGCAGGATTAGGGAGAGGAGACCTTTGGCTAAGCTTTCTTTCACTTGAGGGTTCAGGGGCAAGTTCAACGTACCTAAGTATCACAACCACCGAAAAATATTTATTCGTTGGGGGGGGCAAATGGTGCTCGGAGATGAGGAGGGGCATAACGTCTCTGCTGTTGTTGTTATCCTTACTATTAAGCGCCACAGATTTTGCCGAAGGAAAAGGATGTAACATTGAGTGCATGCCAGAGAATACCTGCCCAACTCTGAACTTCAATCCAGATGAGATAGAGCTCGAATTCGACCAATTCAAGTGTTCCGAGATTCAAGGGATTGTATTATGCACTTCTACACTCACTTGGGTCAAAGAGGGAAGGAATCCCATACTGCACGCTTGGGTCGTGAACACCAGGGAGGACAAGGAGGCGAATCTCCAGAGAATAGTCATAGAGGATGGACTCAGCAACTATGGGGTCATAGAACTTCAAGTCTTGAGATATTTAAAGCCAGTTGGAAAAGAGCTCAAGGAACTGGAGTACATCACGAGGATGATCTTGGAAGAACAAGAGAAGCTCCAAAAGGGTGAGATAAGCCTGGAGGAATACCAGGAGAACGTCCAGAGAATAAGGGAGTGCTACTCAGAGAGGATTGGAGAGCTTAAAACTAAAGTAGAGGAAGGTAGATATAACACTGAGATTCTAGAGTTCTCTCCGAGGGAATGGCCCAATCCAGGAGAGGACCTCTTAGTCAGGGTAGTAACTGAATTCGAATTGGATGGGAAAGAATTGAAATTGGTCAAGGAGAGGAGAATCAGGGTAGCTTCAGACTTCCATGAGATTTGGTTCGAGGAGAATCATGGGAGAGGGAAGGAAGAAGTAAAGCTACAACAGGCCCAAGGCTTCTGGGCAAGTGGAGATACCCACTTGCATTCAGTCATAACTTGCGATTGGTACGAGGTCGGATTCACCTTCGACCACATAGAACAAGCTTACAGGGGGAACTTGGACTTCACTTTCATCACGGATCATTCCTATGACGTGGAAGACCATAGTTGCGTAGGGGACGGTGAAGGTGACAAATGCACTGGAGACATAGGTTGCTTAGTTCCTCCTTTTATTTGCTGTAGCTCAGATTGTTTCATAGATAGCAGTATTCTATGTACACATCAAAGTACTTTCTATAGAATGGCTTCAGAAGACCCAATAGACGGAATAGACAACGATTTAGACGGTTTAGTAGACGAAGACCCGGAGGACATATTAGTCAACGGAAAAGACATAGTGGACAGAGACGGAGACGTCTACGAATTCCAGATGCTCAAGCAGGAGTGTGCCCTCAGGTCTGATTCAGAGTTCCTGATGATAAGGGGAGAGGAGATATCTGCATACGACGAGGGGTGTGGTAAAGGAGCTCAGCACTACTTGGCTTTGGGAATAAACGGAGTTGTGGACAGTAAATCTGGTCTCCTCTGTCCAGACATCTATGCAGAGAGGCCCACAGCAGAGGAGGTCATACAATTAGTTCAAGAGCTAGGAGGATTGGGATTCGTAGCTCACCCATATGAAACTACTGAGTGGTGGTTACCCTTCTTCGACTGGGATTGGGGATACAAAGGCCCAAGTCTGGCCATTTCAAACGGAGTAGAAGCTCTCAATAGTAAATTCGAGTGGAACATAGAGTATAAAGGAGTCAAAGAATTCTGGGAGAAGTTTACAAGGGAAAGAGGATACAGATGGACTTTACTGGGAGGATCAGATGCTCACGCTTGTAATTATTTAAAGATGGTCTTAGGGTCATGCCCAGATTGGGAATCCTTAGGTACCTCCTTCACGGTCTGCTACTTAGAAGAGCTCACGGAAGAGCAAGTGCTCTCTGCCCTGAGGGAGGGAAGGTGCTTCGCAACCAATGGCCCATTTCTAGCGATTTGGGGCTATGACGAAGGTTCTCGCTCTCCTGATTGGAAGCTAATGAGCCATGAAACCCTGTACGATTACGACAACTCCTTGGAAATAAGGGTTAGATATGAATCTGATTTCGCTTTGGGAGAAGTCAAATACCTCAAAATCCACTGGGGAATAATAGGAACTAACGTTCACGGCACGAGTACCTACTACCCAGACCAAGAGGGCTGGGATCCATATTCCGACTCAGTGGAAATAGAAATCCCTTGGAATTGGAGTTCAATAGTCCCTCCAGGAAGTCCTCCTGAAACTACAGTTTACCTATACGCAGAAATAGTAACTGAAGAAGATCCACCGAGCCAAATAGGGGAAGCATACATTGCAGTAACTAACATGCTCTTCTTCCAAAAGGGAATTTGCTGCCTGGAGTATCCCAAGAGACTCAGTTCCTCCTCCAAACCTGAGACCTCTTGCCAAGACGGAGAAGACGCGGAATTCCAATTCCCAATAACGAACTGCGGAAACACTCAAGTCAAAGTAGATTTCTCCATAAGCAAACCGCCTAACTGGGACATATGGATGAATATCCAGGACACAGACGGAGATGGAAAGCCAGACGTTTATTTGGATCCTGGAGAGACCACAACCCTCTTTGTAAGGGTTTCTCCACCGTTCAGTGCACTCCCAAGCAGGACTTTGATTGGAATGGGATTAGAGGTACAGGACGGCATTTGTCTGTATGACTCTACCCTAGAAGTTTCCGTAGAGGAAGTGAAGGGAATTCTGCTCTCCCATACTTATCCAGGGAGATTATACGAAGTCCCCCTCTCCGAGGAGATGACCCAGCCCCATCACCTCAAGCTAGTGAATTGCGGTAACGTGGAGGAGGAAATAGCCCTCAGATTCCCTCCTGAGCCAGGGTTAATTGCCTGGATAACTGACCCCTTCGGC
>QMUK01000013.1 GCA_003660555.1 Thermococci archaeon
AGGAGGTGTTTCCATGAAGAAGTGGGCATTGAGACTGGGATACTTTGGATGGAACTATCACGGTTTCCAGAGGCAGCCCGGTCTCAGGACTATAGAGGGTGTGGTTCTAGGAGCTCTCAAGAGGAAATTGGGAGAAATACAAGATTACTCATACGCTAGCAGGACAGACAGAGGAGTTAGCTCCTTTGGAAATGTGATAAGCTTTTCTTCTGAAATCAAACCTATTTTAGGTGCTCTAAATCATGATTTGCCCTGGGATGTTTTCTTTCTTAGCTGCAAGGAAGTCAGTACAGAATTCAATGCCAGATTTGCTCTCTGTAGGGAATACTCGTACTTCTTGCTTGATAATGGGAATCTCAACTTAGATAAAATGAACGCTGCATGTGAACTAGTTAAAGGGGAACACGACTTTAGATACTTCTGTAAAATAGACAAAAAGAGGAAAATCGGGAAGAGGGGATACAGAAGAAAAGTCCTAGATTGTGAAGTTAAAGAGGGGAAATGCGGATTGATAGTGCTTCGAATTACTGCAGATTCTTTCCTCTGGGAAATGGCCAGAAGGATTCTCTCTGCTGTGGTCTCAATAGGGAGGGGGGAATTGGATCTAAGAGATTTGGAGCTCTCCTTGGAGCTCAAGAAGAAGTTGAACGTAAGACCTTTGGATCCCATCGGTCTAGTACTGACCGGGGTCAGGTATAGGGACTTGGAGCTGAGCCTAGATGATGATGTCAAGAGACGTCTTCATAAGAGAATGTGTGAAAAAATTAGGGAGGAGGGAACCAAGTTCCTCCTCATTAAGAATTTCTTTGAGGCGTTATAGACCTCTTCTAGTCCTCTGCCTTATTTTATCTCCAGTCTCGTCTTCCTCGCTGGGGTTAACTAGCTCTGGGGGTAGTAGCACTGGAGCGTCTATCCATGAGTAGTCGAACCTGTCTATTATTATGAGGAACTTCTCTTCCCCTGTTTCCACTTGTCCACCGTTTGCAAGCCAGTCTATTACTCCTCTCAAGAATCCCTCGTTCTGGGTCTTTAACCTGAGCATATGGTAATCATTGAACAGGGAGGTGTCTCCTATGAACACAGCTCTTCCGGAGTTCCTCTCCACAGCTACTGCTATTTCTGGTAGGAACGTGTGTTCCCCTCTTTCGTACTTCAGGCTCCCAGTATCGAAGCTAGTGACCCATTCTCCTTTCTCTCTTCTAAAGAGTAAATCTCCCCAAGAACTGTCTTTTATAACGTATATAGGAGTGTAAACGTCTGCTCCCAGCAAGTCAGCTTTGCTCAACTTCATCATTCTTCCTTCCGCTGTAAGGTCGTAGGCTCTGAATGGGCCTCTCGCTATGGTATATAGTTTGAGCTCTACTCCGTTCTCTATTGCTGCTGGTTTTGGCATCACTGGTCTGTGGAGCTTGTCCCCATATACTAGGAGAGTACAGGCTCTCTCAACGTGTATCTTGTCCGCGTAATTATTGAACCTAGTCTTGGAGAAACTCAGGTTCATCGTGAGCATTGAGTACTCTTCTCCCTTTATGCTCTTCTTTCTGTTAGTTCTTAGGTTGTAATATATCTTGTAAAGACTCCTTGGAGCCCAAACCTCGTCGTTTTTCCCTCTTCCTCCCTTAGTTCCAATTTTAGGGTAAGGTTGTTCGAAGTAATATATCCACCTCTCCTCTGGATCTACGTAATGTCTAACGCCCCCTCCCCATACCTTACCAACTCTCATGTCTTCCACAGGAACCCAGAACCAGTAAGACGGGTCTCCAACTACCTCAGCTATTACTGCGTAGTGGTTGACTCCCTCCTCTCCCTGGTAAGTGTTGGTATACTCCTTTGCAGTGAGCACGTTGGGGAGGAAAAGGACTCCAAATTCATTCCAGAAGTACCAGTTGTTCTTAACTAGGTACTCGTTGTAATTTACTGGATCTGCCCCTTCTCCTAGAACCAGGAGTCCTCCTCCGTTGTCTACATAGTAAGAGAGGTGCAACTTATCGCCGGCACTCAAATCTGCATATGACGGAACTATCACCACGTCGTACTCCAAGAGTTTCTCCTTTTCTTCAGGTAGTTGTTTCACTATTTCCACTTCGTATCCCATTGCCCCTATGACGGAATACATGTAGCTGAAGTCCTCATCTACCGTCCCATACTCTGGGTTGGCCAAGCTAAGTATCAGAACCTTGCCTTCCTGTGCCTCCGAGATAGGCACTATCGAGAATAGCATCAAGGCAACAAGTGGTATTCCAATTCTTCCAAACATCCGCACAGCCCTCCCCTATTGTTTTGTGGCGTTCACCCTCTCACAGACTCGGCTTATATCCTTTTCGGTAATGTCTTCCTTCTGCGTAATTACATGGTAGAGTATTCACGCTTGAATATTATATTCCACCGATATTAACTCGAGGGTCGAAGTAGTCAAACCTCGTTCAAATAGTGCTTGAGTGAATAGAAGAGTTTGAAGCCGTCTCTCCTGCCTCCACCCCTAGTCCACTCCTGGGACTGAAACTCTAGAACTGCCCTCTCCGGATGAGGCATTAACCCTATGACGTTTCCCTCTGGGTTGCATATCCCTGCTATGTTAAGCTCTGAACCATTTGGATTCCAAGGGTATTCGCTTTTGACTTCTCCTTGGAGATCAGAGTACTTGAATATTACTTGATCATTAGAGACAAGCTCCTCCAATACCTCCCTTGGAGCTAGAAATCTACCCTCCATATGAGCTATTGGCATTCTTATTAGCTCGTCCTTCTCTATGAGTATGTCTATGGAGCATCTGCCCTTCTCAGAGGAGTGAAGTAGTGTGACCTCTCTGCACTCGAATTTCGCTCTGGTGTTCACTGAAAGAGCTGCCTCAGGCTTCCCAGGATTAAATCCTGGTAGTAGCCCACTTTCGACTAGAACTTGAAATCCGTTACATATTCCTAATACTACTCTCCCCTCCTCGATATAGGATTCTATTTCTCTTCCTAAAGTAGTTCTCAGGTAAGAGGAAAATATGGCTCCGGCTCTTACGTAGTCTCCGGCTGAGAATCCGCCGGGAATTACGATGGCATGGTAATCCCATATGTCTCTCTTTCTAAGTCTTCCTGAGAACTGTTTGAGATGCACTATCTCTGCACTTATTCCAACTAAGTCCAAAGCCCTCTTAGTCTCCTGTTCGCAATTAGTTCCTTCTATTATTAGTACACACGCCTTTACATCACTTCCTTCAGATTCCCTCTCCAAGCCATCTCTACCTCCTCTAGGTCTATTTCCAGATCTAATGAATCCGATATGAATGATAGCTTCTCTCCTTTCTTGGTTCTGCCTATCAGGTAGTGGTCTATTCCTGATATTTTGTCCAATACTACGTCTAAATTCTTCTTCTCTACTTCTATGATCCATCTCCCGTTGCTTTCAGAGAAGAGTACGTAGTCTTCCCTATAAGAGTTCGGAATTTTCACCTCGAATCCTATTCCTCCAGCTAATGCCATTTCGCAAAGAGATACCCCGAGTCCTCCCTCAGATAGGTCGTGACAAGAGAGTATTAGCCCAGAATTCATCATTTTCAATATTGTTTCTGCTTTCCTCTTAGTTTCCCTCGGATTAACTCTAGGTACCATTCCATATTTCTTCTTTTTTAGAATGTAGTATTGAGACCCACCCATTTCTCTCTTGGTTTCTCCTATTAGTATTAGGTAGCTTTTAGTCGATTTCAAATCCATAGTCACGCATTTCCTCACGTCTTCCACTATTCCTATTCCTATTACAGCAGGAGTCGGCACTACTCCTCCTCTTTTAGTCTCGTTGTAAAAGCTCACATTTCCGCTTATGAATGGAGTTCCGAATTCCATGGCAACTAGTCTCAGTCCCTTGAGAGAACTCACGAACTCCCCCATTCTCTCCTTCTTCTCGGGATTTCCAAAGTTGAGACAGTCTAGAAGAGAATCCGGCCTTGAATTCACAGATATTAGGTTCCTCACTGACTCCTCTGCAGCACTAGCTGCTCCCCAATAGGGGTTAAGCTCCATGTAATAGGGATTGACGTCTGATGTGAGGGCTATTCCTCTCCAGCTATGGGGAGCCTTAATGACTGAGGCATCCCCTGGCCCTGGAGACTCTATTCTTCCTTGCAATGGTTTAATTACTGTGTTCCCCTTGACGTCATAGTCGTACTGCCGAATTACCTTCTCTTGGCTTGAAACATTTGGAGAGGCGAGTATTCTCAGTAAGTCTTCTCTTATATCTCCGAGTTCTACTCCCATGTCTTTCTCCTCTCTTTCCTCTATGACATAGGGTCTACTTCTCTCTAATGCCCCTACGAAGAAATCTGTGTCTATTTCGAAGACTTTCTCTCCCATGTAGTATGCCCTGACTTTCCTTTCTCCAGTAACGGATCCTATCTCACTGTACTCTATTTCCCAGAAATCCAGTGATTCCCTGACTTTCTCTAGGTTCTCCCTTGGAACAGAGAGGAGCATTCTCTCTTGGGATTCGGAAATCCATATTTCCCATGGTCTCAATTTCTGTCTGAGATGTACCTTGTCTAAGTGCACCTCAGCTCCGAGTCCAGCTGAATAACTCATTTCTCCGATGGCTACAGCTAGCCCTCCTCCGCCTAGATCTTTCATACCACTTATCAACTTCCTTACTTCCAAGATAGCGTGTATCAGCGGTTCCTTGGTTATTGGATCTCCTATTTGTACCGCTGACCTTTCCTTCTCTCTTTCTTCAGATAGCTCTTTAGATGCAAAAGATACTCCCATTATTCCGTCTGCACCTGTTCTGCCTCCTACCAGTAATATCACATCCCCAGGAGATCCAAACCTGCTTCTCACTACGTTAGATTTCTCTACTAAGCCTATGCATCCCACGTTCACTAGGCAATAATCAGAGTAGCTTTCGTGGAATTTAACGCTCCCAGAAACTGTGGGAATTCCAACTCTGTTTCCGTAGTCCGATATTCCCTTCACGACCATGGCATGCAGATAAGAGTTCCTGGGTTCATCTAGGGGTCCAAAGAAAAGTACGTCTACTAGAGCTATTGGTTCCGCTCCCATGCAGAGTACGTCTCTTATTATGCCTCCAACACCCGTGGCAGCTCCCCCATATGGCTCCACTGCAGAGGGGTGATTGTGGCTCTCCATTGCAGCCACGTAGTAATACTCGGAGTCGAATTCTCTGAGTCCGGAATCTTCTCTGAGGAAGACTTCTCCTATTGAGAGCAAGTATTTCCTTAGGAATCTCTTACTAGACTTATAGGAGCAATGTTCACTCCAAGCCTGGGCTAATCCATAAAGCTCTACATCATATGGGTCTCTTCCAATTTCTGAGAAGTAATCCCTTATCCTAGTCATTTCCTCGATGTCAAGTCCCAAATTCATTACCTTGCTGATCTCCAACAGTTCCTCCTTATCTCTACCTCTTACACTTATTTTAAATACCCCGTCTAGAACTTCTGAGAACAAGGTCTATCATCTCCCTTATTCCATCTCTCAAAGATATCTCAGCCTCGAATCCGAGCTCCTTCTTTGCTAGGGATGTGTCAGCAAAACTCCTCTCTATTTCATTTGGTTGTGCTCTTCTCATCTCTGGTTTCTCCATCTCCAACCCAAAGGAGGATGCCTCCTCTGATAATATTCGATATAGTTCCACTATGCTCGTTTCCTTCCCAGTACCTATGTTTATCCTTCTACTCCTTGTCCTTTTTTCTATCGATAGTAAAAATGCCCTGGAAACGTCCTCCACATGAATGAAGTCCCTAGTTTGGCTTCCACCGTATATCTTCGGAGGAATTCCTCTGGAAATAGAGGAGAGAAACTCATGCAACACTCCTCTTTTCTGCCCCGGACCATACACATTGAATATTCTCAGGGAAACTGTCTCAATTCCGTATTTATCTGAATATTCCTCTAAAATTAGTTCTCCTATCAGTTTGCTTAGTGCATATGGATTCTCCGGTTTCGGAGGCATGTCTTCCCTCAGGGGTGGATCTTGGTTTCCGTATACGGATGCACTAGATGCGAACACTATTTTGTCCACACTCCCAGATACAGAAGCTTCCGCTATGTTTGCAGTTGCTAGTACGTTATTCCTGAGATATTCCGCTGGGAAGCACATTGATTCAGATGCAGAAGTGAGTGCTGCTCCGTGTACTACTAATGATGCGTCCTTCAGCACTTCCTTTACTCTAGGAAGTTCACCGTAGTTAGAGAGGTCTACTCTTAGCAGTGGTATGTCCTCAGGCAAGTTATTCCTGTCCCCTGTGGACAAATTGTCCAATACTATCACATCATATCCTTCCTTAGCCAGAGAAGTGGCCACTCGCGAGAGTATGAAGCCCGCTCCTCCTGTTACTATTACCGACATGTAACCTTTATCACGAGTTCGGTAGGTATAAAAAAGTAGGTAGGTGAAGTGGTGCTCCCCTCCTCTATAAGAGAGATGACTAGGGAAGTTCTCGTTAAAGCTAGGAAGAGCTTCGATACCATTCCACTTGTTAGAGGGGAGGAAGTAAAGGGACTGACTAAGAATTCCACATGGCAGTATCCTTTATGGCAGGCTCAAGTGCTGGAGGAGGAGGGTCTAGTAGAGATATGTCGAGTAGAGATGTCTGAGATAGGTAAGAAGTTGATGGCGGAGAGAAGGGGTAAGGCCATTCAAAGAGTGGAAGAGTGGTTTTTCAATAACGCTAGAATTACTCTGAAACGAGAAGAAGACCCAGAAAAAGAGAGAAAGATGAGATTTAAATTGAAGGAATTGTTAGAGCTGAGATTAGAGAAGATTACCAGAATGGCACTAACCGGTGAGGAAGAGGGGTCAAAAAACCTCACAGAAGACGAGAAAATCTTATTTAACAAAATAAAAGTCGAATTAGATGAGTTTAGGGAGAGAATATTTAGTGATATTTAAGCAGGAGGTGTGTAATACTTGATAGAGGACCTATCGGAGGCTTTTTCCTCATTCCTGCACATGTATCCATCAGAGGAGAAGTCCTACTGGGATGAAGCAAGAGCAATATCTGCGAGAGGTGGAAAATCCCTAGTAGTGGATTTCGAACATCTAATAGAATTCGACTTCGAACTGGCTACAGAGACTATATCTAGGCCTTACAAGTATATTGAAGTGCTTGAAAAGTCTATATTTGAAGTGACAGGACAGGAAATGCACGTTAGGTTCAAGAATCTTCCTGAGATAAAAATGGTGAAGGAAATTAGGAGTGACCAAATAGGAAAACTATTAGGAGTAGAAGGTATAGTAACTAGGGTATCAGAAGTGAAACCAAGGATTAATCTGGCTATATTCCAATGTAGGAGATGCGGCGAGGAAATAGAGGTTCTCCAGTCTGGGGAAGTGATGAAGGTCCCTGGAGTGTGCCCAAATCCATCTTGTGGAAGAAGTGGTCCTTTCGATCTCTTAGAAGAGAAGTCTGAGTTCGAGGACTGGCAAAGAATAAGGATTCAAGACAGACCAGAGAGGCTCAGGGGAGGAGAAATACCTCGATTCATAGAGGCCATACTCAGGGACGACATAGTGGACAAGGTAAAACCTGGAGATAGCGTATACATCTCTGGAATACTGAGAACAATTCAAGAGAGGGGGAGAAAGAGTACGAAAACCACATTTAGGAAGTATTTGGAAGTAAATTACATAGAAAGTAAGAGTAGGGGAGTGGAGGACTTCGAAATAACTCCTGAAGAGGAGAAGATGATATTGGAGTTATCTAGAGATCCTTTGATAGTCAGGAAGATAAGAGACTCCATAGCTCCGGGAATATACGGTTATGAAGAGATAAAGGAAAGTATAGCTCTCCAATTGTTCGGAGGGGTAGCTAGAGAACTACCTGATGGTACTAGAATAAGAGGAGACTGCAATGTCCTATTGGTTGGGGATCCCGGAGTTGCGAAGAGTCAAATACTACAATACGTCTCTAGGATTGCCCCAAAGGGAATATATACTTCTGGAAGAGGGACTAGCGCTGCTGGTCTCACTGCAGCTGTCATAAGAGAAGAAGATGGTTTCAGTCTTGAAGCTGGAGCTCTAGTCCTAGCGGATGGCGGCATAGCTTGTGTAGACGAAATAGACAAAATGAGGGACGAGGACAGGGTAGCTATACACGAGGCCATGGAGCAACAAACGATAAGCATAGCTAAAGCTGGAATAGTTGCGACCTTAAACGCTAGAACGGCTATTCTCGCCGCTGCTAATCCCAAGTTCGGTAGATTTGACCCAAAGGAAACTGTTAGTGATCAGATAGATTTGCCTCCAACGCTAATCTCGAGATTCGATTTGATATGGCCAATGGAAGACAGGCCTGATCCAAAGAGAGATGAAGAACTGGCTAGACACGTAACGGAAGTACACATGGACCCAGAGGTTAGAGTTAGGCCGCCAATAGACCCTGAATTACTCAGGAAGTACATAATATACGCTAGAAGGAACGCGCATCCGAGACTATCAAAGGAAGCTTCAGAGAGAATATTGAAATTCTATGTTGAAATGAGGAACAAGGAGAGAGACGAGGAAGGAGGAAGTGTCCCGATAACAGTGAGGCAATTGGAGGCACTAATAAGATTAGCTGAAGCTAGAGCCAGGATGAGACTCAGCAACGAAGTAACTGCAGAAGACGCTGAAGAAGTGATAAGACTCATGAAAGAGTGTCTCAGGAGAGTTGGAGTAGATCCTGAGACTAAGAGGTTCGATATAGATGCCATAATGACTGGTAGGCCCAAGACTAAAAGAGAGAGGCTCTCCAGAGTCTTGGAAATAATAAAAGGATATTACTCTGAAAAGGGAAAGGAGATTTCAGAGAAAGAGCTCATGGAGCTAGCTAAAGAGGAAGGCATTCCATCCTCGCTAGTGAGGGAGGCCATAAACGTATTCCTCAAGAGCGGAGACATATACGAGCCGAAGCCAGGACATTACATGCCACTACACTGATCATTAATTTTTTATTTATTTAGCCCCGGTATTTCAGGAAATCCATTGCCCTTCTCCTTATTCTTTCTGATATGTCCTCTCTAATAGATAGTCTCCTTTTTATGTCTTTTATCTCGTCTTTTATTTCCTTTATGTCTCTTCTCTGTTCCTCTAGGATCCTCTTTATTTCGAGTATTTCCTGCATGTCCAATCTTCTCGGGAGGCCTCCCTCTTGCTTATTGGTCTTCTCTCCAAATTTGAGCAGATTCATATTCATTAGTATCAGTATCAGTATTATCAGGCTGAGTATCATGGACACTCCTGAGAACAGGGTTCCTGCATCCAAATCTCAACCCCCCACCTAGGAGGGATCCATGGGGCTGCGCAATAACTGAATACTCCAATGTTAGCCTTTACTGTCCCTTCTGCCCCAACGAATCCCCCTCTTAGTACCAAGAGGAGGTCTCCATAAGTTAAATACTTTTCCGTAGTCAGCGGTACTTGACTCAACAGAACTCCGTCTAGGCTGTATATGTTCACTACTGCCTTGTCCTCGAAGATGTCTACATCCACTAGTTCTATTAAGTACTCGCCTGCTCTGACCCTCTCTCCTACACTCAGCCAAGTCCATCCATTGAAATGTGGTGGCGGGTGCTCTTTACTTCTTAGCCCTGAGCTTTCCCCCTCAGATTCTGTTTTCATCGTCTCGAGCTCAATAGAAGACTCTATCCTTCTCAGTTGCGAAGAGATCTCATTGAAGTCTGATCTTATCTCATCTAACCTGCTTCTCAGCTCCTCTACTCCAACTTCATCCCCAATCTCTTTATTTAGTGTAATGCTTTCTCCGTATGATGTAGTAGTGCCTAAAAGCTCTCTTGAATGAGGTAAAACCCCAGTGCTTTGATCTCTAACTATGAGTACCTCTGCCCCTGAGAGGAGGACTAAGAACAAAAGTATTAATAGAGACGTCAAGGCCAAGGGTCTCAACATCTATGACTTCCCGCTTAAGAAGTAGAGGTACCCTGAGAAAAAAGTTACCCCATTCCACCGCATTAACAGAGGGGTGATGTTATGGGAAAGAAGGTAGTTAAGAGGAAAAAAGGAGTGGGTCGGCGCAGATCAACTAGATTATTCCTTTATAGTCTCCTAGTGATTGGAATAGGTCTTTCACTAATCATTAAAGCTCCCCTCTTTCAGACAGAGAGTATATCCACTGAGAATTACTTGAGTTTCGGGAACCAAACTGTTTGTAAGCTTAGACTCTCCGTAGTGACCTTAGAAGAGGACATCTGGTCGAAATACTTTGCTAAAGATGAGAAAATACTGATTTCGGGCGAAATTTCTGAGATAGCTGAGGACCTAGATAATATCTCAGTCAATCTCGTGATTTTCCTACAACCTTTCTCCGAGATAAACGGGAAAATAGAGGAAACAGAGGTCTCCGATTGGGGCAAAATAAGGAGGAAAACCAATATGATAAATATGGGAGTTCCAATTTATTCTCTGGCTGATTTCGACTTCTATCTAGAGAAGAGAATTGGGTTGTCTACTGTGTTTTATTCCCCCGTGAATAGAATAGAAATCCCGGACGTGAACGTTACCATAGATGCTTTCCAAGGAGTGCAGGGTCCAGAGAATGAAATAAAGAGGGAAGTTGAGGATAGGTTTAGGAAATTCGCCACAGGGAGACTTGGATTTTACTCGATAGTCCATCAGTTCTCTGGAGACAAGGGGAAAAAGAGTGTTTCCGTACTACTTAGTGTTCCCAAGGAGGAGTTGAGTAGGGCCTCTCCCTACTACAGGATGGAAGTCAGGGTGACTAGAAAGAATGGAGACACCATTAACGGGGAAATAACACTACCAAGTGATCTAGGATTTGAAGAATGGAGAAAAGAAAAAGAGGAAGAGGCAAATAGGATTATCCAAGAAATGTTAGCAAAGATGACTAATCAGACAGTAACCCTTTCGTCAGAGAGGAGGTAGATCGAAGCCTCTTCTACTTTCTTCCTCTTTCCTTTGAAACTCGGATGCAACCTCAAAGAGTTCCCTTATCCTCGGGACATCAGTCAATCCGGAGAGAGCCACTACTGCTGCTACGAAGTGGGCCCTGGGTATTGGATAGTCCCCGGCCCTTACGTCGTGTCCGACTATCTCACTTTCTAGCCACTTCCTAGCTTTATCTGTACCCATTCTGCTTAGTAGCTCTGGAGATCCAGCCACTAGAACTAAAGCTCTCTCCGCTGATCTGTAATCGCAAGGTAACGTCAGCTTTCCCTTAACTGCTCTTCTTATTATTGAGACTATCCTAGTAGTTTTCCCTAAGTCTCCCACTTCCTCCTTCCTTTTTAATATTCCGAGAAATCCTTTCTTTGTCTCTACTTGCTCCATAGAGTAGCCTAAGGTAGTTATTCCTCCCCTGCCTATCGTGTTTAGGACCTCAGAAGCATCTATTATTTTTTCTCCCACCTCTCCTCCCGGAGACACTTCACCCGCCCTAGAAAGCAGAGTCATTCTCTTAGCTATTTCCTTGTTTACCTTCTCGTATCCGGAACTACCCTCTCTAGGGGAAACGAAGGCACTGTTATCCACTAGTATGAGTCCGTTCAGATCGCCTATTGAAGTCTTTATGCTCCTAGCTGCATTTAGGGCATAGACCTCTCCCTCGTCTCTAGAGGGAAGAACTCCTAGTCCATATATGGGCACGTCTGACCTGTCGGACAATTCCCTAGCGAAGACTGGGAGCATTCCCCCGCCTGTCCCTCCACCTAGCCCCGCGACTAGGAGTATGGCATCGTGTTCACTTCTCTGATATTGCTCTATCCTCGAAGTTATTTTATCTATTTCTTCTGCTGCTACTTCTGCTCCTAGCTTGCTGTCTCCTCCCGTTCCTTGACCTCTTAGGCTTTCTCCGACTATAAACTTCCTATCGTCTTTTATGTTATTTAATCCAATTGAATCTGCTTTAGATGTGTTAAAGACTAATGGTGTAAAAGTTTTCGTTGGCATTTTCTTCTCTGTCTCAACTAATTCGTTAACTATTCTACTCCCGGCCTTTCCGATACCTATGGCTAGGAACCTCACGAGATCACCTCATCCTATCTAACATATAGACAGAGATTACATATAAAGTTAGGAGTATCCCCAGGAACGCTGAGACCTTGGACTTACCCTCTCCTCGTAGTATTCTGTAACCGAAGTACAGAGATATCGCTGACAGAATCAACGATTCTAAGCTGCCGAGAAAGAAGGGTTTCACCATAGGTTGAGTACTAGTAAAGAAGTCTTTCAGATAAGATATCTTTTCGGAGAAAGATTTCAGCAGATACAGCTTTTCCTTCTGCCTGTAAACTTCAAGCATCTTGTTTAACAAGTAGAATTTACTTAAAATTATCACTAGGGAATCCAGTATGAAGAGGAGGCCGAGGAGTCTCCAGGGCTTCAAGATCCGCACCCCACGCTTTTTAAAAGTACACTACCTAAGGGATGTGTGGGTGTATTAAAAATGTTCCTCTTCATTGGTCTCGGGGATGCCGGCTGTAGAATCACTGACTCTATAGTTGGTTCCAGAGGAATAATCCAGAGGGAAGAGAAGAGAAGTGGCATAGTAGTAAACGTCTCCAAGAACTTCCTCATGTCACTAAAGAACGTCCCAATGGAAAACAGAGTGTTACTAAGATACGAAGAGGTTGAGGTCCCCGAGTTTGGGAGAGATAGAGGAAGAGTCGTTGCCGAGGACCAAATAGACTTCGTCATGGATGCCATAGAGAGAGTGTATACCTCGAGAATACAAGCCTTCATGATGGTCTTCGGTCTGGGTGGATCCTTCGGCGGTGGAGCTGCTCCGGTACTGGCAGAGAGTCTAAGGAGAATGTATGGGGAAGAGGTCCCCGTTTATTTATTGGGTGTCATTCCCAGCAAGAACGAACCCGATAACCTCTTTTCTAACGCTTCGAGTACCCTAAGGGAACTCAGCAGATACGTGGATAGTGGTATATTAGTAGACAACGACTTCTTCCTCGAGAGAGGACTCGGTAGAACGTCCTTCAACGAGATAAACGAGATGATAGCCAAGCCTATCAGGATGATCACAGTTGATGACGGGGGAAAGGAAGGAGAATATTCCTTAAAAAGTGCTGAAGTAATAACAGTTCTATCAGAAGGGGGCATAGGAACTATAGGATACTACGAAAGAGAGATAAAGAGAAAAAGTGGGCTACTATCTGTACTATCTAAAAAAAGGAAGGGATTAATTGAAGAGGGTAAAGTAGACTTAGGTTCCATGGTGGAGGAAACCCTTAGAAATAATCTGTACCTAGATTGCGATCCAACTAGTGCCTCTAAGGCTATATTGGTGGTAGCTGGCCCTCCAGAAGAGCTTAGATTCTTCGAGGGACAGAGGATGCTTAAGGAACTCTTGGGATGTGACGTAGTTGGTGGTCTAAGAGCTGCACCGAGATGGAATAAAGTGGGAGTGACAATCCTGTTAAACGACGTTGAGAGTAGAAGAGTGCGAGAGATCATGGAGGGTCGATGAAATGAATAAAAGTGGAATAGTGAAATGTCCGAGATGCGGATTCGAATTCGACGTGTCTTATGCTAGAGTGACCTCATGCCGTACCTGTCCGCTCTCTGTATCGTGTGAAGGGGTCAAGTGTCCTAAATGTGGACACGAATTCCTCAAATGACGCTAGAGTGAACGATGGTGTAGAGGAAACACTTAATAACTGAACTGCACGAGGGCACAACATGGAACGGGGGCAGGCTAAAGTCGAATACATGGCTGTTATAGCTCTTGCTCTGATTTTATCAGTTATCTCTCTGATAACAATATTGAAACACGGAAGTGGTGAGATAGCAAACAAGGAATTAGAGAATCTAAATAACTCGTTAGAAAATTTCAAAAAATGAAAAATTAGATTAGGTGGGGGAGCAACACTTGGACGTTCTCAAGAGAGCAATTGTCGGAGAAGTGAATGACTTAACGCATAGGTTCTTCTCGAGGTATGGTAGGGGGGAGTTCAAGGGCCCTTCTATTGCTTGGAGAACTGGGAAAACTATATCTGTTAAAGGTTCCTTCACTTATGAAACACCCGTCGGAGAAGCAGTTGCCTCTAGTCTTAAAGGAAGCGAATACAAAGTTTCTGGAAGAATATGGAGCTACTTTCCAATAGATGATAAATCGAAAGAAATCAAAATAGATGGGAAGATGTCTCCCGATGAAATACTGTCCATTTACTCTAGATATTCTGAAAAAGCCTTCATAATAATCTCATTTGGTGATAAAAACACCTCAATGCGATGCAAGAAGAGGATTCCGAAACCGATGGAATTAGGAGAGCCTAGATTCTTCTCTGCCAAATTGAGAGACACTTATTTCTTAGAGAATGTATTAACGGATGAGGAATTTTCAAGTTTGGAGAAATATGCGGAACTAGGAAGGGATTTCTCCTTAACCAACACAATAAGGGTAAAGAGAATTGAAATTCCGGAAGGAATTACTGATCCAGAAAAAAAGAGAGTTCTATCGGAGAGAATTGGAGAAATTCTGAGGAAGATAAGTATATCTAAGAAAGGAAATGTTATTAAGGAGCTTTTCTTCGAATACAAGTTTAGGGCCTAGTTGAGTTTGAGGAGTCTAGAGAGGGTAATTAGAGAAGGAGACGTAGTACTCGAAGTAGTTGATTCTAGAGCTCCAGAGAGATTCAGATGTCCTGAAATTGAGAACTTAGCCAGAAGATTGGGGAAGCCCATAGTGCTTTGCCTAAATAAGTGCGATCTGGTTCCGAAAGATGTGGTAGAGCAATGGAAGCGTTTTCTAAGGAAACACTTTGACGAAGTAGTCTTCACTTCAGCCAGGGATCACCACGGAACTATAATACTTAGAAGAGCTATAAGGAAGGTGAGTAGAGGAAAAAGGCCCGTTAAGGTGTCTGTAGTTGGATATCCAAATGTAGGTAAGAGTTCAATAATAAACGCCCTTAAAGGAAGGAGGTCCTCTCCGGTCTCGTCTATTCCGGGGTATACTAGAAAAGAAATGGAGTTGGATGCAAAGGGGGGAATACGAGTATTAGACACTCCCGGAGTCTTCCCCCAAAGAGAGGATAAAGATGCCTATCTGAGAGGTACGATAGACCCGGATAAACTCAAAGATCCTGTTAAAGGTGCGATCGAAGTGATAAGGGAAGTCAAAGACAAAATGCCTGGTGCTTTAAGGGAAAGATACCAAATAGATGAGAACTTAGATCCAATTGAATTTCTAGAGCTACTTGGGAGAAAAAGAGGTAGGTTCACCAAGGGAGGAGAGGTAGACCTAGAGAGAGTTGCTAAGGAATTAATTAGAGAGTTTCACGTTGGGAAGATAAGATATTACATACTCCCGGGTGATGAATTTGCAAATAGGCGAATTCTCCCCTGAAGAATTGGCTGATATGTACGGAACTCCTCTTTTAGTCGTAGACGTTTCTAAGGTAAAGGAGAGAATTGAGGAATTCAAACTACATCTCAAGGAAATTCCTCATTTATTGTGCTACTCTGTCAAAGCTAATCCTATTCCAGGACTACTCAAGGAGATCTCCGACACTGTGTTGCTAGAGGCATCATCTCCTGGAGAGTTATTGGTCTCCCTAAAAGCTTCAAAGCCGGATAGAATTGTGTTAGATGGATTTAAAGACAGTGACTTAATCACCGCTGCTATGAAACTAAACGTATTCCTTCTAAATTCTGATTCGATACAGGAACTATCTGAGATTGGTAAGATGAAGATGGATCTAGATTTCCAAGTTGAGACTATCTTTGGGATTAGAGTGTCCCTAGGCCTAAAGGGAGAGAGTGACATCGTCTCAACTTCTACCCTAGAAGACAAATTCGGAGTGGTTCCAGAACAGATTAGGGATGCTCTCAGGATTTCAAATGAATTTGGACTTGAGCTTAAGTGTATTCACACCCACATAGGTTCTCAGATAGAGAGACCAGGCACCTATAGGGAAGTAGTTGAGAGAATGTTCTCACTACCTCACTCAGAGGAGTTCGACTTATTCGATCTGGGTGGTGGTTTCGGAATAAGGTATTCAAAGACTGTGCCGAGCCTAGAAGCTTTCTTAGGGGAGTTATCCGATGCATACCTAGAGATCTCGGATAGAGTTGGATTTTGCCCAAAAATCATACTTGAGCCTGGTAGATCCATAGTGGGAGAAAGTGGATACTTCATCTCCAGAGAGAAGACTAGGAAAAAGAAAGGAAGGGTGGAATGGTCCATAGTTGACTTAAGCACCAACCACCTGCTAGAAAGGCTTTACCTATTTAGGACGTATCCCAGCTGGAACGAGGGCAATGAGGTCAAAATCGGTGGACCACTGTGTTTCTCTGGGGATGAACTAGGAGTGGGAAGAGTATCCAATGGTCTTCTAGTTTTGAAGAATTGCGGCGCATATACCATAAGCAAATCCTCCCAATACAACCTCTACCCTAGACCGAAAGTAATACTAGTAGATGGGTACAAGTCATGGGAGATAAAGGAGGGAGAGAGTTACCTAAAAGTACTGAATGACTTCGGAGCTGATTAAATTGGAGGCTAGGAGAATTCAGAGGACTGGGAAATCTACTCTCGTTGTGTCTCTTCCAAGGAAGTGGGTGAATAGGGTTGGTCTTAGAAAGGGGGACTTGGTTTGGATATCAGAGAGAGAAGACGGGTCCTTGGAAATAAGACCGAAATTATCTGAAGATACAGATAAATCCGTAGAACTAGACCTAACCAAGAGCGAAAACTGGAAGAACGATTTGCTAGCCTGCTATCTGTCCGGGTTCAGCAGGATACGAGTGGTCTCTAGGAAAAGAATTCCTCCCGAGATCAGAGAGGAAATAAAAGGGATATCAGAAAAGTTAATAGGACTGGAAATAGTTGAAGAGGATTCAAATTCAGTACTAATGCACGATTTGTTAGATTTGTCTGAATTACCACCGAAGAAGGCTCTTAAAAGGGCTTACGTAATAGCCACATCAATGAATGAGGATTCTATTACTTCGCTGGAAGAAGGGGATGAAAAACTAGCAAAGGACGTTATAAAAAGAGACGATAGAGTAGATAGGCTCTATTTCTTAGTCGTTAGGCAACTGAGAAAGGCTATAACCGATTCAAGCTTCTCATCTAAAGTAGGTATTACCCCACTCGAGTGCCTAGACTTCAGAGTAGTGGCCGAACACGTAGAGAGAATTGGAGATTACTCAGAGGGGCTAGCGAGACTCTCGATCAAGTACGGTAAGTTTCCCAGCGAGGTAATATCTGTAGGTAAAGCTACCGTGGAGATACACCAAGAGGCCATGAATGGCTTCTTGAAGAGGTCCTACTCCAAGGCAGAAAGAGCTAGACAGAAATACACTGAGATTATGTCAAAAATAAAAGAAATAGACCTGAGGGAAATGAGCGTGAGGGAAGCAGTAACTTTAATATCTATGATTGGAGAGACCGGAAAGGACATTGCTGACATAGTCACTCCGTGGTGATGTGTTTGGGAATCGGAACTAAGTTGTACAACCTCGTATTAGCATTGATAAACTTCTTCTTTCTGGTAATTGGGCCTTACATATTTTCCAAGGAAATGGAAGTAATTGGTCTGAGTTACGAGTTGAAAATAGGATTCCTTCCGTTTCTATTTATAGGAGGATTGTGTACTGTTCTAGCTCTTCTTAGAATGTTCATGGACGATAAATCAAGAAGATACAGGGCAGTGGGAACCACTGGGACTTTCTTGGTCTCTCTCTACTTTTTCCTAGCTTGGGAATACTTGGTCATAGAAGCGGTATGGGAAATCCTGAGGGGTGTTTTCCTGGTAATTTGGGTTTCCTTCCTACTTTTGGCCATTGCGAAATTAGTTCGTGTCTTTAAATCCTAGTTCCTCACCTTATTCTTTATAATCCTCCCATTCCTGTCTATTTCTCCTCTTCTTATTCTAGTAGAGCTTATTTTCTCTCCATCTTCTGCCAATACGAGTGGGATTACCACTAGGTCTAGGGGCTTAATCCCTCTACTCTCTCTAATCTCATTCAATTTCTTCCCCTTATCTAAGTTCTCTTCGGTTAGTATTATCGCCTCTATATCCTTGTCCATAGCCTTTTCATCGAATGGGCCATTTATCTCTACTATCTCGTATTTGTCAAAGTTCAATTTAGAGAATAGCTTCTCTAATTCCTCCTTTCTCTTGTTATAGGGCATGAATACTCCTTTTCTTCTCAGGTACTCGTCACTGGTTAGTCCTATTACCAGACTCTCAGAAAGAGTGATTGCTTTCCTTATCACTAACTCATGTCCCTTGTGTAGTGGTGCAAAACTCCCAGAAAATGCTATCTTCTTGTACTTCCTCGTCAAAACTTATACCTCTTGGTGACCACTTCTCCATGAATTAATTTCTTTATTCTGAATTCTCTTTCCTCTGGGATTAAGATTCCAAAACTCGGTATTCCATCTGCCTTTCCACCAGACCAAACTCCAGTCGCGCTTCCTGGATTAAATAGAACCACTTCCCTGTAAATGGAGAAATCAGATCTGTGCGTGTGTCCACTGATTAGAACTGATACGTTCATTTCGATTGCTATGTCATAGAGTTGCTCCTTATTTCCTCTTGGATATACCTCGGCTCCGTGGGTCAGCCCTACTCTAAATCCAAGATCTACTGTTTCCCTCATGGGTAGGTCTAAGTAATCCATGTTTCCCCTGACTGCCTTCACCTCGCCTATCTCTTCTAACTCTTCTAACACCTCTTCGGAAACTAAGTCTCCAGTACAGAGAACTAAGTCGAACTCCTCCTTTACTATTTCTTTCCATAATTTCCTTGGTATCTCCTCAGCCCTTTCTGGGATGTGGGTATCACCAATCACTAGAACTCTCATACTAGGGCCTCCTTTTCCTAACGTACCAAATTCCCTCTTTCTGATAGACCTCAAGAGACCCTCCATATTTATGCATTTCTTCCATCCTTCTCCTAGTCTCTTCCTCTCTTTTGGATGATAATATCGATAGGACCCCACTTAATACAGAA
>QMUK01000014.1 GCA_003660555.1 Thermococci archaeon
AACGCAAACCAAAGTAGTAATTAAATACGTCGGAGAGAGCGATTCAGACTTACGAGGTCTCTCTGTCTCTCTTCCTGCTAGTACTCTCCCTATCAACTTCATGTATACTATCACGCTCACTGCACTCCCGAAAACTAGAAGAAAGAGAGTGGGGTACTGCTTAGAAATAACTGCTGCCTGTATGAGTATCCATTTTCCTATGAACATTCCGAATGGTGGTAGAGCCATCGCAATAGCACCGAAGGTTATCATCCATGCTGTAATTGGTCCCTTGGTTATCAGACCGAATAGTTCCTCTAGAGTCTTCGCGTGGAACTCCTTCTCTGATATTCCAGCTTCCAAGAAGAGGAAAGCCTTGGACACAGCATGAAAGACTAAGAGAGTAATGCCAGCAGTTATGGCCAGAGGTGTGCCTATTCCTCCACAAAGTATCATTGCTCCTAGGCTAGCTATTGTGGAATAAGCCAGCAACCTCTTGAATTCTATCTGAGATAAGGCCATGACCAAGGCGGAAGTGAATGTGAATGCTCCTGCCAAAGCAACAACAGAGCCTAGAGTAGTTCCATCCATTACATCTGAGACCCTAAATACCAAATAGGGACCTATCTTCACCATAGTGCTTGAGTGTAATAGGGCGCTAACTGGGGTAGGTGCTACCATTGCGCCAAGGAGCCAGCTCTGAAATGGAACTTGGGCACTCTTAACCATGGCTCCTATGACTATCAGAGAAATGGGCAAGAGAGCTCCTGTTTTAATCAACTCCTGGACTAGAATTGTTCCATGGATATAGGCAGAGGAAATTGCTGAGAGAAGTATTGCTATTCCTCCTATCTGGTTCATCCACAGAGCTAAAAGAGAATTTCTAATGCTCAATTCGTCTCTTCTGTATCCTATCAGATAATAGGATGTAAATGTCGTGCATTCGTAGAAGAAAAATATCCACTCCAGGTTATCTGAGAAAACTAGGGCATTCATCGCTCCTAGGAAGAGAAATATAACCGATAGGAATCTATTCTCTCTATTGAGGTCTTCTCCCTCTTCCATATATCTAGTGGAATACACAGCTATTGTCGATCCGACCGTTCCAACTATTAGAGCCATTACTGCCGAGAGCCTATCGACTATGAAGTAGGTGCTTTCCGTGTGGAAGTAAGCTACCAAAATACTCAGTAAGACAAGTTGTACCGTGGTCAATGACACTATCGTCCTGTGCTTGTAGACGATACCCTCCTTGAGAAAGTAGAATATGAGTGCATAGTCCAAAAGGATGATCAATGAATTTACATTCGGATGTAAACTGACTTGAATTGGTGTTTTTAACCAAAGTAGAAACGATAATAGGGCTATCACTCCTCCTCCAATATAAGTGACGATTTTCCTAGCTTTATGGCTAGGAATTGCTAAGTTTAAAAGGGAGAACAACACAGGGATCAGAACTAGGGATATTGGGATCATTGCTCCGTCATTCATCATCCTCCACTCCGCCACCCCCTCTCCACATCCCCTTTAAAATAGTTTGCGTTTTTAGAGAACTGATAGATTGTTAGGCTACCTGCATGAGTCAATGTTGTACGTAGATAAGTGACTTTGTATTCCCAGTGGAGTTCCACAATTCTTTTATAGAACGTTCTTAATGCATTAGAGCCCCCTTAAAATCGATGAGGAGTTCCTCGATGAGTTAATTTCCCCCAGTGGGGAAGGAATAAAGAGATGTTATCAATGCGGCTCTTGTACAGCGACTTGTCCTCTGTCCGAGGATGGAATAATCCCATTGAGAAAGATGATAAAATATTCACGACTTGGTCTGAAAGAGAAGGTACTAGAGAACCTAACCCCATGGACTTGATATTACTGCGAGGAATGCTCAGATACCTGCCCCAAGGATGTAGATCTAGGAGAAGTGATGATGGTTCTGAGGAGATACCTAACAACAGAATACGACTGGACTGGAATTTCAAAGAGGATTTATCATTCGAAGAGCTTTGAGGTGATGGCCTCTTTAGTCTTAGCCCCCTCACACTCGGATTGGTATATCTACTTCATGGACCAGTGGTGACAGAAAAGTTGACCTAGAGGGTCTCAGAACTGTTGAGATAGGGGGGCATGTAATCTTAGTAGTCCTCAGTGCTCTAGTAATGAGCAACTGTACAGAATGTACAAGTTCACAGTGGGAGACTCAGCGAGGAGGGTACCCCTATCAAGAAACTCTCTGAGTTCTTTAAGACTGTCCCAGTTCACTTCTTGACCCAATTCGCAGATACACCTGATTCTCGTTCAAAATACGCTTCAGCATTACTATTTGCTATTTGCTGAGACGGACTTTAACGAATGAGATTTACTCCATCACACTAACCCTTTGAGAATACTTGGATATTACTCGTCTGTAGCTTTGATATACGTCAGTCTAGACTGTATAATAGTAGAACACGTAGAGCCGTGGACTTACGTTAAATTTCCTTACCCAAGGGGAGTGGGATGGAATGGATTCACAGACTGTGAGAAGAGTGGAATATTCAGTGTAGCTCCACTCGCGAGATTAAACGTAGCAGATGGGATGGCCACTCCTAAGGCTCAAGAGGCTTATGAGGAGAGTTGGAAGCCCTAGGAAAACCAGCTCATCACACATTGGCTAACCACTGGGCTAGAGTAATAGATAATGGTGTATACGGCAGAGAGGATAAAAGAGGTATTAGAAAATCCAGAATTGACGAGTGAGAAAGTGAGGGAAATACCTACTTCTGTCCCGAGAGAAGGGTTTGGAGTAGTTGAAGCACCAAGAGGGGTTTTGATACATCACTACATTACAGATGAAAGAGGCATAATAAAAAGAGCTAATCTACTCGTTGCCACTCAGCATAACGCAGCTAGAATCTCTCTGTCCATAGACGAAGCAGCGAAGAGCTTCATCAGGAGAGGTGAAGTGGACGAAGGGATACTAAATATGATAGAGATGGCATTCAGGGCGTATGACCCTTGCTACGCCTGTGCTACGCATTCGCTTCTAGAAGATACCATTGACAATAGAATTGATGAGCGAAGATGGAGAAAAAAATTGGTGAGCTCACCAGAGGATAGCATGAAGAGGGTTCTCGTAGTCTAGCTGGGTAACGAGATAATGGGAGATGACTGCATTGGCCTATCAGCCTCAAGAAAGTTGAGAGATGAATTAGAAGAAGTTGACGTGATAGAATGGCCTTTTTTTCCAATAAGTTTGATAAACATTGTGGCAGAATACGATGAGGTGTTCATAATAGATAGCTTCGAGAGCGATAAAGCTGGTGAAGTCAGAATCCTAAATCCAAGTGAAAACTACTCGATCTCAACTCATTACTCGGGAGTGCCTACCCTAATCAGAGTGGTCTCATCCCTAGGGGTGAAGTTCCACGTCATCGGAATCGGTGTGAGGAACGTGTCCATGGGAGAAGAATGTCAAAAGAGCTGAGAGAGAAGCTAAATGAGATAGTCTCCAGGGTATTGGAAGTAATAAGTAAGAAAAATAGGCAATAGTCTTATCCTTCCACTATCCTCTTAGCTTTGCCTTCACTCCTAGGTATTTCCCCTGGACTAGCTATTTCCACCTCCACCCTAAGGCCAACTATCTTTTGTATCTCCTCTTCTATCTCTCTCTTGAGGTCGTCTAGGTTACCCTTGCTGAACCTCTCTGCAGTCGGCTCAACTCTAACCTTTATTTCTGTGAAAGGTCCCCTCTTATACTTAACTATCTGATAATTCTCACTAGCCCCTCTTACAGAGACTATTGCTTCCTCTATTTGACTGGGGAACACTATGACTCCTTTGACCTTCATCATGTCGTCTGCTCTCCCTATTATTCTAGAATGCTTGGGAAAGGTTCTTCCGCATTCGCATTCCTCCATTGAATAGACTAGATCCCTAGTTCTGAATCTTATTACAGGAAAAGCCTCTTTCGTTAAGCTAGTGAAAACTAGCTCTCCCTTTTCTCCTTCTCCCACTTGTTCTCCAGTTTCAGGATCTATTATTTCCATCAGGAAGTGGTCCGAATTAACGTGCAAACCGTCTTTTGCCTCGCACTCAAAGGAGACTCCTGGACCTATCACTTCGGTGAGTCCATAGTGATCCCTAGCGTCTATGTTCCACTTCTCCTCTATCTTCTTTCTAATTTCTTCGCTCCAAGCCTCTGCGCCGAAGAGTCCGACCCTCAAGCTGAAGTCCTCTCCTGGATTATAGCCTTCTTTTTCTGCGACCTCTGCCATATATAAGGCATAACTCGGGGTGCAAGCTAGGGCAGTGGTCTCGAAGTCCTTCATTATCTGTATCTGCCTCTTAGTGTTCCCTGAGCTGGTGGGAATCACCATAGCTCCTATTGCTCTGGCCCCTCTTTCGAATCCGTGAGCCCCCGTGAATAGGCCGTATCCATACGCGTTTTGTATTCTATCTCCTTTCCTTATACCATCGGCCCATAGGCATCTAGCCATTACCTCGGTCCAAATTTCTAAGTCTCTCTGTGTATATGTTCCAACTACAGGTTTTCCTGTGGTACCAGAAGAGGCGTGTATCTCTACTATTTCGTCCATTGGTACCGAAACTAATCCAAAGGGATAATAGTCTCTCAACTCCGCTTTACTCAGGAAGGGTAATTTCCTAATGTCGTCTAAGCTCTTTACATCTCCTGGTTTTACTCCAGCTTCTTCCATTTTTCTGTGATATATCTCGTTGTTAGAATAGGCGTGAGAAATAGTCCATTTCAGTCTCCTCAATTGTAATTTCTCCAATTCTTTTCTGTCCATGCTCTCTTCTTTGCTCCAAAACATGTTTAACACCTGAAAACAATAAAATGTGGAAGGGAACTAGTCCTCCAAGGTTGAAGTGTCTCCGACGGGTAACCCTAGCTCTTGGGCTTTGAGGAGCCTCCTCATTATCTTACCGCTTCTCGTCTTAGGAAGACTTTCTCTGAACTCTATCTCAGAAGGCATAGCTATAGGTCCCATTACTTCCCTGACATGCATCTTTAGTTCCTTAACGAGATCATCTGATGGTTCATATCCCTCTTTCAGTACAACGAAGGCCTTGATAGCCTCTCCCTTTACCGGGTCTGGCTTGCCTATTACTGCAGCCTCTGCAACTGCTTCATGGGAGACTAAGGCGCTCTCTATCTCTGCAGTTCCTAGCCTATATCCAGAGACCTTGAGTACATCGTCTGCTCTTCCCAGTATCCAGAAGTATCCATCTTCGTCCATTTTGGCCATGTCTCCAGTGTGGTAGGCATTTGGAATTGTTTCCCAGTAGCTATTGTATCTATCTGGGTCCTTGTATATAGTTCTCATCATCGCAGGCCATGGTGTCCTTATCACTAGGTATCCTCCCTTATTCGGCTCTGTTATCTTGTTTCCATCCTTATCCACTATCTCAGCTACTATTCCTGGGAATGGCTTAGTAGCAGATCCTGGTTTTAGTGGGACGCATGGAAGAGGAGATATCATTATCATCCCAGTCTCAGTCTGCCACCAGGTATCCATTATGGGGCACCTATCCCCCGTTACTTTCCTGAACCACAGCCAAGCCTCTGGGTTTATCGGTTCGCCTACGCTACCTAGAATTCTCAGTGAAGAGAGGTCATATTTTCTTGGCCACTCTTCCCCATACCTCATTAATGCCCTTATAGCCGTGGGCGTTGTATAGAATATCGATACCTTGTACTTCTCTATTAGTGACCACCATATCCCAGGATGCGGGTAATCTGGGGCCCCTTCCCACATCAATGAAGTTGCTCCGTTTATAAGCGGACCATAGACTATGTAACTGTGTCCCGTTATCCATCCTGCATCAGCAGTGCACCAATAAACGTCATCGTCCTTGATATCGAATATCCATTTCATAGTCCTGTACACACCGACCATGTATCCTCCGTGGACGTGTAGAACTCCCTTCGGCTTCCCTGTAGTTCCAGAAGTATACAATATGAAGAGTGGATCTTCGGAATCCATTTCCTCTGTTTTACACTCTACTGGTTTGTCCTTTACTAGTTCGTTCCAATCGATGTCTCCCTCTTTTTCCCTTATGTCCTTCCCGGTCCTTCTTACCACTACAACGTGCTCCAATGTTGGGCACTCATCTCTTATTTCATCAACTGTGTCCTTTAGAGGAACTATCTTGTTTCGATAATAGCCTCCATCAGCAGTTACTACCACCTTAGCCTCTGCATCTATTATCCTGTCCTTGAGAGCTCCAGCACTGAATCCGGAGTAAACTACACTGTGTATTGCACCTATCTTAGCTGTGGCTAACATGGCTATCATTTGCTCTGGTATCCTAGGTAAGTAAATCGTTACTCTGTCTCCTTTTTTAATTCCAAGCTCTTTGAGAGCATTGGCGAACCTATTCACCTCTCTGTATAGGTCAGCGTAACTGAGGGTCCTAGAAGAGCCATCTTGTCCCTCCCAATAGAGAGCGACCTTGTTCCTCCTCCACGTGTTCATGTGTCTATCCAAGGCGTTATGGACTATGTTCACTTTCGCGCCTAGGAACCACTTCGCTTTAGGATAGTCCCACTCTAGCACCTTGTTCCATTTCTTAAACCACTCCAATTCATTTGCTGCTTCCTCCCAGAATTTCTCTGGGTCCTTGATTGCTGCCTGATAGACTTCATCATAATTTTTTACGTATGCCTTCTCAACTATTTCTTTTGGTGGCTCGTAAATCTCTTTTATTTCTAGCAATCCCTCAACCGTCTCCTTCTCATCAGAAGCCATGTGCATCCCCCCAGGCCTAAATTCCCGGACCTCTTAAAAACGTTGACTGCTCCTCAGATTGGCTGACGTTTGAAGGAATCGTCCCTTTGTGTGGATTTAAAATTCATCTGCTATTTAGCAGGTATTAGTCAATCTTGCAGTGGGAATTTGTGGAGGTCCTCGTATATTGGTCCCTTCGATGTCAGAGTGCTTTTCTTGAGAGACAAGCAATTGACCTCCTCTACCCCTACCTCTAAATCCCTTAGGGCTTCTATCAGAGACCTTATCTTCGAGATGTTCCTAGGCGTTTTCACTCTGCAAACCGTGATGTGAGGATGAAATCTCTTTCTTTCTCTTTTAAATCCAATTTTATGTAGCTCTGAATCTATTTCTGAGGCTAAGTTGTGTAACTCTTCTCTCCCATCTTCTACCCCAATCCAGACCACTCTCGCAGACCTACTGTTAGGGAATGCTCCCAATCCGTGTAGTCTCATTGAAAACTTCTTTTTCTCAGATGATATTCTCTCTAGAACTTCTTTAACATCAGAAACTCTTCTCTCATGAATTTCTCCTAGGAACTTTAATGTCAGGTGTAGATTTTCCTTTTCCACTAGTTTCACGTCAACATCTATTTTCGATATCTCGTCTAAGACTTTTGATTCTATTATATCCTTTGTTTCCTGCCCTAAGTCTATTGCTATGAACGTTCTGACCATTTCCAAGCCTCCAACCAGGGTGGTTTGCCCCTCAGGAAGTCCGACAACCACTCCAAAAGGCTAACGTCCTGCACGTTTATCAGCTCAGATGAAACCAATATATCAAAGTTTTCAATTAGGTCTTTCTTTAAATGCTTCCCTCCGGAGAATCTTCCTTCACTTATTACTTCATTTAGGAGGAACTTAGCTGACTTTGGTCTACGGATTATATTTAGACCCATGAGCCTGTCTCCCTCTACCCAAGGACCGCATTCTAAATTCTTCGTGATGTATCCTACTATATTATCAATTGGAACTCTGGAAGGAGGACCTTCATCTCCTACTACACTCTTCTGGTAGAAATCGTCTAGTTCGAAGAGTATCAAAGCCAAACCTCTCTCATTAGACCACACTCCACTCCTGATCACATTGAATCCCTCTTCCCTAAGTACATTTGACAGTGACTCCAAAGTCTTTCTCAATTGCGGCCAGAGTAGGTCCGGTATGTATAAGCTAGTCTCGAAGAGGATTCCAACCAAGTTTCTCTTAGACAAATTATCGAGTAGTTCTTTAGTGGAGAACTTCCTTCTCGGGGGAAAGAAGAATAACTTGGATGGCCTATCCAGGAAAAGTTTAGTCGCAAATATCGCCTCATGGAATTTTTCTCTAGAGACTGCCGCAGCTACATTTCTCCTTTCATCTGTTGGATCTGGAAATATCAGCGGGGAGCTAAAGGAAGTAGTTACTCTTTGTTCCGGAAAAGAGACTACTTGTCCCTCTCTCCACTTAGAGATTGCCTCAACTGTTGAGAGGAAATCTCCATACCTCAGCACTAGGAGTTCACAGAGATATCCACTGAAACCTCCTATTTTGGCTTCCGCCCCATATAGTCCACAACCCTTCATGAATGCCTTGAAAAGTACTATCTCTTCCTCTAAACCCTTGATTCTCTCCTTCAAAAACTCGTGATGAAGCACAGACCTATCTACTGGTGTCTTTATCTCGTTTGAATGTTCCACTTTGTAAGCAGGTACGACGTCTACTTCTATCCCTTCCTTACTTCCATGTGCATAAGGATGAGAAGCATATCTTCTTTCCGTTGAGTAGCCCATACTGGATAGTATCTGCTCGCCTACTCTAAATCCTCTCGATCTAAGCTCATCTATCGGAACCTCTAGTGGAAATAACAGGAAAAGGTCTATGTCTACCTCTCCTCTGAGGTATGTGTTCCTAGCAACTGAACCTAGCACCTTGGGCTCAACTTCTGATAGACTTTCCTCCCCTAGGATTTCCTTGGCCCTCTGTATTAGCCTGTTGCACTCTAATTCTACTTTTTCTCTCTCTTCTTTGCTTGGATAGACTTCCTTCAGTATTTCCTTCTTGAGTCTCTCTATTTTCCCATACCAAGACCCCATCTCAATTTCTTCCTAGTTAAGTAAATGAGTTTTCAGACGTTCGTCTAACTTCCATACTGCGAGCACCGAAATTGATTTAAGCTGGACTCATTATCCCCCGTGGGTCGAGGTTGAAGGCGGGGATTGTCTCCTATGGCATATACATACCCATGTATAGGATTACTGCAAGAGAAATCGCTAAAATATGGGGGAAAGATCCCAAAGAGATAGAGAACGGACTACTAATAAAAGAAAAGTCAGTACCTGGGATAGACGAGGACACAGTAACTATATCTGTTGAAGCTGCTAGGAATTGCATCAAAAGAGTTAGAGTTGATCCTTCGGAGATAGGAGCTATATTCGTGGGTTCTGAGTCTCATCCATATGCCGTTAAGCCTACAGCTACAATAGTAGGGGAAGCAATAGGTGCTACTCCCGAGATGACTGCTGCAGACTATGAGTTCGCTTGTAAAGCAGGGACTGCCGGAATACAAACCTCTCTCGGTTTAGTCAATTCTGGAATGATAAAATACGGATTGGCAATAGGAGCAGACACTGCCCAAGGTGCTCCAGGAGATCCATTGGAGTACTCGGCATCCGCGGGAGGTGCTGCCTTCCTAATAGGATCCAAGGACAAGATAGCTGAAGTGTTAGACACTTACTCATTCACGACAGATACGCCGGATTTCTGGAGAAGAGAGGGGAAAGCGTATCCAAGACACGCTGGTAGGTTCACAGGTGCACCAGCATACTTCAAGCACATAATATCTGCCTCGAGAGGTATAATGGAAAGGAACTCCATAGAACCAAAGGAAATAGACTATGTAGTCTTTCATCAGCCAAATGGGAAATTCCCCATGAGAGCCGCGAAGTTATTAGGATTTGAAAAGGAACAGTATCTCCCCGGGATTGTGGTGACGCAAATAGGAAATACTTACTCAGCCTCTTCGTTGATAGGGCTCTCAGCAGTCTTAGACGTTTGTAATGGTGGCGAAAAGGTTTTACTAACTTCTTTTGGATCTGGAGCTGGAAGTGACTCTTTTCTCCTAGAAGTCACAGACAAGATAGTAGAGATTAAAGACAAGGCACCTAAATTCTCTGAATTCATTCGCAGGAAGAAGTATCTGAGCTATGGAGAGTATCTGAAGCTATCAGGGAAAATTAAGTTGAGTTAGGTGTCAATCCATGAGGAAAGTCTACGTAGTAGGAGTTGGAATGACGAAATTTGGAGAACTATGGGAAAGGTCCTTCAGAGACCTATTCGTAGAAGCAGGAATACGAGCAATAGAGGATGCAGGAGTAGACGGTAAGGAAATAGAGGCTCTATACATAGGCAACATGTCAGCTGGATTACTAGTCAAACAGGAACACGTGGCCTCTCTAATAGCGGACCACTCGGGACTCGCCTCTCTTCACATACCTGCTACTAGAGTTGAAGGTGGAGACGCATCGGGCGCCTTAGCTCTAGTCCAAGGGTTTTCGTCCATAGCCTCTGGAATGTACGACGTGGTCGTAGTTGGAGGTGTGGAGAAGATGAGTGACGTTATGGCAGAGAAGGCCAGTGAAGTACTCGCTACTACATTAGATCAGGAATGGGAGGCCTTTTTTGGAATGACTTACGCTTCAGCCTATGCCCTAATGGCAAAGAGACACATGCATGAGTTCGGCACAACTGAGGAACAAATGGCACTAGTATCAGTAAAAAATCATAGTAATGGGTCCAAAAATCCAATGGCTCACTTTAGATTCGAAGTATCTCTTGAGAAAGTTTTATCTAGCCCAATTGTCAGCTATCCGATAAAATTGCTTGAATCCCATGCAGTAAGTGATGGCGCATCAGCTTTAGTTCTCTGTTCTGAGAAAAAAGCAAAGGAGTTTGAATCTCCAGTGGAAATATCTGGAATAGGGCAGGCTAGTGACTACATCGCTCTCCACGACAGAGACAACATAGTTTCAATGGCTTCCACAATAGAAGCTAGTAAAAGAGCTTACGAAATGTCTGGAGTGAAACCCGAAGAGGTAGATGTGGCTGAAGTGCACGACTGCTTCACCATATCAGAAATAATTGCAATAGAGGATCTAGGATTCTTCAAGAAGGGGAAAGGAGGACAAGCAACAGAGGATGGAGATACTGAAATAGGAGGAAAAGTTGCGATAAATACTAGCGGTGGATTGAAAGCTAGGGGACATGCCCCTGGAGCCACAGGAATAGCACAAGTATGTGAAATCGTCCTCCAACTTAGAGGCGAAGCTGAGAAAAGGCAAGTAGACAATGCAGAAATAGGTCTCACACATAATCTCGGAGGATCGGGAGGTACCTGCGTAGTTTCAATTCTCAGAAGGAGGAGGTAAAATGACAGAAGGTGTAGCTAGATTCTGGAGGGAAATACCTCACAGATACAGGTTACTTGGGTCTAAGTGCGACAGCTGTGGCAGGGTGTTTTTCCCCCCTAGGGTGCTCTGTCCAGAGTGTAGGAGGAAAGGTAACATATCCAGAGTGGCTCTAAGTGGCAAGGGTAAAATATACAGCTACACAATAGTTAAAGACGGGGCTAATGGATTCGAGAGACAAGTACCATACGTCATCGCTCTAATAAAACTAGAAGAGGGACCACTAGTTGCTGGGCAGATAGTAGATTGCTCTCCAGACGAAGTGGAAGTGGGAAAACCCGTGGAATTGGTGTTCAGGAGAGTCAGTGAAGACGGGGAAGAGGGAATAATATACTATGGATACAAATTCAGATTGGCAGAAGAGGAGAACTAATCCGGAACTACCACCATAGTCATAGTTCCAGTGACTCCATCTACTTCTCTCACTTTGTTCATTATTATCCTACTCAACGTCCTTATGTCCTCCGCCTCTACCTCCACTATCAGATTATACGGTAAACCTTCCCCCCCAAAGGCGGGCTTGGAAAGCACCCTACTTATTACATGCACCTGTTTTACCCCATCTATCTTGGATATCTCCTCTCTTACTTTCTCTTCCTTTCCCTTCCTCGCACTAACTAGTACGTAAGCACATATCTCTATGGCACATCCCCTCCATCCAGTCCTGTCTTGCTTTTAAAAACTTAATGGAGATTTAGTGTGTGTCTCTAATCTCTCTACTGCTTCCTCTGGATTAGTTGTTAGGTGAAACTAATTGGTTCCTGAATGTGCAATGACTTTTGTCCCATCCAATCTAATTCCTGACGGCAGAGACACTGGCTATTGGATTAAATAGACTCTGAAGCTTCATTCAGCGGGTCTGAGTTAACATGATAATAATTTAGACTGCCCACGCGATGTTCTTCGCCTCATCCCTCTATATTTTGATCTTCCAGTACCTTTTTCCCTCCCTTTCGTCTATGGAGTACTCCTCGAGAGCTTTTCTTGCCTTTTCCTTGTCTCTTAATAGTTCTAGGAACTTCTTCTTACCTAATTTGTGTAATATCACTTGGCACGGCGCACAAATGTAATAGAACTTTCTCTTACCTATCTCTCTGACGACAGTTCCCTTTAATTTCCCCATGGAATCGACGTCTATTTCCTTTTGGCATAGATGACATCTCAATTTCAACCCAAGATCCCTCTTATCTCTCCGTGCTCGTCTATATCCACTCTCTCAGCATTAGGTCTCTTTGGCAAGCCAGGCATCAGTAGTATGTCTCCTGCTATCGGGACTAGCAGTTTGGCCCCTCCATACACCCAGATGTCTCTTATCCTTATCTCAAAGTCTTTCGGTGCTCCCTTGAGATTAGGATCGTCGCTAAGTGAGAATTGAGTTTTAGCTATGCATATCGGATAGTTTAGCCTGTTTCCAATTTTTTTAATTCTATTCTCAGCTGTTTTAGAGTAAGTAGATCCTGAGCCACCATACAGTCTAGATACTTTCTCTATCTTTTCTTTCAGATTTTCATCTAGAGAGTAGGTGTACTTCGGTTTTCTTCCTCGCTTTTCAGCGACTATCTCTGCCAAAGACGTTCCACCCTTGGATCCCTTACTATAGAAGTGTGTCTCACTGTAATCTACTCCCAAATCCTCACATTTACCGAAGAACGTCCTTATGTCGGATTCAGTATCCGAATCGAATACGTTGAGAGAAACTACTGGTTCTAAACCTAGTTCCCTGACTATTCTCACGTGTTCCTCTAAGTTAGATAGACCCCTGGCCAAATCTCCGTTTCCTTGTTCTTTCAAAGCCCTTATGCTAGACACTATGACTGCACAACATATGTTATCGAACTTCGATATTCTAGAGACTATGTTCACGAACTTCTCTGCACCTAAGTCTGATCCGAATCCACTCTCTACCACCACGTAATCTGATAGTCTGAGTCCCAATTCCATGGAGATCAAACTACTAGTACCATGAGATATGTTTGCAAATGCCCCTGTATGCACGAAAGCTGGTATGCCATCTGTTGTTTGTACTAGGTTAGGTTTCAAAGCGTTCTTGAGTAATGCAGTAATTGCGCCCTCAACATGGAGATCCCTAACTCGTACCTCCTCTCCATCGGAATTAAAACCAACTATTATCTCTGCTATTCTCTCTTTTAACTCGGAATAGCTTCTGGACAAAGACAATATAGTCATGATCTCAGAAGCTGCCGTTATTACGAATTTGTCCTCTAGTAGATGACCATTCCTATCTAGTCCTACTATGACTTTTCTCAGTGATCTGTCATTCATGTCTAACGTCCTAGGCCAAGTTACTTCCTTTATCTCGAGTTCGTTTCCTTGGAAGATGTGGTTATTTATTATCGCCGAGAGGAGATTATGAGCACTGGTGATTGCGTGGAAGTCTCCGGTGAAGTGGAGGTTTATTTCTTCGCTTGGAACTACCCTACTCTTACCCCCTCCCGTGGCTCCTCCTTTTATTCCGAATACTGGACCTAGTGACGGTTCCCTTATACTTAGAGTTGACGAAAATCCTATTTCGCTTAGTGCACCAGCTAGTCCTATAGTTGTGGTGGTCTTGCCTTCTCCAAATCTAGTCGGGGTGATGCCAGTCACTAAGACTAACTTGCCTCTCCTCTTCTCACCCAGCATCTCAGATACTTTCTCCCAAGACACCTTGGCCATGTACTTTCCATACAGTTCGAGATCTTCCAATTCAAGCCCTATTTTTTTAGATACTTCCCATATCGGCTTCATACTATACCTCCCAATTAACCTAGAGACTCGGTTTTTCTGTTTTTCTTCTTTCCTATTTTGGCTTGAGTACCCAGACTTCTCGAAGGAGTAGTAGTAATAGTCTTGTTTTCACAGCTTAGACACTTCAATATATCAATCATTCGATTTGAGTAAACTAATCTAATACCTCCTTGTTTTCTCTAACAATGATTGATAACCATGTTATTCCTAAGCTGTGACTCCTGTAACTTCGTTTTCTGTGGATTCTCTCTACAGTTTGCTTGTTCCCGACTCATCGACCCTGAGGGAGTCTCTATTAGGAGTCCATTCGGAAGTGTTACTTGATATTCCACTAGTCCAATAGACTAGCTGCTACTAATTGGAAGCCCGAATTCAATATCTAAGATACAATCCGCATCTGGAACACTGTATTTCTTCTCCCTTATTGATCTTTACTTCTCTCCTACATTCCGGGCATAACAATCTCCATTTCCTTCTCCTAAGGTTGTATTCTCTTTCAACTTGTCCAAAAAGATATAGTGTCTCTCCCTTGTTCGAGAAGAGCTTTTCTCTGGACTTGAACCCAGAATAAGTGACACTCACTCCCGAGTCTCTTATTTCTATTTCTCTCTCAGATATTATCTGTACCTCGTGTGGATCATAGACTTTTATGTGATATTTGATTCCGTTTCTCTCTAGCTGGTCTACTATTTCTCTCACTCTTTTCCTGACCTCTGGAGTTCTTATTCTCCTGGCAGAAATCGAATAAATTGGAAACTTCTCTAGTTCCTCTCTCTCTACACTATGGCCGTACTCCTCTACGATTCTCTCTATTTCTCTGAAGTCGTCTATGTCTTCTCTAATCTCTAACTCCCATTTCTTGAATTTCCCTGTAGTCTCGAACTTTCCGTACTTCAATAGTTTCTTAAAATCTTCCTCTGGAAGGAAACCTGTAAGGAACTTGTATCTAATTCTCTTCATTGATCTCCACCTAGTGAACTAGACCTCATAGAATTCGGGTCTTCTGTCCTTTAATACATCATTATTATCCGTTATTTTCTTATCTCTGGCCTCTCTTGGGTCTATTTTTACCTCCCTCACCTCTTCTCTTTCTCTTGAAGCCCTAGCGAGTATTTCTCCTTTAGGACTGGTAATTTGACTCATGCCGGTGAACTCCAAGCTACCCTCTCTCCCAATTCTATTAGCTGTTACAGTATAAATCCTGTTCTCAATGGATCTAGTTATCATTGCTCCTTGACAGTATGGTAAGACTAGATTCGCTGGATGTGCTATCAAGTCAGCTCCCTTCAAAGCTAGTGTCCTAGCGGCCTCTGGAAATATCCAATCAAAACATATCATTAACCCCACCCTAACACTGCCTAAGTCAAAGACCCTGAATCCGGTATCTCCCGGAAGAAATAGCTCTTTCTCTCTGTGAAATAGGTGTGTTTTTCTGTATTTCCCTATCAAGCCATTGGGTCCTACTAATACTGCGGAATTGTACAGCCTTCTCCCTTCCCTCTCGGAAACACCTGCCACCAAGTATTTGTTCTCCTCTCTACACACTTCAGTCCACTCCTCGGTTGCCTTTCCAGGTATCTCCTCAGAAATTTCCAATAATTTCCTCCTACTCTCGAAATTGTAACCAGTAAGACACATTTCGGGAAACACTATCAGGTCTGCCCTACTTCTCTCCAGTATGGAGAGAGTTCTCTCCAGGTTCTCATCGACTTCTCCGTATTGAGGATGTGTCTGAGCGAATGCTACTCTCAATTTCACACCTCTTCTCCCAAGTACATATTCTGAAGTGTTCTGAAAAATCTTTTTCCCCGTCTCATGGGTCATGATGGGGTCACGGATGAAGAAGTACTTAGAGCTAATCAAGATTAAACAAACCATTCTCTTAGTTTTCTCGGCAGTATCAAGCTATTTAATCTCTTGTTATGCCAAACCGGATGCCGAAATTATTATTAAACTGATCGGATGGGCATTCCTCTCTGTATCTGGAACCACTGCCATGAACATGGTGCTAGATAGAGACTTAGATGCCAAAATGTTCAGAACCATGTATAGGCCAATACCAAGAGGAGACATAAGTACTAAAGATGCTCTGCTGTTTTCAATACCTGTGTTGGTCCTGGGATTGGCCCTAGGATTTTCCATCAATCCAATTGTAGGTACCTCTGGAATATTGGGCTTCTCGGTGGACATATTCCTATATACTTACCTGCTAAAAAGAAAAAGCGTCCTAAACGTTATTGTCGGTAGTTTCGCTGGAGGATTCCTCGCTCTCGGTGGATGGAGTGCCCATACTGGATCTCTCGATTTGGAGGGGTTGCTATTCTTCTTGTTGATCTCATCTTGGTCAATACCACACATATGGTCTCTCTCAATTTATTACAAGGAGGATTATCTGAGAGCAGGAGTACCAATGCTGCCTGTGGAATTGGATGACGTAAGCGCTTCTAAATCTCTCACTATTTCAGTGCTTGTCCTAGGTGTCGTTACCATATCCATAATGGTAATTGGATTAGCGGGTCCAATCTCTGCTATAATCTCAATCCCTTATCTTTGTCTTTTAATTTGGAGATGCTTCGTCCTCCAAAATAGCCTTAAGAGAAGTGATTCTCTAATAGTATTCAAGCTTCTCAGTCCGTATTTAGGGATATTCTTGATATCTATGATTACGGAGAGAGTCATATGGCCGGAAGTATTTTATTCTTAGACGTGTCATAACTCATGGGGAGAGAATGAGGAGCAGAATTCTTAGACTGAAGGAGATAATCGGGGACCTGAGTTCCCCTCTCCCCATACAAATAGACTTTACTCCAGATGTATATCTCGAGATAACTTGGAGGAGGATAATCCCGAAAATCAGTAGAGCTAGGGCCATACACTTAATTACGCTTGCAGTGTCTGAAAAACGTATCAAAGCAGATATGGCCTTGAGGTTAATTGATAGGATTCGCAAAATGGAGAGCCCGGCTTCAATATACCTGCTACTGAGGGAGTATAAAGTAGTATAACAATCATTGAAAGTAAAAAAGAAGAAGAAGAGGTGGAGGAATTAATCCTCTTCTTCTACTATTTTTATTTCCATTTCCCCGTAACCTGGCGTAAAGACGTGTAAAACCCAAGTACCCTCTTCTGGATGTAGTATAAAGTACTCATGCACTAACTGAGCTTCTTCTATCGAATATACGTCGTCTCCCTCAATTCTTATCTCTCTGGTCCTGTAGATCTTTTCTGGATAGTACTTCTCACCAGTTGGAGATTCCAAGAAACTCTCTATCTTCCCCGCTCTATTTCCGGTCCAAACGACTTTCAGTATTAATGGTTCCTCTCCACTCACATCTATTTCTTCTGTGTATTCCTTCTCCTCGTCTTCTTCCTCTTCCATGAGCTGTGGTACCCGTATTGATATTAGTGAAAAGGCATTCGCTACTTCGTACTCCTCCTTGTACGCTCTGGCTACCAAGGCAGCTATGTAAGTCTTCCCTGTCTCTATGTTTTCCGGAAGTTCCACCCTGACTTCTATGTCTCGTTTCCCAGGGTACATCGTGAATCTATCTGGTTCTACAGTAACCCAGGATGGATCCAATTCGGTCACGTCCTCTGGAAATGCCATGTCTACGTCTGTAGTTACTTCCCATGTAACTGCTCTGGGACTTGGGCGTGGCAAAAGATCCATCGGACTAACTACTTCTATTTCCACGGTTACATCTCCAAGCCCATCGTATCCCAGAGTAACAACCCAACCGATTCTCTCTCCTGGATATGCTACTGCCTCTAGGGTGTATGGCATTAACCTGAGCACGTATGGTTTGTTCTGGATTGGGTCTACCCAGATAATCTTTTGACCTAGAGCGGGTATTGCTAGTAGTACTATAGCCAATGCAAGTATTACACCCCTCCTCATATTTATCCCCCTCCGATCATTTCACATGCTCGTATTTCTATGCCAGTATAATATAAAGTTTACTAGACATATGCAGATAAGAATAACGTATTCCAATCGGAAAAAAAGAATAAAAATAATTGGGGGCGAGGGGCTCTTGACTTCTCTCAGCTATTTCTTGAGAGCCAACTTTATGTCTGAAGCCTTTACTGTTTTTCTTCCGGCATGCTCAGCTAGCCTTATGGCCTCTCTAGCTATCATCTCGGCGTGCTCCTCTAGGTGTTCCGCTAGAACTCTCTGCGCTTCTGCACTTACTCTCTCAGCCCCTGCCTTCTTTATTATTCTACCTATGGGTGCCAGAGGTAGCTCGGGCATCTAACTCACCTCCCTAGTTGAAGAGAGGGACTCTATACTGTCCCTCTCACTCCTGCCTTGAGATATAACCCATATATATCCTTTTCTCTGATTTGTCTCCCTTATGGGGCTAGCGGGGTTACAGGAATACCTCGAGACTCGTGAGAGTATTGTCTATTGCACAGAGTGCTACCACAAAGGTTATCTCCCAATAGTTAGGAAATGGGTTCGAGGAGGTAGTCATGGCCCTAATGCCCAAGGACATAGAGCACATGAAGAGGCAATTGAAAAAAGAGGAGGAAAGAAGAAGAAAGGCAGAGGAAGAACTTAGAAAAATATCCAAAGAATACAACAGGTTAAAAGAATTAGTAAAAGATCTAGAGAAGGAGAGGGAAAAAAGAATTCAGTTAGACAGAGAGTTAGACAGAATTAAAAGAGAAAAAGACAGGTTAGAAAGAGATTTGAAGGACAAAGAGAGGAAGATTGGAGATCTAAAGAGGAAACTAGAAGACGCCCAATCCAGAATCTCGGAACTGAAAGAAACAATAGGGAAAATTAAAGAGAGTCAAAGAGAGGAGAAGAGAAAATACGAGGATTTGCTAGAGAGTGAAAGGAAT
>QMUK01000015.1 GCA_003660555.1 Thermococci archaeon
GTCTTCCTTGGGATCTTACTCAGAAACTCCATGATATTGATCCCAATAGTTCTATATTTAGCTTTAAAGAAGTCTTTTTGCGAAATAGGGCTCTGCAAAAGCAAATTCTCCGTGAAAGAGGTGCTTATGGGACTTGGATTTGGATTGATCACTTTACTTGTTGGAGCATTTTCATCTGCTCTTTTGAGTAAAGTAGGGCTAAAACCAGAGATTCCAAGCTATATCATACCAAGAAATGAGAAAGAACTGATGATAGCTCTCTCAGTAGTTACTATTTCCGTGGCCCCGACAGAGGAGGTCATATTCAGAGGTCTAGCTCTGTACTCCTTTGGGAGTAAGAAAGCATTTCTCTTGTTCTCCCCACTGGTTTTCTCTGTTTTGCACTATCACATGGGTCTAGGTGGAATACTCTCGGTTTATCCCATAGCCTTACTTCTCTCTGTTTTCTACCTGAGCAGGGGGAATTTGTTCTCTCCAATCGCTGCCCATGCCTCGCACGATGTCTTAGCTATGCTTTCAGTCTACTACCTCTCCTCTCCCCAATAGTCTGAGGACCTCATCTAGCTTTTCCTCTATGTTGACTAGTCTGTGAACTCTCGCCCAGTCTCTTTCATTTAAACTCTCAAGTAGATCTATTACTTCCTCCAATCTGCTGTTTATTTCAAACAAGAGGTCCCTTATCTCAGATAGCAAGGGGTCTGACATTCTTCGTCCTCCTAACTCGTGGCTCAGTGTTAGATAACAAAGAAAAAATACAAATAATGGAAGATCAGGAGAACCAGGCCTCCAAACTAGATTGCGATAGGGAGGCCATACTCTTTTCCAATCTAGATATGGCTTTCTCTACTCTATCCCTCGAGAAGTCTCTCTCCTCACATAGGAACTCAATTATTTTATCTCTGGAAGGTTTCCTGAAGGATATGCTGTATTCAGAGGTTACCTCTGGATTGGAAAATATGGAGAAAATTTCTCTCCACTGAGTGACTTTCTCCTCAAGTAATTCCTCCAGTAGTTCCTTCTCCGTTCTTTTTACTAGATCTAAGGCTCTCTTAGGTCCTATTCCTCTGACTCCTTCATTGTAGTCTGTTCCGACTAGTATTCCCAGAATTATCAGTTTTTCTGAGTCTATTCCTAGCTTATCTAGGACTTCCCTCAGGTCTATCAACTCCGGCTTGACCTCTATCCAAGTCTTCTTACCGGGGAGCTTCCTTCTCCCAGTGAGAGTGAGGTTTCTCACCAGCCTACTTGCTCCGAATAAGAGAGAATCGTAGTCTTGACTTCCAACTGCCCAAGCATCTCCTCTCTTGACCATGTGGGAAGCTTGAGCTTCACCTTCAGATGGAGCTTGTACCCATGGAATGCCCATGTAATCTAATAGCTCCTTTGATTCTTTCACCATCTCGTCAGTCAGTTTAGAAGATGCTTGAGCATACTTCCTTGCTTCTTCTATGTCACCTCTCTCCAAAGCCTCCTTCCAATGCATCTCTGCTTCTTTTCTAGTTTCTCTTCTTTCTTCTATCGTTTTGGATTTCAGCTCTGGTGGTTCTCCGTCGAAGACATAAACTGGCTTAACTCCTTCTTCCACTAGATTAGTAGTCCTATACAAAAGTCCAGAGAGGTGTGAGGTAACTCTGCCTGTGGAATCCATCAGAGGAGTCCCATCTGGTTGTCTTATAGTAGCCAGGAACTGATACATTGAATTAAAAGCATCTATGGCAATTACCTTTCCTCTCAAATCTTTAAAGCTCAGCTCCCTTTTCGGAACTATTTCTCCTATCTGCACCCCCATTTCCAAAACCTAGAGGAGTCTGTGAAGGTCCACTACCTCTACACTCCTCACTCCATCTATTTCCCTTATGGCCTCCTCCACTGGGTCCGTCCCTCCCACAGTGTCACTGACTATGACCGTGATCCTGAGGGCTTTCAAACCAAAAGCAATCGGTTCTTCCTCTATTTTATGTATCTCTACTTCCTCTGGTATTTTTTCGGATATAGATCTCTTAAGTTCTTCTAAATCTACCTCGACGTCCTCGGGCATTATCCTGAGGACTGCCAAAACTTCACCCATGGGGTCACCTCCTGTCAAGGTCCTTCGAAACCACATTCTGGGCAGGTGTACTTGTTTCCGTGGATCCTACAGACTTCGCACCTCCAGAGTAGTACCTCTCCACAACTAGGACAGAAGAACTTGACCGATCTCTCTCTCGGCTTTATGTCTCTCTGACAACTGATGCATCTAGGGGTTTCCTGCATGTGCTCACCCTTCCACCAGCTCCCGAGCCAACCTCAATATATATGTTTTCCCAACCCTCTCTCTAGTTATGACTCCCCTCTCCTCCAGTTCAGATATTATCCTACTGACCTTGGATCTCGAGAATCCAGTTCTCTGGGATATCTCCTCTTGTTTTATTTCCCCTCCTGACCTGATTATCTCCTCCACTATTCTCCTCTCGTCGGAAGTCAGAACCAACATTGGTATTCTGATCTTCGGTTTGAGTACTTCTCTTATCCGATAATGGTGTTTGTAGACGAAGGCCCCAAGCAAGAAGGAAATCACTAAAGAGGAGGGATAAACTATCTTTCGGAAAAATTCCATTGAAAACCTTCTTTCCTCCTCCATTTCTCTTGGAGGGATCCTCTCTCCAACTTTCTTTGTTTCTACTTTTATTCCAAGACCTTTTATTGAAGAGATTACCTCTTTGGAGAATTTTCCAACTAGGATTACTTTTCTAGGCTTTATGTAGTACTTAAGAACGTTCTCTGTTGCCTCAGGTAGCTCCTCTTCCCTAGCCAAGAGAATTGGGGATTCCAGCTCCAAGGCCCATCTCTGAGCTATCAAAGCGTATCCTATGTCGTCTCCGTTGGTTATCACTACAGTCTCCTGAGGGCCCCAGAGCTTCCTAGCTACGTCTGCTGCAGTGTGATACCTGTCCAGAGCGGAAATTCTATTGACTTCAAACCCCATTTCTCTCAACTCTTCCTCTACTCTCGGAGATATTGCCCTCTCACCACCTATTATTAGCACTTTTCCCTTCCTTCCTTCACTAGTTAGAGCTTTCGAATACTGCATTAGCTCTCTGAGCCTAGTCGGATCTATTTCCTCCGTGCTAGTTGAGAGTATCGGGACTCCCTCCCTATCTGCATATATTCTGGCCACTAGGGAGTCCCAGCTCTCGTCTTGCCTAACGATTATTAAGTCGTAGTTTCCACTATTCCCGTGAGGTGGGCTTGATACCAAGATGAGAGACAGGATCAACAGAACTTGAAGCATGGTCTGCCCCATCTGATTAGGACTCAATGATAAAAAACGTTTGAGGGTTCGAGATGCAGCTCGTGGATTTGGCCCTTGAGCACTATTCAAGAGAGGAAGTCAAGGAAATAGTTAGAGCTTTCTCTCGAGGAAGAATATGCCAAATATCTTGGGGAGTGAAGGGCAATCTGAAGAGTAGAAGAGCTTTCTGGATAGACGAGAGCATGAACATAACTATCGAAGATTACGACAGTCTCTTCCTGAATTTTCCCTACGCTAAGGAATACTGGGTGTCTCGGGAGAGATACAGAATACCATCCAGAGGAGAGAGAGTCGAGAAAATAGATTTGTTCATGGAGATTTCCCTCTCTGGAGATTTGCCTATTTCGTCTGGGATTAAGTTTCTCTCAGCTGTCCTACTATCTGTTTATTCTGAAATGAAGAAATATTCTGGAATGAAGTGGCCCTTCTTTCCATATTTCAATGGGTTAGATGGATTCGTCTTGTATTTCCCACAGGAGAGCCTAGGGGAAATAGTTGGGGAGAAACTGGAGAGATTCAAATTCAAGTTAGAGGAAATACTGAGGAGGTCTTCAGAGGAGGTGCTACGGGAAAAGGAGGAATTCCTCAGAATGGGTATTTCCAAGGAGGACCTATCCAACCTGAGGATATCCCAGATTGACATGGCAATAGGTCCCTGCTCGATAAGAGTTGAGAGTTTCGAGAGATATGGCTATTATCTCTTTGCTGTCCCTGTGATTCCAGGTAAATTCGACCCGAAAAGGGATGCTAGGGTGGATCTTCATCCGGAATTTCCCGAAATCCCCCAAATTGGGGACATAAGCAAGTTCATAATCGAGGAGGAGGAAGAAACACCAGAATACTCTGCCAAGATAGATGAGAAGTTCTTTCCCAAGTGTCTCGAACGTGGGATAAAATCCAAAAACAGAGAGAATCTGTTCTGGATCATCAATTCTCTGAAAAACCTAGGGTGGTCTCTAGAGGAAATAGTGGATTTACTCTCAAGGGAGAATTGGGAAATCAACACATCGGAAATAAGGGAAATCTACGAGGAGGCTGGAGAGGAAGAGCTCAGTTGCTATTGGGTTAAGAGAAACTTGGAGGTCTGCCTCAACCCTAGAGTTTGCGAGGACGCCTATCCAGATGAAACTCCAGAGAGAGTTGCCTTTAACAGGAGTAGGAGATGAGAAGAGGTTGATTCCCCTAGGAGATGAGAATCCTAGAGAGAAAGTCCCAGTAGTGAATTACGCCATAATCTCAGCTAACCTCTTAGTTTTTCTTTTCTCCATCTCCTCTGGAAGATATGGCGAAATAGTAATGAAATATGGATTTATCCCGGAAAAGTTCTTCCGTGGAGAGAACCTATTCACTCTACTGAGTTCCATGTATTTGCACGGAGGCCTAGCTCATCTCGGATTCAACATGCTATATCTCTGGATATTCGGAGACAACATTGAAAACGAATTGGGTCATTTTAAATATTTGTTTTTCTACCATTTTTCTGGAATTGGGGCATCTATAACTCACGCCCTATTGACTGGAAGCCCGGATATTCCATCTATTGGTTCCTCTGGGGCAATAAGTGGAGTAATAGGAGCCTACTTCCTACTTTACCCTAGGGCTAGGGTCTACGTACTCTTCTTCATTTTCCCGTTCGTGGAGGCAAGAGCTATGCCTGCCTCTCTATTACTCGGTATTTGGTTCCTCTTTCAACTCCTCTTCGGGATAATATCCGTGATAAAGCCTCTTTTCGGTATAGCCTATTGGGCACACGTCGGTGGTTTTCTGATTGGTTTGGCAGTGGGGACATTCCTGAAACTGAAAAATAATGAGAGGAAAAGGAGAAAATCAGAGTTCTACTATTTCACGGGATACTTCCTCCTGTTCTTTTCTATCTTTTCGATTATGGCTTCTTCAGGATTTATTCCAAGAACGTCTGCCAATGACAGACAATATATCATCACGTCAGCTAGCTCTTCACGTACTTGCTCCGATTTCTCCTCACAGACTTTGTAGGGATCGCTCTCCCATTGAAATATCTCTAATAGTTCAGAAGCCTCTATGCATATCGATATGGCCAAGTCCTTCGGGTTGTGATACTTCCTCCATCCCCTCTCGTCCCGAAATTCCCTGATTGTTTTTAGGAGGTTCTCCAACATTCACCCCGGTGATCCCTTGAACAAAGGGGAGAAGAAGTTTTCCAGAGTTAAGCTCAGCAAGTTCCTCTCCCTAGTGCTAAGACACAAACCATGGATACTTGGTCTAGAATTAGATGAAGAGGGATTTGTTCCAATTGAGGATCTGATTGAAGCGTTAAAGCGTAAGGGTTTCTTTCTAGATGAAAAAGAAGTTTTCCTCCTAGTAGAGAGGGATGAAAAGGGGAGGTTCGAGATTTCTGGAGGAAAGATTAGAGCTAGATACGGGCACAGCATTCCGGTGAGAATAGATTATCCAGAGGAGAAGAAAGTGAGAGTGCTGTACCACGGTACTTCTCCGAGAAACATTCCTAGGATACTGAAAGAGGGACTTAAGCCAATGAATAGAGTTTGGGTCCACATGTCTCCTAGTTTCGAAGAGGCTCTCAGAGTGGGACTGAGAAGGAGCAAGAACCCAGTGGTCTTGGAAATAGACGTGGAGAAAATGAGGAAATTGGGTCTCAAAGTTTACAGAGCTTCCCCAAAGGTGTTCCTCAGCAAGGAGGTTCCACCAGAGTGCATAAGAGTGGCGCCGGGGCGGGGATTTGAACCCCGGAGGGCATAAGCCCACTGGCTTAGCAGGCCAGCGCCTTACCAGACTCAGCCACCCCGGCAGCGCGGTGGGCGTGCCTGGAGATGGACTCCCCTCCCTGGGAAGAGTTGTCCCCATTGAGAGATCCGTCCTGCACCCCCGCAAGCACCGAACGTCCCGACTACGGCTGCTCCCTTCCGGGCCTGACCGGGTTCGCCGGGCAAAGGCCTCTAGGGCCACCGCCGGCCCTGCGGGACAGGAGTTCCTCCCCACAATGGGGGCTCATCCCAGTTCAGGGAGCCTCTCTCCAGGCTTCGGCCCCTCCGTTGGCGGGTTTGAGGTTACAGGGGACCGCCAGCCCCCCGGCCTAGCCCACCGCATTCTCATCCTTTAACTGGAGAGTAATTAACACTTACGCCTCACAATAGTGTTGGAGTTCCTGTCCTCCCAGCTCAGTCAAGTGATGGAGCGATTCTTCCTAGAGAAAAATTTCCTTATTGAGTCGAGTATTCCCTCTTCTTGAGAAAACTTCTCTTTCAGATCCAAAGGCATTTCCTCTTTCATTGCATCATATATGGCTAAGATTAACTGCCTCTCTGTTGGTACACCTCTTATTCCGACCTTCTCCTCTTTCCCATGTATCACTATGGTGGGTGTAGCTGTGATCCCAAATTTCCTAGCTCTCTTTAACCCCTTTGGAGTTCTCACATTTGTTTCCACTAACTTGGTCTTGAAATAGGGCTTGTATTTCTCCGATATCTCCTTAATTGCTTTGATGGCCACAGGACAGTGAGGACAGGTCGGACTCGTGAAGACCTCTAACTTGACTTCCATTTCCTCTCTCCTCCCAGACTATGGGCCTCAGCGGGAAATACCGAAAAGTATTTATTGGTTTCTCCTTCCAACTCACCCGAACAAAAGACAAAGGAGGGGGAACAATGGCACAAGAGGAAAACGTGGTCTATATAGGAGGCAAGCCGGTTATGAACTACGTGCTGGCAGTGATAACCCAATTCAACGAAGGGGGAGATAGAGTAGTCCTGAAAGCCAGAGGAAGGGCAATTTCAAGAGCTGTAGACGTGGCTGAGATAGTGCGAAATAGATTTCTGCCGAACATCGAAGTCAAGGACATAAGGATAGGGACCGAGGAACTTCAGTCAGAGGACGGTAGAACGGTGAATACCTCCACTATAGAGATAGTTCTAGGGAAGTAACATCAAAGTAGTAGTGGTGGTATTAGCCTGAAAGGGGCAGTGGGCCAGTGACTTCTCCCCTCATTTTTATTCGGAGGTGCCCTATTGAAGGCTCCCCTTTGCGAGATATGTGCCAAGACTGGAGTTTTGTGTCCTAGTTGTGAGAGTAAGCTGTCGAAAGGGGAGATCACAGAACTGGACGTCAAAGTTTCAAGGATCTTGTATGAGATGGCAAAGGAACACCCAATTATAGATAAAATAACTTTTCTCAGAGCATTCCAAGGGAAGAGGATAATAGTTCTAATGGTGGAGAAGGGAGACGTTGGACCCCTAGTAGGAAGAGGCGGTAGGATAGTGAGAGAACTCTCCAGGAAACTAAAGAAAGAGAAGGTGAGAATAGTAGGTAAGAGAGAGATGAAACAGATGATCCAAGACTTAATAATTCCTGCCAGACTTCTGGGGGTGAATGTCCTGTATTTGCCGGGTGGAAAGGAGAAATACAGAGTGAGAATACCCAAAGAAGATAGAAAGAAGATACCAGCCCAAAAGGAGGAGCTAGAGAAAATCATGCGTGAGATGTTCTCATCCGAATTCGAAATACGCTTCGAGTAGGGGATTCAAATGAGAACTCACTACTCCTCAGAGGTCTCTCCTGAGATGGATGGAGAAGAGGTAATCGTTTGCGGATGGGTCCACGATTTGAGGAACTTAGGTGGCCTGATCTTCCTAAAAATAAGGGATAGGGAAGGAGAAATACAAGTAACAGCCCCCAAGAGGAAAGTAGATCCAGAGACTTTTGAACTTATCAGTAAATTGAGCATAGAGGACGTGGTATCAGTAAGAGGAATAGTGAAAAGAGAGGATCAAGCTCCTAGAGGGTTGGAAATAATACCTCTAGAAGTGGAAGTGCTGAATGAGGTTCTGGGAAAACTCCCTCTGGATCCTAGGGGTAGAGTGAAGGCGGAACTAGATACTAGGCTAGATGCCAGAGTAGTCGACCTGAGGAAAAGGGAAAATCAGGCAATTTTCAAGCTTCGGTCAATAGTTCTGAGAAGAATTAGGGAATTCCTTTATTCTAAGGGATTCATAGAAGTGAATACTCCGAAGATAATAGCAGCAGCTACTGAAGGTGGAACTGCGCTTTTTCCAGTCAAATATTTCGAAAGAAATGCCTTTCTATCTCAAAGCCCCCAACTTTACAAGCAAATGTTAATGGGTACTGGACTGGACAAGGTCTTCGAAATAGCTCAGTTTTTCAGAGCTGAAGAACACGATACTAGAAGACACGTAAACGAATTCACCAGTATAGACATAGAAATGGCTTTCTCCAAAAAGGAGGACGTAATGCTCATCTTGGAGGAGTTACTGAGAGAGGTCCTATCAGAGGTTGTGAAGACCGAGGAATTAAAAGAATTGGGGATAGATGAAAAGGACTTAGATGTAGAGTTTCCTCTTCCTAGGATTCACTACGAAGAAGCCATCGAAATGTTAAGCGAAAAGGGAATAGAAGTGGAGTGGGGAGAGGACATTCCTACAAAGGGACTCAAGGAGCTCTGGAAGCTAGTTGGTACCAAAGCCTATTTCATAGTGGATTGGCCAATGAGTGCTAAGCCCTTCTACATAATGCCCAAGGGCGAGTTGTCTGAAAGCTTCGATCTGATGTTCTACGAAATAGAGCTCGCTTCTGGAGGACAGAGAAATCACCTTTATGATTCCCTCGTAAAAGCCATAAGAAGTAAGGGGTTGGATCCAAATGACTTCTCTTTCTACCTAGATGCCTTCAAGTGGGGAATGCCTCCTCACTCCGGATGGGGTCTTGGCCTTGATAGGCTAATGATGGCTTTAACAGGAGCAGACAACATAAGAGAGGTAATACTATTTCCCAGAGACAGAAACAGGGTGATTCCCTAACCAATATTGGTCAAGAATAGGAAAGGGCATCTGTCTTCATGAATTCCCTTATGACCACTGTAGCGTAGCTCCCCTTCTCCAAGAAGAAGTGAAAAACGACTTCTCCATTTTCTTTTCCTGAAATCCCTATCCCCGGAGAAATGGATAATCTCCTAAGCTTTCCTGGAGCTCTGAGCTCCGGCATTCTCTCTACTCTGAAGTTCCTAGGAGAAATTTCATCCTCTTCGAGTACCTCCCTCTCTATTTTCCCTATCTCTCCACTGGAGAAATCTACTGCGAAACCTGGAACTAGGACTAATGGTCTCCCGCTTTTATCAGTTCTCTCTCCGGGAACTGGTTCTAATAGATTTTCATGGATTTCCATCCTCCTACTTATTATTTTGTTGGTCAGATAGGACTGGTATGAGTGAATGAACATTCTGGATAATCCTCTTGGTAGAGATCTTATTGCAGAGGCGTAATCTCTTGGATTTTTCTTTAGGGACTCCAAAATCGTTCTCTCGTATCTGAGACTGGTAGGGAAGAAATCCAAAGCCTCGGAATAGTTCCAGTCCTCTTCTAATATCTCTCTAGCTTTTTTCACCTTCTCGTCTTCTGCCTCAAAACGCATGGTAAGGAAAGTCTTAACTGCTCCTTCTAAATCTCCTTTCACTATCATCTTTCCGACTACGTGAGTAACAGGCCTTATGACGCCAAATCTCTGCAGCCCAAAGTAATTGGGGATTCCTTTTGACTCTAATTCTGATCTTATTTCTAATGCTTTGTCTAAATCTCTAGTCTCCCTGATTACTATCCTGAAGTAGTTTCCTAGGAGGTCCCCCATGAGTATCCTATTTCTCCTTCTGCCTAGATACTTGAGTCTCAATCTTCCCTTCATTAGGGTCAGATCTCTTTTAGGGAAAGGAGATCTGATGCTTATGTACTGATAAGTCAATGCTCTTTTGTCTTTAAGGCCAGCTACACCAATCAATCTCGGAGATAATGAGAATCTCTCGGATATCTCTTCAATTGCTCTGAAAGTCTCTATGTTCTTCTTTATCAATAAGAATACCAAGTTTTTCCCTGTGTTTTCTATTAATCCCTCTGGTCTTTTTTCCACGACTACAAAATCTTCTGGGTACTTTCTGGTTATTCCCCCAATTCCCTCTTCATTGGAAGAATAGTAAAACATCCCGACTGAGGCTTCCGTTTCGTCCTTACTACGCATCATAGTAGCTTTAACTCCCCCGTTATTTCGTCTATTTCCCTACATGGAGCAGGACCTATAGCCAAAACAGTGAGGGTTCCCTCCTCTATTTGAGTCAATCCCGCATCTCTAATCAATACTACTGGTAATTTCCTTCTGTTGGCCTTTTCATATAGTTTCAGTAACTCTTTCTCTCCGCTCACCTTCAAAACTATTTTCTTCTGCCCTTCTCGAATCCATTTATTGATCCAATCTTCCTTCCCCATCTCTCTGGCCTTAAGGAAAGACGAAATAGACCCATGTGCTACTTGAGCTGCTATTTTTCCTTTGCCCATTCCTAGATCCGTTCTGACTACTATGACCTGTTTCATACGTAAGAAAAGTAGTGGGAGGGAAGAAAAGTTTTACTTCTTTCTCTGGGGAAGACCTCTCGGCCTAGTTCTGCTTGGAAGACCCCCCGGCCTTGGTCCTGTTCTGAGTGGGGGCGCCGGTGCTCTCCTAGTAACTGGAATTCTAGGAGCTTCTTCTGGAGGTGGAGCTGGAGGTCTTTCCTCGGCTGCCTTAGGTCTTTTACCTCTACCCGCTATTAGTACCGCAACTATTAGGAGAACTATTACTAGAACCATTGCTAGGGCTACAGGAGATATTGGCTTAGATACCTTGAGGGTTTGGCTCGCAGCAGAAGTAGCCGTCCTAGTTTCTCCCATCTCGTCAGAGTACTCTATGACTATTGAATCCCCTGGAATCGTGATTTCTCCAGATTCATTTGCTATTAGGTAGAACTTAGGCATTTTCTTTTGCCCAGGAGTTATTCTTCCAAGAGTTACCGTTGTTGGTTGCCCTTCCTTTGGTTCCAACTCCATCGGTGGTGTGAAAGTAACCCTGACGTTGTCTGCGGTTCCGTCTCCAGTGTTCGTGATGGTAATGGATACCTCTACCTCCTCTCCGACCTTAGCTTCCGGAGGGTTCACTGAGTGAGTTACCTCTAGGGCTGGGGTGCCTACAACAGTGACCGTAGCTCCCGAAGATGACTCTTCGTATAATCTTCCCTCTTCATCGTAGTAGGTCACCTTCGCTGGAGGTATTGTAATAGTTCCAGTCTTAGTAACCTTGAAATCGTAAGTGTGAGTAGTGCTTGCTTGAGGAAGTAGCTCAGGCACAGTCTTATCTTCAGGAGTCCCTAATGCTCCAACAGGTAGACTTCCAGATATCACTAAGTTCTTCGCAGGAGCGTCCCCTGAATTCTGTACGTTAACGGTGACTCTAACTGTCTCGCCCTTCTTAACCTTCGTTGGTTCCACACTCATGCTTACGGTGAGCCTAGGCTTGGTCTCCTTTACCTCTATGGTTATAGGTTGGGTTGGGTCTGAGGTGTATTTGTTCCCAGCTTCGTCCTCGTAATCTGCCTGAACAGATGGCAGAGTTATCGTTCCAGGTTGATTTGCCTTCAGCACATAGCTTATTGTCTTCTGTTGATTTGAAGATATCGTAGTAGGTCCCAAACTCACACTTCCAGAAATTAGGGAAAGACCAGATGGCACAGTATCTCTGACTTTGACGTTCTTAGCTGTTCCATCTCCTATGTTCCTAACTGTTACGGTGACTCTAATTTGTTCTCCTTTCTTCACCTGGGTCTTGTCTACTTCCTTGGTGACTTGGATCTCAGGGAGTTTCTCTGGTTCTGCTGCTCCCTTCTCAGCTTTGAAACCCATGGGACCTTCTATCATTAGGGTAGCTTGATTAGTAGTTACGCTCTGCAAAGAGACTCTGACCTTGTTGTCGTAAGAGGTCAAGTACTGGACTCCACCGAATCCATAGGATGGATAGAGTTGCATTGACTTCGTACTACTGAATGGAGATATTTGAGTTATCCTGACCCAAGCACTTCCTACTGCTAGGCTCATTAGTTCTACCTCGTACTTCTCTCCCATTGTCCCAGTCACTGTGACCTTCTCTCCCTGTTTCAGGGTGAATGTCCCCAAGGTCACTAGGTATCCGTAGCCTCCCCCCATTCCTCCGAAACTCTTCTTCACATCTCCCTCTAGGTAAGGAGCTATGCTTACCCTCACTCTGGCCCACTTCTGGCCGTTATCTTCCCCTATTCCTCCGGGAAAGTCCATGGCTATTCTAAGGGCATCTCTAGTATCCCCAACAGAGATCTGGGTCTCTGGTCTTGCAGAGCTCAACTCCACAGTCCCAGAGTCCTCCTCAGAATTCGTTACTTCCCATCTTAAGGTCACTCTGTTGTTAGCTAAATCCACACTCACTACTTTTATGGTGACTTCCTCTATGCTCCCTTGATCCAATTCGTCTCTTAAGGATTGGCCTTCGGGTATCTTCTCGTCACTCAAATCCCTCAGGGTGACTCTTTCAATGTATAAGTTTATGTTAGCAGTTTGTTGGAACGTGTTTATGGACTTGACCTCTATCCTGAAGTTTATGTCCTCATCCCTGTCTTCCAAGCTCTCGTCATCGTCTTCTCTAATCATCACTCGATCTAGCTCTCCTCCATAATATCCTGGATATGTAGTTCCAGCAGAACCATAACCCGCGCCGTATCCAGTACCAGTATAACTTCCGTATCCTCCATATCCTCCGTAATAATACCCTCCATAATATGTCCTCAGGACAAAGGTTGCTTCTCTGAATTGTATGCTCTCCAAGTTTATCTCATAATCATTTCCCACTACTAGGGATTCGCCCTGTCTAAGGGTACCATCCCATATCTTGACGTATCTATCTGGGACTGCAGCTTTACCGCCAGTAGAAACTAGAAGGGTACTGCCAATTGCTATGAACAACAGGAGGATTGTCATACCCCTCCTAATCATGTTATCGCCCCCGCTCGGGATACCCCCTCCCCGGTATCCCTTTGGCAGGTATCACTTTAGCCTAATGGTATTTAAACCTATGTGTCCTTACTACGGAAGTAATCTAACCTTAGTTATAGAGTATCCGCTTGATATTTAAAATGAAATAAGATGTGATAGGGCGTCTGCTAGTAGGGGGTTTCCCCATATGGAGCTACTTCGGAAATCAATTCATTCTCTTGGACTAACCTTTCCAATTCTAGGCGCAATTTTCGGAAGAGAGTTCTTACTTATGTTTTTGGTTATCTCAATAGTCTCATTTCTTGTTCTGGAAGGACTCAGAATCTCGGGAATCCAAATCCCAATATATTCGGAGATTATATGGATGTCTCTCAGAGATAAGGAGGATTCTAAGAAACCATTTCTTCCTACTTTTTACTTCTTGTTGTCTTCTTTAGTGCTGCTTCTCATATTCTGGGAAAAGATAGAAATCTTCTATTCCTCTGTCTCTATTCTGTCAGTCGGAGATAGTGTTTCATCAATTGTAGGAGCGTCTTTGGGTAGAAGAAAGCTACCTTACCCCATGGATAGTAATAAAACTATAGAAGGAAGCGCATCGTTTCTCCTATCCTCTTTCTTAGTGTCCAATGTTTTCCTAGATTGGAAAGGCGCTCTAGCTTCCTCATTGATTGCTTGCTTCTTCGAAGCCATTGGCAGAGTAAATGATAACTTGAGTGTACCTTTCTCTTCTGCTCTAGGGCCCTACTTATCCAAAGGTAATCTGATGGCAACGCTAGTTTTTTCCTCATTTTTAATTACCTTCCTATTATCTTCTCTTTTTGCTAAGAAATTTCCGGAATTGGGCATATTCGGTGTAGATCTACACAAATTGGATAAGCCAAAAGTAGCGGAAATGGGTGGAATTTCCATCTTCCTCGGTCTAGTTCCTGTTCTCTTGATTTTGGGGAGAGATGAGCTATTTTTGGTAGCTCTGATATCTGTGACAATAGGAGTGATAGACGATCTAGTCCAGTTGAGACAGAGAGACAAGGTCATGCTCTGCGCCCTAGCTTCAATCCCCCTATTTCCAAGGGGTGAAGTATTGGGATTCCAAGGACTTTTGGCCTACTTTCTCATGGCTATGGGTATTACTGGCGGAAGTAACGCTTTTAATTTATTAGCTGGATTTAACGGACTTGAAGCAGGGCTATCTCTGATCCTGTTCTCTTTCTCATGTATGTTTCTCAAAGGAGACTTGCTCGTAATATCTGCATGTATATCACTCTCATTGATTGCTTTCTTGTACTTCAATTGGTATCCTGCCAGAATATTTCCGGGAGATTCTGGGACTTTACTGCTTGGGGCCATGTACTCCTCCTTGGCAATACTAGGAAATTCGGAGCTTGTAATGGCATTATTCCTAATTCCACATATGGCAGACTTGCTACTCAAATCTAAATCGAGATTTGGGACTAAAAAAATTGGACCTACTGTTATATCTGAAAACGGATTTTTAATTCCTCCAAAGTATAGTTCACTCATCTCGGAGATCCTGAAGAGGAGAAGGTTTAAGGAGGTTGAGCTGGTGCTCCTACTCTTGGGAGTGCAACTCGCGACCTGTGGGGTGATCAGTTGTCTGTTCCTAGCAGGGCCTTGGTCCTGAGAGTCAAGCCAGGAGAAGAGCTGATATCTAGAATAAGGGAAGAGTGTGTGAGGGCTGGGATTAAGGCTGGAATAATCACCGGAATAGGTAGCCTTAAGACGGCAAAGATAGGATTCCTAGAGAGAACTCCCCCTCCAGAGTTCAGAGAGATGGAAATAGATGGACCATTGGAACTCATGTTCGTGGGGAACGTTACCGAGGAGAGAGAAGGGGTAAGGATACACTTGCACGCTACCGTCTCTAAGGGTGAGAAGACGTTCTTCGGACATCTCTTCAACGGTGAGATATTCACTACTGCTGAGGTCTTCGTCATTTCCTTAGAGGGCGTTAGGATCACTAGGAAACTCGACGAATCCACTGGGCTGGAGGAGATAGATATTGATGAGAGGAAATGAATACCCGGTGACTAAGCTCATAATAGTAATAAACACATTAGTCTTCCTAGTGACTTTAATTTCTCCGGACTTGGTGGTAAAAGGGGCTATTTCTAGAGATAATCTAAGTAATATATCTGAGAATCCTCTGTACATATTAACACCAATAACTAGCCTCTTCATACATGGGGGCCCCATTCACCTCATACTGAGTTTAATCACTCTGTACTTCTTGGGAAGATATTTAGAATCTAAAATTGGATCATTACAGTTCACACTCACATATTTAATCTCTGGTATGGTTGGATCACTCTTCTTTCTCGTATTAAACGAGGGTTACGCCGTAGGATCCTCTGGAGCCATATTGGGAGTAATATCAGCTCTAACTGTTTTGGAGCCAGACATCGTAGTTATATTCCTTGTTTTCCCTATGAGACTGGTTGTATTTACCGTTCTATTTACAGTAGCAACTGTAATATTTGCCATCTTCGGAATAATGCCTGAAATAGCACATACTGCTCACTTGGGAGGTATACTATCTGGGATCTTGATAGGACTCTACCTAAAAGGTGGTAAAGTAGAATTTGAGATCGGAATAGACTTATTTGAAGAGAAAGAAGGAGAAGAAGACGTAATAGATATATATCCAGACGAGGTGGAGGATTGGAGACCAAAGAGTGCTAGCGGGCCTAGGAGGAGTGTGAAATTGGACTTCACCAGAGGCAGGCTCGATTTGACTGAAGACGAAGTAGTAATTGAGTTCGAGCTCAGAGGAGCTAGAAGAGAGGACGTAGAGGTAAGAAGAGTTGGAAGGAGTTTGGAAATAGTAATTCCAAAGGAGAAGTATTTCCAAGCTTGGGAACTCCCAGAAGATGCCATGCCTGATTTAATGGAGTTCGAGGAAATTGGAGACTCACTCCTAATAATAAGAATACCCAGAGGGGGTGTTAGTAATGGTGGAATGCGTTTTCTGTAAAATAATTTCTGGAGAGATAGACTCCTACAAAGTTCACGAGGGGGACCTAGTAGTAGCTTTCTTAGACATAAATCCGGCAAACGACGGCCACGTGCTAGTGGTTCCAAGGAAACACTTCGAGAGCTTGGAGGAAATGGATGAGGATAGCCTTAGATCAATGTTCCTAGTGGTCAGAGAGATAGTGTCCAAGATAAAGAGGGAATTAAATCCAGATGGGATAAACATACTCTTGAACCAAGGAGAGGCCGCTGGACAAATAGTCAAACATCTGCACGTACACGTAATACCCAGATGGGAAGGGGATTCAGTTAAAATAAGTTGGACCCCGAGAGGAAAGGAGAAACTTGAGGAAATATGGAGGAAAATTAAGTAATGAGCTTCTCCCTTTTAGATAAAAAAATAAGAGAATTACTAAAGGAGAGAGGATTCAAACAGGAGACAGAGGTCCAATGGAGGGCAATACCTCTAATACTAACTGGGAAAAACGTGCTAATAATATCTAGGACTGGCACCGGCAAAACAGAGGCTGCTCTCCTTCCTTTGTTCAGCAAAATGTTGAAAGAAGTTGGAAATGGATCCAAGGGAATAACACTTCTATATATTACTCCCTTGAGAAGTCTAAATAGGGACCTACTGGATAGAATTGAGTGGTGGTCCTCTAAGCTAGGATTATCCACGGAAGTTCGGCACGGAGATACCTCGCAAGGTGAGAGAAGGAAGCAAGCGATGAATCCTCCTGACATATTAATCACCACTCCGGAAACATTGCAGGCGATTTTACCAGGAAAAGTGATTCGAGAGAGATTAAAGAGTCTCAAATACGTAGTGATAGACGAAATACATGAGCTAGTTGAGGAAAAAAGAGGAGCACAGCTATCCATAGCCCTAGAGAGACTTGAAGAAATCTCCTCTGGTTTCCAGAGGATAGGATTATCCGCTACAATAGGATCTCCGAAGGAGGTCGCTGAATTCCTAGTTGGTCCCGAAAGAGAGTGTGAGGTCGTCGTTGCAGATGAGGAAAAGGGGTTCGAATTCAAGGTAGAGCTAATAGAGGATCTAAAAGACAGACTAGATAGGATACTACAAGTAATTGAGGAGTCTAGATCAACACTTATATTCTGCAACACTAGGGAAACTGCTGAAGCCTTGGGATCTAGACTGAAGAAGCTGGGAGCAAGGGTTGAAGTCCACCATTCCAGCCTCTCTAGGGAGGTAAGAACAGATGCAGAGAGGAAATTCAAGTCTGGAGAGATCAAGGCATTGATATGTACTAGTTCCATGGAGCTGGGGATAGACGTGGGGAGCGTAGACGTGGTGATACAATACATGTCGCCTAGGCAGGTGACTAGACTAATACAGAGAGTTGGGAGATCCGGGCACAGAATAGGAGAGGTTTCCAGAGGGATTCTGATATCTACTGATCCAGAAGACGCTCTAGAATCCATAGTGATATCTTGCATGGCTAAAAATGGAATGTTGGAAAGAACTAGGATTAACGAAGGTGCGTTAGATGTATTGGCTCACCAAATATCTGGAATATGTTTGGATTTCGGTAAAGTAGAAGTCGACAAGGCCTTTCACATAATAAAAAGATCATATCCTTATAGAAGGATATCAAAGGATGAATTCATGAAAGTCTTGAAGTTCATGGATCAGCAAAGGATTCTGTTCTTCTCTGAGGATGAAGGGGTGATCTATAGGAGAAAAAGAACCTGGGAATACTATTACTCTAACTTATCCATGATTCCCGACTATAGGAGAGTTCCACTAATTGACCTCGCATCTAGGAGAAAAATAGCAGAATTGGATGAAGAATTCGTGCTCTCCGATATAGAGGTTGGAAGTACACTAATTTGCAAGGGAGAATTCTGGAAGGTAATAGAAATACAACAGCAGGAGGGGGGCAAACTCATCAAAGTAGTAGCTGAGAGGACTGATTCAGAAGGAGAGACTCCGTCTTGGGAAGGTGAAATGATTCCCGTAATGTCAGAAGTTTCTGAAAAGGTCTTTGAAATTAGAGCTAGTGAGGAAAGACTGAGGGAGTATTTGGAATCTTCGGGTGTGATAGTAAACGAAGAGAGCATATCTAGGATACTAGACTTCTTCAAAGAGTGCCCAGAGGGGTATTTCCTAGAGGTGAGAAGTACATCGGATCTAGTTCTACACGTTCCTGGGGGGAGCAGAGCTAACGAGGCGTTGTCGAAGGCCATAGCTTCCCTCTTGACCTACAGAACTGGAAGCGTAGCAACTAAGGCTACCCCGTATTCAATTCAGTTCAAGACTAGGAATGGTCTAGAAGCTTTCAGAGAAGTAATCAAGGGAATAGAACCAAGACATCTAGAAAGTATTCTCGAGCTAGCTATAAGTAGAACTTCGCTCTTCAAATGGGTCTTCCTCCAGGTGGCGAAGAGATTTGGCATGATTTCCGATGCGCCAAGACTCTCCCTGGACAAATTGATAGAATTTTCCAGAGACACTCCAGTGTATGAAGAGACTCTAAGAGAGTTGTTCTTCGATAAGCTAGATGTAAAGGGGGCAGAGAAAATAATAAGGACAATTAGAGAGAATGGAATCCCGGAAGTCAGTGGGCCTCTCAGTTTTTCTGTGGATGTCAAATTCCACGAGATAGTGCCACAATCGA
>QMUK01000016.1 GCA_003660555.1 Thermococci archaeon
TCAAGAAAAGTGATATGGATGCGAAAGCCAATATTTCAGAGAGTGTTGCCGAGTAGTCGTCAGTCGTGGTCCCGTATCCGAGCACGACCACCCTCTCCAGTTCTGTTGTCTTTCATTTTATTTTATTTCATGGGGCAAATCGTCTAATACAAAAATTAGTAGTGATGTATTATTATTGTTGATCAGTCTACCACTCTTTCAAGCTCGCCTATCACACTCCATATGATTGTCCTAGTATGTATGGGCATATTTGGATCATTACTTATCTCATCTAGGATGGCTATAGCATTACTAGCTCTGACCCCAGGAGTGTGCTCCTTGTTCTCCAGAGCATCTATAGCATTACTGGCGGCCCTCCTTATGTTCCTAGGGACTGTAGTGTCATTGACTATCTGTTCGAGCTGAGCTATAGCTCCAGATATTATTTCTTCGTACTCCTCCACCCAAATCCCTCCCAAAACTAGTTGGGATAGGGTTAAATAAACATGTTATTTAAGCCTTACTCATGGAAGAAGAGGAAGAGATAAACAGAATGGTCCGTGTCCTCCTTTCAGGAGGAAAAATGCTCTCTAAGAGATGCGAAAAGTGCGGGGCACCGATGTTTGAGTTGAAGGGAAAAGAGTTGTGCGTAGCTTGCCATGGGAGAGAGAGGAGTGGGCTTGAAGTAGTGAGCGACAAGTTGCTCTCTAAGGCTATAGAGATTTCAGAAAAAATAGAAGGAGAAGAGGACCCTAAGAAGCTAATAACAGACTTAGAAGTTCTCAAGGAGATATTAGAGCTTATCAAACATTTGAGAGAGATGGGGGTGAGATAATTGAATAGGATATTGGAGATCCTCAAAGAGAGAGGGGAGATGAGTACCAAGGAAATAGCAAAAGAAGTTGGACTCGGCATGGGAGAGACCATGAGGATATTGACTAGACTCCTAGAGGAGGGGAAAGTCAGAGCTGTGAGAAGAGAGAGTAGTTGGTTCTGGAAGATAAGGGTCCCAGACGAGGCAGAAAAGAAAATTGAGAAGATGATTAGGAAAGGCATTCAGTAGTTGTTCCCTTCAGTATAGGGTTTGGTGAGGACCTCTCTTATTCTCTTTGCCAATTTCTCTCCTAGGTTCTTAACTTCAATCAGCTCCTCCTCCGATGCTGTCATAACCCTCTCGACTGTCTTAAATCTCCTTAACAGAGAGTCTGCCAGGGAGGGGCCAACTCCAGGGAGGGACTCAACTATAAACCTCTGATACTCTTTAGTCCCCATTCTAGGTCTCTTTATTCTGAGAGATATCTCCTTCTTCCCTCTTTCCATCGCTCTCTTTAGAAGCATGTGTATTATTATGGCAGTCTCCTTTTCATTTCTGGAGAATATAACTGGTATTCCGAAGTCTACTATTAGAGAGATGAGGGCTCCCAAGTACGAATGAGGGTGCAACCCTCCTCTATAGCCTTCTCCCTCTATCAATAGGATTGGATTTCTATATCTCTTTAGCAATTTCGCTTGTGTGAAGAGTCTTCCATCTACTATGGATTTGGCGAAATCGTCGCTTCTTTTTCTCTCTATGCAAATTTCATCTGGGAGCAAGTAATCTCCGACTCCGAGTTCGGAGAAATCTAGACCTACTCCCAATCTCTCAAGCTCTCTAACTACTTCGGATCCAATTTCCCTGTTGTCTACTATTATTTTCCCTATAGGCTGAGAAGAGAAAGACAATAGATCTGGCTGTTGCCCATATTCCTTTGCTTTCCCGAACTTCAATTTGGATAGTTCTTCCCTCATCTTCTCCTCCTTACTCACGCTCACCCAATAATAAGTCTCGTCCCTAGTACCCTTGGCTACTAAGACCACTACTTTGCCTTTGCCGAATCTACCAGTTCTCCCTCTCCTTTGTATGGATCTTATCTCTGAAGGTATGGGTTCATAAAAAACCACTAAATCGACTGAAGGTATGTCTAATCCCTCCTCTGCAACACTTGTAGCCACTAGAACATTGTATTTCCCAGATCTGAACTTCTCTAGTATTTCCACTTGTTCCTTTTGACTCATGCCTCTTTCTCCAGATCTATTCGCCTGTCCTATGAACGCTATTGGCTTAATTCCTTTTTCATCAGAGAGTTCATTAACTATCTCCTTCACAGTGTCTCTGTACTGAGTGAAGACTATGGCTCTTTTATCTCCAAATAACTCCTTAGATAATATCCTCTTGAGTTCCTTCATTTTAGGATGAGATTCGTTTATTCCCTTGAGAATTTCCATTACTCTGGAGAACCTACTGTCTGAGACTAGCTCCCTCAAGGACTTCTGGGCTCCTCTCCCGAGAGAAGTCTCCTTCAACCTCTCTAAGTATTTCCTCAGTGGGGTGGCTCCTTGAGTTTCAAGTAACTCCAGAGCGTGCATTAGTCTGACTGAGTTCGCCTGAGCTATTAGTGCTTCTGGATCTCCAGATATTTTGCTAGCCAACTCCAATATTTCCTTCCTACTGACCTTCCTCATATCCCTTGTCTCTAAATACCCTTTCTTCTTTAGAACAGATAGATAATCTCTAAGTATGCTTGTTAAAAGAGCCTTAATTTCCCTGAAATTGCGTGGTAATTGGACTCTCCTCCATTCTATCTCTATCCTGTGGACATAGGGTCTGACGTCCGGATCTTTCTCTGTTCTAACCTCTAGGTTCTCTATGTATAGGTTTCTCATCACTTCCTCTATCTTTTCTTTTTCTCCTCCAGGAGATGCCGTTAAACCGAGGATGAGTGGGTTCTCTGCCTCCCTGACGTATCTCTCCGCTATGTATACGTAGGAGTAATTACCAACCGCTCTGTGTGCCTCGTCGAATATAATTAGAGAGAAATCCCTGAGGTTCAGGTAGCCTCTGATCAGATCGTTCTCTATTACTTGTGGTGTAGAAACTATTACCTTGGATGTCTCGTAGAATTCTCTCCTTTTCTCTGGAGGTATCTCCCCAGTGAGCGTTATTACTTCTTCCTCGCTTAACTTAGTCTTCTCGATTATGCTCCTTCTGTGTTGGTGAACTAATGGTTTAGTGGGTGAGAGAAATAGTATCTTGCCTCCTCTCCTATGGAGGACGTGTACCATCACCATTATAGCTATAATGGTTTTCCCCAATGCGGTAGGCGCCACAACTAGGGTGTTCTTCTCAGAAGCTTTGGCAGCTATTACCTCCTGGTATATCCTCCTCTCTATTTTCCCCTCTCTCAGCAGGGGGTGCTCAACGTACTGCATGATGTACTCAAGATATATCAATGGGATATAAATATTCTTGGGGGAGGATTTGAGTAGAATAGTGGTGGATATACACGAAGAGGCATCGGGAATTCCAGAAATTCTCGAGAGATTCGGACTTAAAGTCGAGTACTCTAAATTAACTGTCGCTGACTACGTAGTCAGTGAGGAGTGTGGGATTGAACGGAAAAGAGCCCAGGATTACCTTTCGTCCCTTTTCAGGAGGAGACTCTTTGATCAGTTAAAGAGATTATCAGAGGCCTATTCCAAACCCATATTGATAGTAGAAAGGGACCTATGGGAAGAAATAAGAGGGACTAGGATAAGACCTGAGGCAATATGGGGGAGTTTGGTGAAGATATCAGTTGAATACGGAGTGAGTGTCTTCCACACCACAGACAAATGGGAGAGTGCCAAACTCATAAGGATAATCCATAACAAGGAGGGGGATACTAGCACAGGGAGAAACGAAGAAACAATACTGGTGAAGGAATACCCTAGGAAATACACTAGCGAAGACAGACAAATAATGATCCTCAGCTCTCTGCCTGGTGTCGGACCAGAAATAGCTAAGAGAATGTTGGAAAACTTCGGGAGTCTCAGGAGAATATTTTCTCTCAGAGAAAGGGACCTCGTCAGAATAAATGGAATAGGAAAGAAAAAGGCCAGAGAGATTGTTCGGCTGATGGATTACGAATATAAAGGGAAGAATAGGAGGTATTTGGTTTGAATCTAATTGTTTTCTCCAAACAAGATCTGGCTTCTCTGAACGTCCTCGATAAATTCGAGGAAGCCATGGGCGTCTCAGCTGAAGTTGGAGAAGTTGTGAAAGTCTCGAAAGGATGGTCTGTTTTTCTATCGGAGAGAGATTGTATTCACTCCGGAGAAATAGTAGAAAAAATAGGAGCTGACTTGACTTTATTCGTCTCTAGGCATAGTAGCTCTTCAGGTAAGCCAACTCTGAGCGTTCACACCCCAGGGGAAATTTGTTCTAAGGATTTGCCATACTCCTCTCCCAGAGAGTCTTGGTTCCTCCTCAGATTCATGTACGAGAAAGCTTCTGATCTCGGAATTTCATATGACGTGTGTTATGAAGCCACGCATCACGGACCAAATATACCAAGGAGAATGACATTCATAGAGATAGGTAGTGATGAAAAGGCTTGGACTGATCCCGTTGCTGGTGAAATCCTAGCCTCTGCTATAGTTTCCCTTGTTGAGAGGGAGAAGCTGCCGAACACCGAGAACTTCTTGGGAATTGGTGGGCCACACTATGCCCCTAACTTCACTAAGGTTGCTCTATCCACTGAGGTCTCCCTAGGACATATAGTGCCGAAGTATAAGCTAGAGCTCCTAAACGAGGATTGCTTGGAAGAATTGCTGGAAAGGAGTTTCTCTGACAAGATCCTAATTGACTGGAAGGGAACTACAAGGGAGTGCAGAGAGTTCCTGAGCGATTTCTGTCTCTCGAGAGGCCTAGAGATAAAGAAGACCAAGGAAGTGGTCTAGCGTATTCGGTATACCATTAGAGCGTTCTTGGAAATGATAAACAAAGGTTAAATAATGTCTGTGACCCTAATCCCCTAGAGACTCGGGGAGGGAGTCTTCTTGAAACAAATAGTAGAGGCTGCAACTGGGGAAAAAGAACTCCCAAAGAAGAAGGTTCATCCAGTAGATGATGAGCTAGAAGAACTCTTACAGAGAGCTAGAGCGAGGATAATCGTGGTAGGGGTCGGAGGGGCTGGGTGCAATACCATAACCAGAATAATGGAAGTCGGAATAAAGGGTGCAGAGACTGTTGCAATAAACACGGACGCTCAGGACTTACTCTACACAGTGTCAGATAAAAAAATATTAGCAGGTAGGGAGCTTACTAGAGGGTTAGGTGCGGGAAACGACCCCAAATTAGGAGAAGAAGCTGCTAGAGAGAGTGAAACTGAAATAAAAGAGGCTTTACAAGGAGCAGACATGGTATTCATAACAGCTGGACTTGGTGGTGGAACTGGAACTGGAGGGGCTCCAGTGGTGGCTCAAATTGCTAAGAGATTGGGCGCATTGACTGTAGCAGTAGTAACACTTCCATTTACCGTAGAGGGTTTGGTCAGACAAAATAATGCTGAAATAGGATTAGAAAAGCTCAGAAATAGTGCAGACACCGTTATAGTTATACCTAACGATAAGCTCTTGGAGGTGGCTCCGAACTTACCGATAGGTGCCGCTTTCAGAGTCGCGGATGAGATACTCACTAGGGCTGTGAAGGGAATAACTGAGCTAATAACTAAGCCTGGATTAGTGAATCTAGACTTCGCAGACGTTAGGAGGATAATGAGCAAGGGAGGAGTGGCTATGATTGGGATAGGAGAATCAGACACAGAGAATAGGGCCGAAGAGGCGGTGAAAGACGCTTTATCTAGTCCACTGCTAGACGTAGACATCTCTGGGGCAAAAGCTGCCCTGATAAACGTCACGGGTGGCCAAGGGATAACCCTTTCAGAGGCAGAGAAAGTAGTGGAAATCGTCAGTGGACAGATGGATCCAGAGGCCGAAATAATATACGGAGTGCAAATCGACGATGAATTGGAAAACACCCTCAGAGTCCTAGTAATAGCATCGGGTGTGTCTTCCCCATACATACTTGGACCTGAAACCGAAATAGAAGTAGAAGAAGAGGGGGTCAAAAAGAAAATAGACTTGGGAATAAGATATTTGGACTAGCCCCTCCTAGTCTTCTTTTTCTTTGCAATGACTTTTTTGCTTGGCCCTTCCGATGGTCCAGGAGGTGGTACATGATCTACTGTCTCTTGGATTACCCTAACTCTAAGAGTAGCCTCTGATCTCACAGATGTGTCATCTGACAGATGTGCGTAAACTCTGAGCAGATAAATTCCTGATGGTACTCCCGATGGGGCGAATAAGTTTAACCAGACAGTTTTAGATTCCATGGGAAGTAGGTATATGTCCCTAATTGGGCTTCCAAGCTCATCGGCAAGCAACACTGGGTATCCCTCCAACGTGAGAGTTTGAGTGAGGATAGTTGGATGGAATCCGACCTCTATTCTCTCAGGTACGTTTCCGCAGTTTATTACTTCAAATGCTTGTGATTGGGTCATTCCGATTGTTAGTGTTCTTTCCTGTAGTCTCTTGGCTCCTCTCAATCTGTCCTCTGGAGTGAAGTGGCCCATGGGTATGACGTGAGTTACTAGTACTCCTTTGATTTCCTTAACGTTGGTGTCCATTCTGACTTGTGCCGAACAATTCACTGGTTCGACTGTGACGTTTGGAGGAACTGCAGAGAGATTCACCCTAGTCAGAAAGTCGACCCAAGTTATCATCCTAGAGGGCTCAGTGTATTTAGGAGGTCTGATCTTGAATCTCAGTATAACTTGTTCCCCTGGATCTAAAGTTAGATTCGGTAAACCATTACCATTTGTGTCCCCTATCCTGTTTCCGCTTTGATCCTCTATTACAATTGACCAATATGGTGGTTTGCTAAGGGATATCTCCACAATTTCTTGGTAGTTATCGCAATTCTGGATATAGATCTCGTGTATGGCTTCCTCAGGTGAGTGACAATCAGTTTCTGGTGAGGAACTCTTCGAGGAAACTTTAGGCTCTGCTAGGATGCAACAATACCCTGGTGGTGGGGGTGGTGGAGGCTGAAATATTTCTCTACAGAGGCCGAACCTACTGCGGTCTCCTCTATTGGTGACCCAGAGGCCTATGTATTGATCAACGCTCCCTGGTTGCTCCCATATTCTAACTTCAGAGGAGCTCTTCCCTACTATCTCTATCCTAGAATCTCCGTCTATGTCTGCTAGCAGCACATCTGACGCGTGTGAGTTGCTTGTTCTCATGCCGTTTAACTGCATGGGCCAACCTGGCAATGGAGTGCCATCGTGATTTAGGATTACTACTCCGTCCACAGACCATGGGGGAGACCAGACGTAAGTGGCTATTTCAACGTCTCCGTCTCCGTTAACGTCTCCAAGTGCTGGAGCTATTTCATATAAAGATCCTCCACAATACCCGGATCCCAAATCTACTGGGAATCCTGGGAGTTCGGTTCCAGTATTTGCGTCTATGAGGTGGAGATCCCCTCCACACCAATCATCATGTATCGCTACTTCATAGCTTCCATTTCCGTCAAAGTCACATATTGACGGGAAAGTCTGACCGTCGAAGTCAGAGTCGGAGAAACAGAATCTCAGAGAACAATCGTGGTCGTAAGAGACTAATCCTCTGCACGGATTGCCGGAAGAGTTCCAGAAGAACTCGTAGTAATTATCTCCGTCTACGTCAAGTCCTATGGGCCCTGTCTCATTGTTGCTACCTGTCGCTGTGGTACAGAATTCAGTGCCGTCTTGCTCCCATATATACAATCTGGAGTAATCCGTCGTGAATAACTCTAGCACGTTGTCTGAATCAACGTCCCCTATTACTATTGGGTTGTTGAAGGATCCTGAGGGGTTAGGCCAGCCAGGATAAGTGGAATAAGACGATCCGTCCCAATACCAAACCTTAGCTCCACTTCCTCCAACTATTATCTCCATGTCTCCATCGTTGTCCAGATCTGCTAGGCTTAGGTCTGAGTCATAACAACCCCCAGGTACTGAGAACCCAGAGCCCGTATCGGGATTGCCAGAAGTGTCGTAAACGAGCATTTGGTTAGTTCCGGTGCAAACCACTATTTCGACCTCTCCATCACCATCCGTGTCTCCCACAGCTGGGCAGGAATCGTTGCACCCAGGGATAGTAAATAACAAAGTGCCATCTGTATCGTACACGTCTATTCCAGGACCAGTCCCGAACATGGGGCATCTGTTTATTATTATCTCATATCCTGGATCTGAATCAATTTCTTGATGCAAGTAGGCTCCGTGTACTCCTCCTACCCATATAGTTCTCTCCAGAGATTGCATTAACTCTACTTTCCTGTTACCGAGGCTTAGTCCCGGAGCGAGTATTCTTGGTAAACCCGGATCTCCAAACATCTTACTATACTTCGGATGTGGACCGAACTCTATTTCCAGCCGAGAAACATTGAATTCTCTGAAAATTATTGGGTCGTCTCTACTTTCATCGAAGGAATAGGTCTCGACCGTTAACTTCCTTGCCTGAATCACTATCTTCCTAACTGGGAACACTTCCGCTTTAATTCCGTTCACATTCACGTCAATAGGAATCCCTCTGAATATTGCTTGAGGGAACGGTATTTCGTCTTCTATATCTGAGAATTCGTTTTCCCTTCTTCCTGTAGTTAATTCCACCACTTCACCCTTATCTGTCCTTAGTTTAACCATCCATATCTTCGTTGGAACTTTACCCTCTACCTTAATTCCCTTGGAAGTTAGCTGACCTAACATCTCTTTCGCCCAATCCACGTCTGGGTTTCTGGGAATCTCAAGTACTGGGAGAGTCCTCTCATCTCCCTCCACTTGCAACGTTGGTACTCGGAAGGTTCCTTCTATCAAAGTTCCTGTGTCGTCTTCAATAGTCACTTGTATTTCGCTTCCTTTCTCTGCGAATACTCTTGCTGAAACAAATAGTTTTGGCCAAAATCCTAGAGTTTTTCTGTTCTCTAATCTGGGTAGTTCCCCAGAAAGGGATACTTGCACTAAAGTAGTTGTGGACAACATGAACACCATTGCCATGGCCAGTAAACTCCTTTTCCCGACCAAGTTTTTCCCCCCTTCGCTTGATTGGGGTGATGAATCGCATTCTGAAGTTAAATATTTTTCCCTGGATGGTTTAAGTTAGTCCCGCGATTGTTCCGGATAGCCAATTCCTAGATGCTGTACAGCAGTTCCTAGCTTCGACCCAATACTTAGATGTTACAATTTCTCCCATGAGTGATCGATTAATTTGTTGCATGAGTGACATAGAGCGTTTTCGATGATGAATGGTGGAGGTACATGGGATTCATCTCACTTTGGCTCCGGTTTTCGCCATAGGTAAAATTTATATTCAGTTTCTCTTACTACACCCGGGCTTCTCAATGGGGAAAGTGGAATTCCTTAAACAATGCTACAGAACACTCATGTTAACCAGAAAGCCAACAAATGAGGAGTTCAAGAGGGTAGCTAAAATAACCGGGGCAGGGATAATCATAGTCGGACTGATAGGATTCCTAGTACGCGTGATATCTCAAATGCTCTCGGGATAGGGGAGAAAAATGTCTGAAGGAAATAGTAAAAGCAAAATATTTGCTATTAGAACAACAATAGGCCAAGAGAAAAATGTGATAAGGATGATAGAGGCAAAAAGCAGGAGCAAACAGCTTGAGATATACTCTCTCTTCTCTCCCGATGAGCTAAGGGGATACGTTTTAGTGGAAGCTCCTGAGAGGAGAGATGTCCTAGAAGCCATGGCAGGAATCCCCCATGCGAAGGGTGTATTAGAGGGGGAAGTTCCGTTTTCGGAAATAGAACATTTCTTGGAGGAGAAACCTCCAATAAAGGGATTAGATATAGGAGACATCGTCGAACTGATAAGTGGTCCATTCAAAGGAGAGAAAGCAAAGGTTATAAGAGTGGACAAAGGGAAGGAGGAAGTAACCATAGAATTAATAGAGGCGACGGTGCCAATTCCGGTGACAGTGAAAGCCGATTACGTCAGGATATTAGAGAAGAAGGAGGAAGAGGAGATTTAATCTAGCTAGTGCTAGGGAGTGATGACAATGGGAGAAGCCACAGTAGAAGTGTTGATAGAGGGGGGGAAGGCAACACCTGGTCCACCTTTAGGACCCGCGTTGGGTCCTCTTGGAGTCAACATAGGAAAAGTGGTAGCAGAAATAAATGAGGTAACGAAAGAATATGAAGGAATGAAAGTTCCAGTGAAGGTGATAGTGGATACAGATACCAGAGAGTACAGAATAGAAGTTGGACTACCCCCTGTATCAGCACTGATTAAGAAAGAGATTGGAATAGAGAAGGGTTCTTCGGAACCTGGTAGTAAGACTGTTGGGGATCTACCATTAGAGAAGGCCATAGACATAGCTAAGAAGAAATTGGAATCTATGCTGTCATATGACCTAAAGGGTGCAACTAAGGAAGTTTTAGGAACTTGCGTTAGCATGGGTGTGACTGTAAATGGAAAAGACCCGAGGGAGGTTCAAAAGGAAATAGATGAGGGAATGTACGATGAGCTATTCGAAAGTAATGAGAAGGAGTGATCTGCAATGACTTATAATAAGGAAGCCATACTAGAGGCTGTAGAAAGGGCAATCAAGGAGGCAAAGGAGCGTAAGTTCAAACAGAGTGTGGAGCTACTAATCGGGTTGAGAGACTTGGATTTAAAGAAGCCTGAGAATAGGATAAACACGGAAGTAGTCCTCCCTCATGGCAGAGGGAAGGAAGTTAAAGTTGGTGTAATAGCCTCTGGGGATTTGCTTCAAAAAGGAAAAGAGATGGGACTAGAAACAATATCTAAGGAAGATTTACAAAAATTGGCCGAGGATAAGAGGAGGGCGAAAAAACTAGCCAAGAGAATAGACTTCTTCATAGCTCAAGCTGACTTAATGCCACTAGTTGGTAGATTCCTAGGGCCCGTGCTTGGCCCTAGGGGAAAAATGCCTAAACCAGTACCTCCTGTAGCAGAATTAACACCTATGGTAGAGAAATTGAAGAGGACAGTCAGGATGAGGGTAAAGGACAACCCCGCAATAAACTTGCCTGTTGGATCAGAGGACATGGATCCAAGAGAAATTGCTGAAAACGTGGTGGCTGTATTGGATCACCTAGAAGGAATTCTACCCAAAGGGAGACATAATATATCGTCCATTCACGTTAAAACCACAATGGGACCTTCCATTAAAGTGGAGGTGTGACCTTGAGAGTCGCAGAGTGGAAGATAAGGGAAGTAGAGAAGATAAAGGAACTGATAAAGAGCCATAGGGTCATAGGTGTAGCGAGGCTCTCCGGAATACCTGCGAGAAAAATGCAGGAGATAAGGAGAGAGTTAAGGGGAAAAGCCAAAATAAGAGTGTCTAGGAAGACGTTGATGAGACTTGCTCTCAGAGAGTGCGAGAAGAATGGTAAGAGTGGGATTAGCAAACTAGAGAACTTCTTAGATGGAGAATGTAGCCTGATCTTCACTGAGATGAATCCATTGGAGCTGAACTCCTATCTGGAAAGTAAGAAGTCCAGAGCTCCAGCAAAACCTGGTTCCATTATGCCTGCAGATGTGATAATCCCTGAGGGAGAGACGAATCTTCCTCCAGGTCCTGTAGTTACAGATCTAAAAGTAATGGGTGTTCCAGCGGACATTAAGAGGGGGAAAGTGATAATAACTAAGGAAAGCATATTAGCAAAGAAAGGAGAGAAGATTAGCGAGAAAAAGGCTGAGATAATAAATGCTCTTGACCTAAGCCCAATAGTAGTCGGGCTAGAGCTCCTAGCAGCATACGACGACGGTGTGATATTCACTAAGGAGGTTTTGGGTCTTAGGAAGGAAGATTTCCTAGAGGATCTAAGGACTGCGTTCTCGAGGGCATTGAACCTTTCGATTGGAATATGCTATCCAACGGAGCATAACATAGGACACCTATTGAGTTCCGCTTTCGTAAAGGCCAAAGCACTGGCAATAGAGGCTGGAATAATAACTCCCGAGGTAATCAAGGAGCTAGTGGCGAGTGCGTATATTAAAATGCTCTCTTTAGCATCAAAACTACCTAAGGATGCTTTGGATAAGGAATTAGAAGAAGCTACTTCCGGAATCACCAAAAAAGTAGATAAAAAAAGAAAGATAGAGAGAAAGGAGGAAGAGGAGGAGAAGGAAGAGGAAGAAGAGAAGGAAGAGGAGGAAGCTATGGAGGGGCTAGCTGCTCTGTTTGGATGACTCTAGGAGGTGTTTATTATGGAATACGTGTACGCGGCCTTGATATTGCATAGTCTTGGAAAAGAAATAAACGAAGAGAACGTTAAGAAGATTTTGGAGGCTGCAGGAGCTGAAGTGGATGAAGCTAGAGTGAAAGCATTAGTGTCCGCTTTAGAGGGTGTAGACATAGAGGAAGCAATATCCTCGGCCTCTGTCTCAGCGGTACAGCCACCTACCGTAGAGTCCAAGGAAGAGAAGGAGGAGAAAGAGGAGGAGGAGAAAGAAGAGGAGGAAGAGGAGGAGAAGGAAGAGGAGGAAGCTATGGAGGGGCTAGCTGCTCTGTTTGGATGATACGAAGATGAAGATATGCCTAATAGGTAAGTATCCTCCAGAGAGAGGCGGAATCTCTACTCACCTGAGGATACTCAAGAGAGGATTAGAAGAGAGAGGACATGAGGTCACAGTAGTGACTTACGCTGGGAACAGTAAAGAGAAAAATGTAATCAGCGTTCCCATACCTAAGTACCCCTTCGCAAGAGGCTTGTCCTTTACCTTTTCCTCTATTCCATTGATCCTGAAGAAACACATTGACACAGAGAAGTTCGACTTAATTCATTCTCACTACTTGGTTCCTCCTGGGATAGTTGGTGGTCTCTCCTCTAAGGTATTGAGGGTGCCCAGTATAGTAACAGCTCATGGATCAGACGTTTATATTTTGTCGAAGTCCAAAGCAGGAAGATCCATGGTGCGCTTAAGTTTCGAACTGAACGACGTGGCAATAGGAGTGAGTTCCAACTTGGTGAGAGAAATGTTCAAGCTAGGCGCTAGGAACGTGAAGTTGATCAGACACGGTGTACCAAAACCTGAAATTTCCGATAAAAGACCTAGAGAAGATTTGGGGATAGAAGGATTTACTCTATCGTTCGTGGGGAATCTAGTGCCTCAAAAGGGTATCAAGTATCTTCTAGAAGCTATAGAGTCAACAGATGGTGTGAATTTGATGATACTCGGGGATGGTCCAGAGAAAAGGAGGATACTAACTAAATGGAGAGATCTAATTGGAGAAAGAGTTTTCATCCTGAGGGATTACCTCCCGGGAGATGTCATAGATGACTCGGATGCTCTAGTGCTCCCATCGATATCGGAGAGCTTTGGATTGGTACTTCTAGAAGCTATGTCTCTCTCTAAACCGGTACTGGCCTCAAAAGTTGGCGGAATACCCGAGATAGTAATAGATGGAGTAAATGGAATACTCTTCCGCCCCAGAGACGTTCACTCAATTAGAAAAGCAATAAACACCCTGAAGATGGATGAAAATTTGAGGAAACGAATGGGGAGAGAGGGAGAGAAGATTTGGAGGAGCAAATACACTCCGGAGGAGATGTTAAATAACGTCTTAGAGGTATATTTGGGTCTGATAGAGGGTTAAGGAATTGATTAGGATAGAGGAGATTGTGCTAAAGGACTTCAAGTCTTTCAGCGGAAGAGTCAGGATTCCGCTATCTGAGAGATTCACGGCGATAGTTGGTCCCAATGGTTCTGGTAAGAGCAATGTAGTCGATGCCATATGCTTCGTTCTAGGGATGAATCGGGCGAAGTTGCTAAGAGCTGGGAGACTTTCAGACCTAATATTTTTTGATGGGAAGCGAGTCAAAGACAAGAGCGAAGTTTCTTTAATTGTGAGGAACGGTGCTGAAAAAACGAAAGTGAGCAGAGTGATAAGTAAGAAAGGGGAGAGTAAATATTACCTAAATGGAAGGAGAGTAAAGAGAGAGGAACTCTTGGATTTCCTCTCGTCTCTTGGAATAAAACCAGATGGGTATAACTTCGTTTTACAAGGAGACATATCTAAAGTGATACAAATGAACAAAATCGAAAGAAGGGAGCTAATAGAGGAGATTGCAGGAATATCAGAGTACGAGAAAAGGAAAGAAAGATCTCTGAATGAGTTGAGAAGAGTTGAGGAGAATCTCGGTACGCTCAACGCTCTCGTAAATGAGGTTTGGAGAAACGTCTCCAGACTTTCAGAGGAAAGAGAGCGGGCGATTAGATATAAGACCATTTCCGATGAGATTTCCAGAAAAGAAATTGAATTTAAAGCTTGTAAATACATGGAGCTCTCGCTCAGAATAGAGGAGCTACATAGAAAGGTCGATGCAATCAATGAAAAACTGAAGGTGCTTGAATCTGATAGAAATCGCATCATGAACGAATATTCAAGAATAAATGAGGAAATCAAGCAGATTAGAATGGAACTAAGTGAGATAGAAGCAAAAAAGAAGATAAATTTCTCTTCGGTTCTTGAAAACATAAGAAAGACTAAGAGCGATTTAGAAACTAGAATTAGGGATATAAAAGACAGAATATCTAGTTTATCAGACGAAATTGACGAGAAAACTAAGGAGAAGGATGGAATACTACGGGAGATCCAAGAATATTCAAGGGAGCTAAGGAATCTAGGGGAAAAACTAGATGAGATTTCAGTCGAGTTGAGGGAGACGAAGGAGAGAAGAGTGAAAATAAAGAGAAGATTTTCTGAGCTCGATAGGGAGAGGGTGGAATCTCTGAGGAAAATAGAGGAAATAGAGAAAAATATTAGGGAAATTCAGGAAAAACTGGAGAAAAATCAGGAAAAGGAGAGTGGACTCTCTTCTGAGATGAAAAAAGTGGAATTGGAAGTTAATCTCCTAGCCAAGAGTTTGGAAGAGCATAAGTTCAAACTACTCTCGGTTGAGGAAAGGATTTCCAACTTGTCAGAGACCATATCCAAGAATCAAATGAGGATAGGCCTCCTCAAACGTAAAGTCTCCGAGAACATGAGGGAAATGACTGCAATCGGTAGTGAGCTAGAGGAAGTGTCCAGTAGGCAAAAATCTCTGGAAATAGAACTGATAGATCTAGAGAGAAGGGTGCCTTCGAAGGAGAAAATAGATGCAGAAGGAGTTCATGGCAGGGTATTTGAACTAATACGACCAAAAAGCAAAGACTTCATAGACGCCATAGAGGCGTGTGCTGGTAGGAGGCTAGAGAACATAGTCGTACAGGACTGGGAAACTGCTAAGAGATGCGCAGAGATGATGAAAAAGATGAAATTGAGGAGAAAGGAGACTCTACTTCCCATAAAGGAGCTCAAGCCTAGAGTCATAGATGCGCCAGAGAGCGTAATAGGAAGAGTGATAGACCTAATAGACTTCGATGAACAGTACAGGAAAGTCATGGAGCACATATTCGGAGGGACTATAGTAGTCAGAGATTTAAATGAAGCGAAGAAATTCCTAGGGAAATACAGGATGGTTACTCTGGACGGAGACCTCATAGAGAGAAGTGCTTCCCTGACGGTTGGTGGGGGAAAAATAAAGAAGTTGATGTCCCAGGCCAAATTAGAAAAGATTAGGATAGAGTTAGAAGAGGTCAGATCTAAGAGGGAGAGTCTTTCATCGGAATACGAGAAACTGAGAAAAGAAAAAGACGAGATGATGATGGAGATATCTGCCTTGGAGAGAGAAAACAAAAGGTTGTCAGAGATTCTCGAAGAAATTAAAAGCTCTAGGGATGAGTTATCATCCAAAATAGATTCTATTTCCAATGCATTGAATGAGAAAAGAAGAGAGCTCTCTGAAGTAACCAGATCACTGGAGGAGGTTAGAGCTGAGATTAGTTCTCTAAGAACTAAGTTGGAAGAACTTGAGAATATAAAGCAGGAGATTATGAGCAAGAACTTCGACGAAATACAATCCATATCAAACGAATTGGAGACAATAGACTCAAAGATCTCATATTTAATCTCAGAGAAAGAGAGAATTGAGAAGAAGGCTTCTGAGATAGAGAACAGGAAAAAAGGATTAGATTATCTAAGACAGGTAATTTTGAAGGATGTGGAAAGACTTCAAGGAGAAAAGGAGATGCTTGAGAAAGAACTGGATAAGTTAAAAGTTGAACTGTCATTGACAGCTGATAAAGAGAGGGATCTAATTTCAGAGATTGAGAGAGCATCTAAGGAGATACTCGAGAGACAAAAAATAGTAGCTAAGAAGGAAAGACATCTAAAGGAGATCTCTAGAGAGATAGAACAAATAGAGAAAGAAATTAAGGAACTGGTGGAGAGAAAGGGATACCTAATGGGGGAGATATCTAGACTAGAGGAGGAGAGATCTAACTTTGAGATTAGCTTACCCAGAGAGATCGAATTCAGAGATCCAAACGAAATTCTCGACGAAATAGAAGAATTGAAGAGAGAACTGGATGAGATAGGAGAAGTAAACATGAGGGCCATAGAGGAGTACGATGCTGAGAAATCTAGATACGACGAACTAAAAGAAAAGAGAGACAAATTGCTAGAGGAGAGAGAGTCTATCCTAAAATTAATACGTGAAATAGACTCAAAGAAAAAGGAGACTTTCCTCAGGACATTTGAAGAGATAAATCGTAGATTTGGCAATATATTCTCTGAATTAAGTCCTGGTGGAACGGCGAAATTGACGCTAGATGATCGAAACGATCCATTTCGAGGTGGTGTCGGGATAATGGCCAAACCCAGGGGAAAGGAGCTGAAGAGGCTAGAGGCCATGTCGGGTGGAGAGCAAGCACTAACGGCTATAGCCTTGATATTCGCGATACAAAGTTTCAAACCTGCACCGTTCTATGTTTTCGACGAGATAGATGCTAATTTGGACCCAGAAAACGTTGAAAGAGTTGCTGAGATGATAAAGAGAGCTAGCAGCGATAGTCAGTTCCTAGTAGTCAGTCTGAGGGAGGAAATGGTCTCTAGAGCAGACGTGATAATAGGGATAAAAAACGAGGGGGGCAGATCCAAGGCCATAGGACTGAGCTTCTCCGATCTATCTTCTCCCTCTTAACCTTCTTATCTTCTCCTCTACTTCAGCTAGCTCTCTTTCGTACTCTTCTCTCAGATCTCTGTAAGTTTCCGGACCTAGTTCGTCCTTTAAGCTTTCTATAGAAGATATAAGCTTAGTTATTCTTTCTTTCTCTGATAGGAGCTTGTTGAGTTCTTCATCCCTTACTAGTGTCTCTGGTCTTTCTCTTGGCCTAATTACTTCTCGTCTTCTCTCCTCCTCTTTTATTGCTTCTCTCTCTACTGCAGGCCCAATTTCGGTAGGAGGCTTCTCTATTCTTTCCTCCCTTGGGGCTTTCTTTGGTATTCTTTTCGGTTCCTCTTTCCTTACCTTCCTCTTCCTCAGAACTCTCTTCCTAGACACTTTTCTATCTTTTTCCTCTGGTACTGCCTCTCTCTCTGTGATCAATTTTCTTCTTCTAACTCTGGCTTTGCCTCCTCTCAGGGAAATCAGGAACAAGGTCAATATGGCGAGAGCTATTATTATTCCCAATGCCATTCCGAACTTGGTCGGAAGAGAAACCGATATCGGAATTGTGCCACCTTCCTTCCCTAATTCCCCAAGAGAGTATTTTATGAAATCCAATGCTGCTGGTGAGATTCTCCGATTAGTGAGAAAATCAGAATCACATCCGAAAATTACCCTCCCTTTTCCTAGTGTTCCTTCCATGAAGACTGTGGCTGAAGAAGGTCTAGCTCCAGGACTAGCTTTCCCTATGGGCTTTAGCTTGAGTGGAGATGGCCCCGAAACTAGGTAGCAGGCTTCATATACCGTTACTTCTCTCTTCTCTCTCCCTAAGAGTAGATCTCTTATTAGAATGTTTTCTGGATCTCCGTCGTTATATATTGGATCAATTACTGCTTCTCCGGAGAAAGTGACTTCGAATTCTCTTGATAGGGAATTAACTGCTCTATTTCCTTCTGGATCTGGATCTGATAGAACGATGAGTATTCCCCCTCTGTATACGAAGTCCCTTATCCTCCTAGCTTCTTGAGAGAAGCCTGCTGTCGGCTGTACTATTACCAATGCTTTGACTCCCTCGAGAGAAAAGTTCCTCTCTCTAGCTACCCTCACTTCGTATCCCATGGCCTCTATTTCTTCTTTGAGCTTGGATAGTCCATTGTTTCCCCTATCTGTTACACTTTTCTTCTCTCCATGGGAGTTATCGAAGAGTATTGTTCCTCCTGAGTGTGCTTGGGGGGATAGTACCGAGAACGTCAGCAATATCAGGACTATTCCTAGAAGAATCCTCCTAGGCAATTCTTTACCTGATACGAGCATTTCCCTCACTCCCCATACTAAATTCTCCACATCACTCCTTCGCCAAATAGTTGGCGAATTCCTCTATTTCTCCCTTTTTACCTATGACTATAGCTCTGTCCCCCCTGTTTAA
>QMUK01000017.1 GCA_003660555.1 Thermococci archaeon
CAACAACTACCTTCTAGTGATAGAGAACGGAACCATAAAGCAGATAAGAAGGAGAAAAAGTGTAGAAGAGAAGAGAGAAGCGAAAGAAGTTCAAATACTAATTCCAGGGTTAGTGAATTCCCACACTCATCTGCCAATGAGTCTCTTCAGGGGAACGGTGGAAGACTTCCCATTGAGCGAGTGGCTTCCTAAGGTGTGGGACATAGAGAAGAGACTGAGCAGAAAGGACTGCTATTACGGAGCGTTGTTGAGCCTAGTTGAATGCACCAGAAATGGAATAACTACAGTGTGCGACATGTATTTCCATGAGGAAGAAGTAGCTAAAGCAGTTCAAGAGTCTGGATTGCGTGGATTTCTCTCATATGGAATGATAGACCTAGGAATGGAGGATCTCAGGGAGAAAGAACTAGAAGAAACAATGAAATTCTTGGATTACATATCAGGAGAGAAATTCGATAGAATAAAGGCCACTTTGGGTCCTCACTCTCCATATACCTGCTCTAAAGAGCTCCTTTTAGAAGTAAAGAGAATATCGAAAGAGAAGAATCTGAAGATACAGATGCACATCTCTGAAACAGAGGAAGAAGTCATGGAAGTAAAAGAGAGAGAAGGGCTGAGACCAGTGGAGTACTTAGAGAAGATAGGTTTCCTTTCCGGAGAGGAGATACTATCGCACGGAGTGCATCTCTCTGAGAGAGAGATCTCCATTCTGAGCATGAGGGGGAGTAGTGTAGTTCACAATCCAATTAGCAATCTTAAACTTAGTTCCGGAGTTGCTCCAATTTCTGAAATGGTGGAGAGAGGAGTAAACCTGCTCCTAGGAACAGACAGTGCTGTCAGCAATAATAGCTTGGACATGTTTCAAGAGATGAAGGTATCCTCTCTTGTAATGAGGTCTATGGGAAAGACAGTGCCACCTGAGAGGTACTTCCAAATGGCTACTTCTAATGCAGGTAAAGCCCTAGGAATAAAAATCGGAGAAGTGGAAGTAGGATATCGCGCAGACTTAGTTTTCTTGGAGAAAGGGCCAAATCTGGTTCCATTCGAGGGATATATCTCTCTAGTTTACTCAGCGAATCCATCTAACATAGTGGGAGTAATGGTCGATGGGGAAATCTTATTCCAAGAGGGAGAATATCTTAGAATTGACGCTGAGAGAATTCTCAGAAAAGCGGAGAGGAGATATCATGATGGAATCAGGTCTGAAGAAGATAAGATGGGCTGAAAAGAACATGAAAGTCCTAGGGAAGATAAGAAGGAAATTCTCTGAGGAAAAACCTTTCGATGGGATTAGAATAGGCATAGCTTTGCATCTAGAGGCTAAGACGGCAGTCTTGATAGAAACTTTGGTGGAAGGAGGAGCAGAGGTCTATGCCACGTCCTGTAATCCGTTGACTACTCAGGACGACGTTGCCATGGCAATATCTGAGATAGCCGAGGTGAGAGCTTGGAGAGGGGAAACAGAAGAAGAATACTACGAGAACCTCAGATTTGTCCTAAGGAATTCCGACTTCGTAATAGACGACGGAGCGGATCTAATAGTATTAAACCACTTAGAGGGCATAGGCAACCCAAAAGGAGCTTGCGAGGAGACAACAACTGGTATAAGGAGAGTAAATGCACTAGAAAGAGAAAGAAAGCTGAAATTCCCAGTTATAGGTGTAAACGATTCGAAGATGAAGTACCTCTTTGACAACAGATTTGGAACTGGGCAATCGGTCATAGACGGGATAATGAGAAGCACGAATTCACTATTAGCAGGAAAGAACTTCGTAGTGATAGGATATGGATGGTGTGGCAGAGGCATAGCCATGAGAGCTAGGGGAATGGGCGCCAAGGTAATAGTCTGTGAAGTAGATCCCGTTAGGGCAGTGGAAGCACTCCTAGATGGCTTCGAAGTGATGAAGATATCAGAAGCATCTAGAATAGGGGACTTCTTCGTCACTGCTACTGGCTGCAAAGACGTATTGAGGAGAGAACACTTCTTGGAGATGAGAGAAGGAGCAATTTTAGCGAATGCTGGACACTTCAATGTGGAGATAAACCTAAGAGATCTAGAGGAGATATCCACGGAAATTAAAGAAGTCAGAAATTGTGTTAGAGAATACAGGCTCAGAAACGGGAGAAGGATATATCTCCTCGGCGAGGGAAGGTTGGTCAATCTGGTATGTGGTGACGGACATCCAATAGAGATAATGGACATAAGTTTCTCTCTACAGGCTCTTTCCATGAGGTATCTCTCTGAGAATTATCCTGAAATGGAGAACAGGGTATACGAAGTACCAAAGGAGATAGAGGAAGAGGTTGCTTTGGAATTTCTAATGAGTAGAGGAAAATCAATAGATTCTCTGACAGAAGAACAAGCTAAATACCTAGAGGACTGGACTCTAGGGACCTAAGTATTCTTCGAGAACTTCCTTGTACATCTCTTCCCTAGGTATTCTCACTATTCTCTCCTGTAGTTTTCTCGAAATTCCGTGGCTGTTTCCCACTCCTTTGTCTACTGGTAGAGTAGGAATACATTAAGAAGAGATTTCATCCGAGAATCTTCAAGACCAATGGAATGAGACCACATCTCTTTTTCCCAATGAGTGGCTCAGACCTTAGTAGAGAAGAGGGTCTGGTAGCCATTACTGTTCTCCTTGGTACCCTTGAGCTAGGGTCACGCCTAGTTTGAGAATTTTAGAGAGACGTTCTTCGTCGTATTTCCCATTCAATGTAAGAGAACTAGTCTCTCAAGACTTTTGACGTCTTTCACTACTCTCCTCGTTCCTCTTCATTATCTCTAGGCCTCTTCGTCTGAGGACATGATCTTAAACACTTCTTTAATTGTTTCATCCGGAAAGTCTGTCTCCTTTTTGAGCTCTTCAATGGATCCAGGGATTGAAGATGCTCCAAGGTATCTCCATTCTGTTTATTAGTCTTAAGGACGTCACTGCCCATCGAATAAAAGACCCTCTCTTCGTGGAACTCATGACCCTAATCTTATCCACGTCTTTTTTCGGAATACTCATCGTAAATTTCCTTAGATGAAATGCTTATCAGTCTCTCCTGTAACTCTCCTTTAATTCCAGTCGCCCTCTCTAAGCTCCTTTTCCTTGCCTCTTCATACGAGTCTAACATTAATGCTAAGTTCCAGTAGAGAGCCTTTAACAATGGAACAACTAATTCAGCTTTGTTTGACTTGAGCAACACTCTAATCATCTCTCTTGAGAAGACCCCCATAGTCGAAACCATCAGTCTCTCTGGGACCCCCTCTCTACAATGAGCCAATCCTATTTTAAAGACTCTAGAGGCGTGTTCCTCGTCGTAATTACCTTCCAGAGTTAGATTCAACCATTCACGAAATAGTTCCTTGGCTCTCTCTATACTGAGTCCAGACGCCTTAACGATTTCTACAGCTCTTTCATTTTGGGAAAGAGAGGATATCACCTCTTCTATTATCCCATCCATGTTTTCCTTGATTAGTCCACTTGCTTCTCCTCTAAGTATACTTATTTCCTCATTTGATAGGCCTATGTACTTTTTTATCTCCTCCGGTATCTCCATCTTCACCCCCTTTGGGAAGTAAACGGACTCAACTTATTGCCTTTTCCATCGAGAATAATGTGGATAGACAGCACATTTGTGGAATCATGGGACACTGAGGAATTCACCGCTCTTCAGCTTTAAGCAATTGTTAGTGGTGTCGAACACCGCTCTAGTTCCAGAATTGAAGATGGTCAGTCATCCAAGTGAGAGATAATTCGGTGGACAACCCCGGATTACCTAACTACTTATGGTTTTGATTGTTTGACTATTCATTTATAAGCTTTTCCGCCCTACATATAAAAAGGTGCCGAGCTTGGAGTTGAGTAAGGAGGAAATAGAGAGAATAGTCAAGGAAGCTGAAGTCAACATAGAGAATGTGGTGGCCTCAGCCTCTTTGGATCATGATATAAATCTCACAGCTATAGCTACAGCACTAGATGACATAGAATATGAACCCGAACAATTCCCCGGAGTTGTGTATAGGTTAGATGATCCGAAAACGGCAACTCTTATATTCAGCTCTGGAAAGTTCGTTTGCACAGGCGCGAAGTCCCCAGAAGATGCAAAAAGAGCTATAATGAAGGTAGTAGAGAAATTGAAGGAGATAGGGATAGATATACGATCTGAGCCAAAGATAGAGGTCCAAAACATAGTGGCATCAGCCAATCTCAAAGCAAGCTTAAATCTGAATGAAATAGCTCTCCAGTTAGAGAACTCAGAGTACGAGCCTGAACAGTTCCCTGGTCTAATATACAGACTAGATGATCCCAAGGTAGTCCTCCTTCTCTTCGGCTCTGGAAAAGTGGTTTGCACAGGGGCGAAAAAGGTAGACGACATAGCTAGAGCAATATACAGAGTTATATCTGATCTGAGAGATTTAGGGCAAATGTGAGGAGATGGTATGGCCTTTAGAAGAGAAATAGCATTCAAACTATACTTAAAAGAAATATCCAATGGGAAATACGATAAAGAGGAGAGAGTACTGACTCTAAGCAACGGTTTAAAGGTCAGGAGAGTACACGTCATTGGCACAGTTGTGTCGAAATACGAGGGGAAAGAGAAGAACTACCTAGCTCTTACAATAGATGATGGCTCAGACACAATAAGGCTAAAAGTCTGGGGAGAAGATATTCCGAAATTAGCGTCAATTGAAATAGGAGACACAGTGGACGTAATAGGTAGGATTCGAGAGTACGGCGGAGAGTTGTACATATCTCCGGAGATAGTTAGGAAAATAGAGGATCCTAACTTCGAGATACTGAGGGAACTGGAGATGATAAAGTCTTATGTATCCAGGAGGGGAAAAACCGAGGAGCTAGAAGTCGAAATGGTACCAGAGGAAATAGATAAAAGAGAACAGCTCCTAAGACTCATAGAGGAAAAAGACTATGGAGAAGGAGTTAGCATGGATACTCTCTCCGAGGAATTGAGTTTAGATGAGGAGGAGTTATCGGACTTGATAATAGAACTGCTAAACGAAGGAGAAATATATGAACCAAAGCCAGGAGTTTACAGGAGGGTGCTGTAAAATGTATGACTACCACACCCTACTGAAGAGAGCCAGAGACTCTCTTCCAAAGAGCATCCTTGAAAAGAAGAGGTTTGAGATGCCTAGAGTAGTTTCCACTATAGAAGGGAATAGAACTGTAATAAGGAATCTGAAAGAGATATCTGAAACACTGAATAGAGACGAAGAACACATAATGAAATACTTACTGAGAGAGCTAGCTACTGCAGGAGGGATAGAGGGAGGAAAGGGAGTCCTCCAGGGGAGGTTCTCCAATAAATTCATATCCGATAGAATAGAGAAATACGTAAGGGAATTCGTTTTGTGTCCGATATGCAAGAGACCAGACACTAAGATCATCAGAGAGGGAAGAGTATACATGTTGAAATGTGAGGCCTGTGGAGCAAAAAGTCCACTGAGACATCTCTGAGGGGGATCGTCTTGATTAGAGTCAAAGTCCATAGGAAAGAAGGAGAAGTCATAGTAGCAATATGCGATGAGGAGCTCCTCGGAAGAGAGTTTAAAGAAGGAAGATTCGTTCTAAGGGTTGAAGAGGGATTCTATGGTGGGGATCTAATGACTCTAGAAGAGGGAATAAACCAAATAGGGAAATGCACCATAGCCAACCTAGTTGGGGAGAGAATAGTACGCGCAGCTATAGAGGCTGGATACGTAAGAGAGGAGAACGTACTGATTATAGGAGGAGTTCCACACGCCCAATTGGTGAGAATATGAGGAAATTCTGCTATAGGTGTGGGAAAGAGGACGTTAAACTAATAGATGGATTGTGTGACTCCTGCTTCTTGGAGAAGAACTACCCCGAGATACCGGAAATAAAAGTGGAAAAATGTCCTGTTTGTAATTCCGTCAGAAAGGGGAGGAAGTGGATTAAAAGCAGCCTAGAGGAACTATTAATGGGAGAAATTAAGAGAAAGACAACGTTTCCCGGAAAAATATTGGAATTAATGGTAACTTCCATTTCAGACGGTTCCTATTCAGTTGAAATGACCCTGTCCAATACATCAGGATCCGTTTTCTCTGTAGAATTAGAGGGGAAAATAGACCTAACAGAGAAGATCTGTCCAGAATGCTCTAAATTACTCCAGGGAGTACACACTGCCAAGGTCCAGCTAAGGGGCTTCAAGGAAGAAGAACTAGCATCAATTCTCGATCTAACTAATTCAATCGAGTTTAACTCAGACAATCCAATAGTGGAAATAAAACAGAGAAAAGAGGGGCTAGATCTAATGTTCTTGTCATTAGGGGACGCTAGAAAGTTTGTTAGGGAAGTAAGGAAGAGATATGGAGTCGAAATAAAGGAAAGCAAGAGACTGGTCGGTAGAGACAGGTCTACAGGCAAGAATAAGTACAAATTCACAATATCTGTTAGAATTAAGTTAAGAGAGGGAGAAAGGGTGAAACTAGATGGGAGAGACATGCTGGTAAAGAGAGTCTCTAGAGACAAGGTGGTTTTAGTGGATAGAAGAGGCAGAGAAAGGACTTATCCAGTGAAGAGGGTAATGAGAACAGGAAGGTAGTACCATGGGAGAAAGTAAGGCAAGAATAAGAATATCCTACCACAGGGAAGTGTCCGAGAAGATCTTTCTCTCCATATCCCCCGAGGAGAGTGGAGAAGTGCTGAGAAGAAATGGGGAAATATTAATTAAGTTGAAGGCTAATACCCCAAACAGACTCTTAGGAAAAATAAATTCTTGCCTGGAATCTATTATAGTGTCCGAGAACGTTTTAGGTGGGATATGCTTTGAGAAAGGGGAAGAGAAGGGAGAGTAACGGGGATGAACTGAAAGTCAGGATACCTAGGGAGGGAGAGGTACTCGGAATAGTGACGCAGATGTTGGGAGCAAATCATCTAAGGGTGATTTGCCAAGACGGGTACGAGAGAACCTGCAGAATTCCAGGGAAACTCAGGAAAAGGAGATGGATAAAGGAAGGAGATGTAGTCCTAGTAAAGCCCTGGGTAGTCCAAACCGATGAGAGAGGAGACGTAATTTGGAGATACTCTCAGACAGAAGCGAATTGGCTTAGAAGAAGAGGATTCTTGAAATTAGAATGAGTTAGAGGTGATCTTCTTGCCTGAGGACATAGATAGAGTAGAAGAATTGATAGATAGAGAGAGGATGAAGGAAAAAGATTCAGACCTACTCAAGATAATAGACGGAGTATTTGATAAGTCCACTCTCATGGCTCTCTATGACCTAGTCAATCACGGAGTATTCGAAGTGCTCCAAGGAGTAATAAGCACTGGTAAAGAAGCACACGTATTCAGGGCACTTGATAAGAACGGGGATTACTTAGCGGTCAAGATATTCAGAACTGCTACAACAGATTTTCGAGATAGCATATGGAAGTACATAGACGGAGACCCGAGATTCACAAATATAAGGAAGAATAAATGGTATCTGATGAAGTTATGGGCGAAGAAAGAGTACAAAAATCTAAGAAGGGCTTATGATTCTGGAATAAGAGTTCCCGAGCCAATAAGGGTATCAGGCAACGTTCTAGTAATGGAATTCATTGGAGACAACGGAAATCCAGCACCACTAATGAAGGATTCCCCCCCAGAGGATCCAGAGGAGACCTTTCATCTTCTGATCAGATACCTCAGGAAACTCTACTGGGATGCCGAGTTAGTTCACGGAGACATTAGCGAATACAACGTGATGATGTGGGACAATCCCGTACTAATAGACTTCTCTCAAGGGGTGCTGAAGAGACACCCAGCTTCTGCCCCCCTCCTTAGAAGAGATATACAGAATCTGGTGAGATATTTCAGCAAACTCGGAGTAGAGACAGGAGATCCAATGGACATATTCTCAGACATCGTCGAAGAAGGTGATTGAATGTGGGATTATAGAGAATACCTTAGGATTCCAAGGGAAAGGGTAGGGTTAGTAATAGGAGAAGGAGGAAAAGTCAAGAAAGAAATAGAAAGGCTAACCAGTACCAAGATAACAGTTAGCAGTGACGGAGAAGTAATAATAGAGCCGAAAGGAGAGTTAGATGATCCTCTAGCTGTATGGAAGGCCAGAGATGTTATAAGGGCTATAGCCAGAGGCTTCTCCCCCGAAAAAGCAATGGACATAGTCAAAAAAGATCTAGTTCTAGAGATAATAAATCTTGAGGAATTTTTAAGTACTAGGAAGGCCATAACGAGACAGAAGGCTAGAGTAATTGGTAGAGAAGGAAAAGCAAAGGCGAAAATAGAGGAAACAACTGGGACTAGTATTTCCATACATGGCAAGACAGTTTCCATAATAGGCCAGCCCGAAGAGGTGGAATTGGCAAGAGAAGCGATAATCAAGCTATTGAGAGGCTCACCGCATGGTTCAGTTTATAAATATTTAGAGAGAAGAAAGAGAGAGCTTAAAGGAAAGAAACTCCTTTCAATGTGGGAATACTGATCCTTGATAGGGTGATTCAATGGCCCTAGCTGACGAATTATTCAGAGAATTCAGATCAATGAGTGTTAGTGAATTCTTCAGGAAGAACGCAGCTATGCTGGGATACACAGGCAGGATAAGGTCTCTGACTACCATAGTTCACGAAGGAGTGACTAACGCCATAGACGCTGGAGAGGAGTGCGGAAAACTCCCAAACGTCTACATAAGAATAGAAAACTTAGGAGATGGTGGTAGATACAGGATAACTATAGAAGACAACGCATCTGGAATCCCAGAGAAGTACATCCCAGAGGTATTCGGAAAGATGTTGGCTGGAAGCAAGGCCCATAGAAACATGCAGAGCAGAGGCCAGCAGGGATTGGGTATAAGCGGGGCAGTACTATTCTGTCAGACTTCTTCTGGAAAACCCGTGAGGGTAATAAGCTCTACCGGAGAGAAGGGGATTATAGCTGAAGTCATGATAGATGTTGAGAAGAATAAGGGAAAAGTCTCAAAAAAGGAAGAATTTGATCCGAAGGGGTGGATGGGAACTAGAGTAGAAATGGAAGCGAAGGGAGTCTCCTATAACAGATCGAAGTACGGGGCTTTCAATTATTTGAGATTGACCTCATTAGCGAATCCTCACGTCCAGATAGAATTGATAGAGCCAGATGGGACCAAAGTGCTTTTCGAAAGAGTGACTGAAGAATTGCCGAAACCTCCGAAGGAAGTCAAACCACACCCATATGGAATAACTGCTGATGATTTACTTAGATTAGCCAGAGAGAAAGGAGGAGAGAGGAAGTCACTTAAGACAATTCTGGTAAAGGAGCTCTCAAGGTTCAGTGATAAGAGGGTCAGGGAGCTCAAGGAGAAAATGGCTCTCATTCTACTTTCAAGAAAACTAGAAACCCAAATAGAAGACTTAGACAAATATTTGAGTGAAATACAGGACGAAGAGGAGAAAAGAAGAATAAAGAAGATCTACTCAGGATTCCTCTCTCAGGCAGCTAAGATACTCAGAAAAGAAGCCAGATACTTAAATTGGGAGGAGGCAGATCTAATAGTAAATGCTTTCTCTAGGATGAAGCTCCTAGCTCCGCCTACAGAGGGACTAAGCCCGATAGGGGAAGAGAACATAAGTAGAACGATGAAAGCAGTTTTAAATCCAGAATTCGTTGCCTGTGTCACTAGGCCACCTAAGACCTATAGGGGAGGAATACCGTTCCAAGTGGAAGTAGGCATAGCATATGGGGGGCAAGTAGACGAGGAGGGAATAGAGGTATTCAGGTTCGCCAATAGGACTCCATTACTATTCGACAGGGGAGGTTGCGCTATAACTGAGGCGGTGAAATCCATAGATTGGAAGAGATATGGAATAGACCCAAACAAGGATAAAGTAGCCCTTTTAGTGAACATAGTCTCGGTGCACATCCCTTACACATCAACGGGGAAGCAAGCAATAGCGGACGTTCCGGAGATATCCAAGGAAATAAGATTGGCAGTTATGGAAGTAGCTAGGAAGCTCATGAGATATGTAAAGAGAAAGAAGAGGGAAATGGAGAAGGAAGCCAAGATGAAAGCCCTTCTCAAGTACGTTCCGGAAGTGGCAAAGGCCATGTCTAGGCTAACAGGAGCGTCTGAGGAGGAAATAGAAACTGAGCTATCCGAGTTAATATCCAAGAAGTATTTATCATCAGAGGATTTCAGCGAAGAAGAGAGAGAAGAAGCTATTAAAAAAGAAGAAAAGGTAATTCTAATTAGTAATGGTGGTGGTTTAGATGAAGGTAGCAGAAAAGAGGCTGAGACAACTCGGGAATAGGATGCTTCAGGAATTAAAGAGAGGAAATTCCCCATACATAGAGATCCCTGTAAGAGCTTTGGGGAACGTTTACTTCGACTCTGAGAGGAGACTACTCCAGTTAGGGGAAAAGAGTGGAAGGAGATACTTCCTGAACCTAGCTCACGCTAAGAAGTTCATGCAGACTCTTTTGGTAGCCTCCTACTGTTTGGAATTGATACAAAAGGGAAAGCACGCTAGTCTCAGAGATGTATACTATGCTCTGAAGAGGAATCTTCCGAATTCCAAAGAAGTAACCTTTCAGGATCAATCCGAATCAAATCCAGTAATAGAGGATCTAGAAGTATCACTCAACCTTCTGAGGGAGGAGCTACACATTTCCGCAGACAGAAAAGGCTACCTAATAGGGAACATAGTGCTCAGAGAGAGAGTGGTAGACGAGACCTTTGAGATAGATGCCTCGCAACTCGGGACAGGAGGTTGGGGAATCCCAAGCAACGTCGAGGAAATAGAATTCCTAGACATACAAGCAGATTACGTGCTGGTAATAGAAACTGGAGCGATGTTCGAGAGATTAGCAGAAGAGAGATTCTGGAAAAAGAACAACTGCCTCATGGTAGCCACTAAGGGTCAGCCTAGCAGGGGGACTAGGAGGTTAATACATAGGCTTTACTACGAGGCCAATTTACCAGTTTACGTCTTCACAGACGGAGATCCATATGGCTGGTACATATACAGTGTGATAAAACAAGGAAGCATAAATCTGGCCTATCTATCAGAGAAACTAGGAACTCCAGATGCCAAGTTCCTCGGAGTCACCATGAGCGACGTTGACAAATACAATTTGCACGGACAAGTCCACAAACTAAAAGAGGGAGACATAAAAAGAGCCAAGGAGCTGAAGGACTACCCCTGGTTCAAAAACGAAGAGTGGCAAAGGGAGATAAACCTCATGTTGGAGAAGAAGATACGTATAGAGCAACAGGCTTTTAGCAGCAAGAGTTTGGAGTACGTAGCAGAAGTTTATCTTCCAGAGAAAATAGAGAAGGAGGACTTCCTACCCTAGGGGATTCCCATGAGGGTATTAGTTGCTGGAGTCTTTGATCTCTTGCATCCCGGCCACCTCTACTTTTTGAGGAGAGCAAAGGAAATGGGGAGAGAGCTAATAGTGATAATAGCTAGGGACGAGATAGTCCTAAAGGAAAAGGGAAGACATCCAGTGATTCCAGAGAAACAAAGGAGAGAAATGGTTGAAGGACTCAAGCCAGTTGATAGGGCCATACTTGGGGACAAAGAAGACTTTCTGAGACCTGTAGAAGAAATAAATCCAGATTTAATAGTTTTGGGACCAAATCAAGAGGTAAACGAAGATGAATTACTCAAAAAACTCAGAGAGAGAGGAATGAAATCCAAAATCGTGAGAATAAATGAGAAGTATGAATGCGAGCTGAACAGTTCTTCTAAGATAATAAGTAGGGTCCTAGAGTTATTCGGAAGGGATTAGTTTGATCAGATATCACTTACCTATGCACAAGAGGATACTACTACTCTTCTTACTGGTTTCCTTCTCTTATCTCATGATACTTTTCCTAATGGGAGGATTCTCGAGACTTTTCGAGTCAATAGGACTAAATAGAGGGGAGTCTCTCTTTATAGCAACACTCATACTCTTCTTGTCTTTGGCACTGAGTGGAGTAAATGTCCCAATACTCGAATTGGAAAGGGAGTGTTTCGTTCCCTCTGAGAGATTCATAGTCTTTTTCGGGATACCATATCCAATTCCAGAATTCAAGAGGGAGAGAACGGTAATTGCAATAAATTTGGGTGGAGCCCTCATACCCATATTAGTTTCTATTTATTTACTCCCATTCATGCTTAAGGAGATAGGGATACTGCCTATAATTCTATCTTTGGGATTCGTCTCCCTAGTGAGTTTCTCTGTTTCCAGAGTAATTCCAGGGGTGGGAATAGTCACTCCAGCACTTGTCCCACCAATGAGTTCTGCTCTAATTTCCTCTGCATTTGGAGAAGTGGCAGTTCCTTTAGCTTACTTCTCCGGAACCATGGGCACCCTAATAGGAGCAGACGTAATGAGGCTAATTTCAGAGTGGAGTAAGATAAACTCCCCTCTAGTTAGTATAGGGGGAGCAGGAACCTTTGACGGAATATACCTGACCGGAGTGATCTCCATAGCATTGGTCTCATTCATTTCTCCCTAAGTAACACACTGTGTGTCTCCTTACCACTACTATCTCATTGCTTAGAGACTTCTCCCCTTCTCCATAAATAGTGGAATACATCTTATAATAAACGAACTCCAGCCTCTAAGTTATCCATTGAGAAAAAACACGAGGTAGAGCAAAACTTGCTGGTGCAGTGTTCAACCAGAGTGTGAGATAGTTTTTTCTCCGTTGAAATCTCTAAGCAGACGGGGGAGTCCTTGAAGGCTGTAATCCTAGCAGCAGGCAGAGGAAGTAGATTAGGGGAATTAACTAAGGAGAGACCGAAGGGATTAGTGAAACTCCTTGGATTGACATTACTAGAAAGGGCAATACTCTCTGCTAAGGAAGGCGGAGTAGAGGACTTCGTCATAGTAATCGGATACAAGGGAGAGAAAATAAGAGAGGAGATTGGAGATGGAAAGAGATACTCCGCGAGGATAAGATACGTGGAAAACGAGGAATGGGAAAAAGGAAATGGTCTCTCTTTGCTGAAAGCTAGAGATCACCTATCATCAGAGAGCAGATTCATAATAATGATGTGCGACCACGTTTTCGATCCCAGTGCTATTAAAAAACTAGTTAATTTCAAAGAGGAATATCCCTTTGTCCTCCTAGTTGACAGAGACCTATCGAGAGACACCGGAGAAGCGACTAGGGTTAAGCTGAGTAACAACTTAGTCATAGACATAGGAAAGGGATTGAAGGAATATCAAGCCTTAGATTGCGGGCTAATGCTATCTACTCCCGAGATATTTCGTGCCATAGAGGAAAGCTTGAAGGTTGGAGACGACTCTCTCTCCGGGGGAATAAGAGTTCTCTCCAAGAAAGGAGGAGTTAGAGCTCTAGAAATAGATGGATTCTGGATGGACATAGATACTCCAGAGAACTTGTCTGAAGCGGAAAGGACACTACTCAATAGTTTGACTAAACCCGAAGATGGAATAATATCGAGGTCAATAAACAGAAGGATATCCACTAGGATATCTGCCCTAATCCTGAAGAAATGGGGAAGAGTTAATCCAAACCTAATATCTGCTTTTAGTTTTCTAATAGCAATTTCATCATCTATTTTATTTGCTATTGGGTCACTAGCACTCGGAGGAATACTAGCTCAGACCTCTTCCATAATAGACGGTTGCGATGGAGAAGTTGCGAGGCTTGGATTCAGGAGATCAAAGTTCGGGGCTTGGTTGGATTCACTATTAGACAGAATAGCGGATTTCTCTATGATATTTGGTCTTTCATGGGGCTATTGGGAGCTAGCTCATGACCAAGTGGTTTGGCCTCTCTGCTTTCTATCCCTAATGGGAACTTTCCTAATAAGCTACACCGGAAGTAAGTATGAACTAGATTTCGGGGAATTGGCTGTGTTCTCAAGAGTAGATGCTACCAGAGACGTCAGGATCTTTCTCCTCATGATAGGGGCAATACTGGGAAGACCAATAGAGACCCTACTCCTCTTGGCCGTAATAACGAATTCAATGGTAATTAGGAGAATCCTAATCACTTGGAAGAGGTGGAGGGAATCCCCCTGACTCTGAGGGAAGAGGAAACGTCTCTCCCAAGAGGTAAATTCAGCGACAGCTCCAAGAGAAACTCTCCTACTCCACAGACGCAACTCTCCAATCCTAATCTCTCCGTGATTTCCTTAGGACTAGTTTTTTGGGAGAAAACTAATATCCTCTCGTTTATGGGGTTTAACTCGAACGAGAAATTCTCTCCCTCTCCTAGGACGGATTCAGCATCCTCTGAGCAGAACTTAACTCTGACTTTTCTGGCTTTCCTCAGAAAGGACTTTACCTCTCCCTTAAGTGAGTTTCCGGAGGGAAAGACCCTCATCTCAGAGTAGTCTTCTTGGGTGGAAATGGTTAATTTCCCCCCTCTCTCTACTTCGTATTCGAAAGAGGGAGTGAGACCACAAATTACCACACCTTTGAGATTGCCCTCCTTTATTCTCAAACCCCTCATTCTAATTATTCCTTCTCCCTCTTTATCCACAGATATGTAATAGGGACCGAAAGGCACTTTCGCTCTAATTCCCCTTGATTCCCTCTCCGCTTTGAAGATATGTTTCACCGAGTAACTCCTGTGACTTCCGGATCCTGTGTAATACCCCTCTATTTCTATTTCTCCAATCTCGAATGTCTGCTCTTCTTGAAAGAAGATTTCTCCGGAGCGAATTGATTCCGATATGATCTTAACCTTCGAGTTCAAATCCTTGGCCTCTTTTGATATGTAATAGGCTAGGAGGATCAGGAGAATTGGGATTAGGATCACTGGGGGAAAATTCTTGGTCAGAGGATAAAGAATCAGGAGGAACAGCACGAACAAGAAGAGAGAAATAGAGAGTACTGGGCCTACTCTCCTATATACCGGGATTACCTTCCCTTCTTTGATTTCCAATTGAACTCCTCCGCGTAACAGCTGTCCCGATATTTCCCACTTCTCTGTTATTGCTATTTATTGTTTTTCCTTTTTCACTTCTCTTCCTCTTTTCTGATCCTTCTCAGCTTCTTCAGAGATTTAACGGCAGCCTCTACTGCTCTTTTAGCGTAGTTTACTCTAGCGTGTGCTTCTGCCCTAGTCATCCCTGGGCCAGAAATTCCTAGGGCAACTGGCTTCTCGTACTCCAAGCTGAGATCCATTATCTTCCTGACGGCGTGACTCATTATGACTTCGTCGTGCATAGTCTCCCCTTTTATCACAGCCCCGAGGGTTACTACAGCATCTATTTCCTCTCTCTTTAAGAGCTCCTTGGTAGCTAGGGGAACCTCCATTACTCCAGGAACCATCACTATTTCCTTCACTTCAGCACCTAGGAATTCAGCGTGTTCTAAAGCTAAATCCAACATCAGCTTGGTTATCTCGAAGTTGAACTCAGAGACCACTATGCCCAACCTGACCATGTACTTCCCCAACCAGTTTCGTGAAACGTTGAAAAGCTTTTCCTACGATTCCCATGGGGATGAATTTGCTCATGAAGGAGGCAAAGTCAGGGGAGATCAGAGAGGAAATTAAGGAGATCTCGGAGAAAGAGGGAGTTCCACTGGAATTCCTTCTGAAGAAGATATCTCAAGGGAAGGTGGTAGTACCTAGGAACCTAGAGAGGAGGGAAGAGGTGAAACTGGTAGGAATAGGGGAAGGACTCACAACCAAGGTGAACGTGAACGTGGGTACTTCTACTCTGCAGACCGACTTGGAAATGGAGCTGGAGAAAGCCAGAATAGCTGTTGAATACGGTACCGATACCATGATGGACCTGAGCACCGGAGGAGATCTAGACGAAATAAGGAGGAAGTTAATGGAGTTTCCAGTCCCCTTTGGAACAGTTCCAGTATACCAAGCTTTCCTCGAAGCAATAAAAAAGAGAGGAGCAGGAGTTGAGATGACAGAGGACGATCTCTTCAAAGTCATAGAGAAGCACTTCAAGGACGGAGTCGACTTCGTTACAGTCCACTCTGGAGTAACCAAGGAGACCATAGAGAAGGCAATGGCCAGAAATGAGAGGAGAGTAGCTGGAATAGTCAGCAGGGGAGGAGCAATAATTTCTGCTTGGATGCTTCATAACGAGGAGGAAAATCCTCTGAATAAGAATTACGACTACCTTTTGGAACTAGCATCTGAGTATGACGTAGTACTGAGCTTGGGAGATGCTCTCAGGCCCGGATCTGTTTTGGATTCAAGCGATTACTTGCAAATGGCTGAAATGCTGGAGATATCCAGATTGGTAGAGAGGGCTTGGGAGAAAGGGGTACAAGTAATGGTTGAAGGCCCAGGCCATGTGCCTTTGGACCAAGTAGCTCCCAACGTCAAGCTGGAGAAGTCCCTTTGCAAGGGAGCGCCTTATTACTTGCTGGGCCCCTTGGTCACTGACATAGCTGCTGGTTACGATCACATCTCTTCAGCAATAGGAGCAGCCATAGCATCTGCAGAGGGAGCTGACCTAATATGCTACCTGACTCCAGCTGAGCACCTATCTCTTCCGACTCCAGAAGAGGTGAAGGAAGGACTAATAGCCTCTAAGATAGCTGCCCATGCAGGAGACATAGTCAAGCTGGGGGAGAGAGCTCTAAAGAAGGACAGGGAAATATCAGAGGCTAGGAGAAACCTAGACTGGAAGAGAATATACAGCCTTTGTCTAGATCCAAAGAAGGCCAAGAAAATAAGAGAGAGGTTCTTCACGGGAGAAGGGCCTTGCACTATGTGTGGGGAACTTTGCGTGTACTTGATCCTAAAGGACCTCTAGCTTTTCACCAATTCATGACTTCTTTCTTCTGTTGTATTCCTTGACGTAAACTCTGACAGTTTCAACCCGATATAATATATATACTCAATCCACCTAGAAAAGAAAGGGTGATATGTTGGAAGAGTCCAGAGTGGCCTTGATCTTGGTCTTAATCGCTCTGGCAATTTCAACCTGGACTCTCTTCCAAGTCCAAGAGATGGAAAGAACCTCTGAAAGAAATTATCACGAGAGATTACTTGAAACTCAGGAGAAACCAACTAGAACCTCAGAGGAGCCCAAATCATTTGAACAAAGTGAGTATCCCAAGCACGGAGAGGAACTCACAGAAAGACTTTCAG
>QMUK01000018.1 GCA_003660555.1 Thermococci archaeon
CTAGGGAATCCCGCATTTAAAGCTAGGACTCTCCCTAAGGAAGAGAGTTGGATTCTAGAACTCTTCCAAGTAAATGGAACCTGCGAGATAACTGAGTTGAAGTTGCCAATTCCTCCAGAGGTGGATGTCTGGGTAACCCATTACACGTCTTCTTTGCTCACCATTCTAGTCGATTTCCTCGGCATTAGGTCATTGTCATCTCGAATAGTTCATTCGGATTCCACATTCAAGGACTCGAATCCTATGTACTCGAGACATCTTGCAACTCACGGGTGAAACCGAAGATCCGATTGATCAGGAAACTTTATATACTAGTAGTTTGTTTTGATATATCGTCAGACACTAGGAGGTGGGTGTCTTGAGAGGCCCAGAGAAACTCCTCCTCAAACTGTCTCTCTCCTGCCTGATCATGGGTCTCTCAGCAATGCAATCAATGGGAGTTAACAATCAAATCTACGTGGATTTGGGAGAGATATCAAGCGAACTCAATGGAAAAATAATCATGACCTGGGGATACATCTTCAGAGCAGAGGAGAATTACTTAGAGCTGAGCGACGGCTCCAGCAAACTGAGAGTCTATACCGAAAAGAAAGGTAGAATAGGAGACTTGGTAATAGCTTCTGGGAGAGTAAAGTGCTGGGAAAAACGCTGTTATTTAATTCCGAGATACGAGGGGGAAGTACAAATAAGAAACAGGGAACCAAAGAAAGTCAGCGGAATAGAGAACAGGGAAGTAGGAGAATTGGTGCTACTGGAGGCCAAGCTAATCAGTGAGAAGGACTATGGCTCTTTCTCAGTTCTGAGGATTAAAACCAAGGAAGAGGAAATAAAAGTCTTCTCTCCCAAGAGACTGGAACTCACTAAAGGAAGAATTTACTCTTTCTCTGGGCTGATAGTAATCTACAAGGGAGAACCTGAGATAGTACTCAGAGAGGTGAGAGAACTTGGCTGACAACTTTCTTCTCTTCTTATTGGCGATTTCCGGAGCAATTTTAGCGTCTATCACAGGGACAATACCGGGAATGCACGTGAACAATTTGATATCCATACTCATTCCTCTCTTCCCGATTTTGTCTAGAGAGCTGGGAATCGAAGGTTTAGCTGTCCTCATAGTCTCAATGGCCGTGGCGCACACTTTCGTGAACACGATACCTTCCACTTATTTAGGAGCTCCAGATCCATCCACAGGCTCAATTTTACCAGCCCATAGGCTATTGCTCATGGGAAGAGGACACATGGCAGTAGTACTAACACTCGCCGGGAGTATTCTCTCCTTAATTTTATCTTTGATGATCTTACCAATGTTTATGCTAGTTCTTCCGATATTGAGCCAAATAATAGAAAAGAACACCTCTATAGTCCTTTCGGGGATACTCCTCTTTCTCATAGCCTCTGAACGATCCTATTATAGGAGGATATATGCAATGTTCATTGTACTCCTCTCCGGAATCTTGGGAATATACGTCCTGGATCTAGGTTTCCTAGATCAAGACACAGCTCTATTTCCTTCATTCGTCGGATTGTTCACTGCGCCAACCATAATACACTCTGTCCTCACATCCGGAAAAGTTCCTAGGCAGATAATCAGGGTTAGAACCAGGAGAAAGGAGCTAATGAGGGGAAGCCTAGCAGGAACGGTTGCTGGAATCATATCCGGGGTAATTCCAGGGGTTAGTCCATCCATAGCAGCAGGTCTCATAAGGAAATCGAGAAACGAGAGAGAATATCTCGTCACCATAGGAGGAATAAACACCGCTGAAGCAATGTACGCAATGGTAATGCTCTATTTGCTAGGAGCCACTAGGAGTGGGCCAGCAGCAGCACTCAAATCCATTTTCCGAGATTTCTCTGGGGATCTATTTGTGGTTCTAATAGGAACAGCTCTAGTTTCGGGAGGACTAGCGACGATATTAGCCATGTTTCTTTCTAGAAAGTTCTCATCATTTGTAGAGAAGATAAACTATAGGCTAGTAGCTATTTCGGTCCTATTTGGATTATCCTCAGCTATATTTCTCATTTCTGGAGTGAGAGGGATCCTAGTAGAGATAACAGCATTAGGAATAGGAATCCTCCCAATATACTTCGGCTGCAGGAGGGGAAGCTGCATGGGCTTTCTCTTAGTCCCCATTGCAATGCGCTCCCTCGGACTCAATGAATTAATACTCCCGGTGTTCAACTAACCGATATGTTCTACATAGTGGAAGAGGCACTGGACTTCATCCTAGGCGCATCTAGGTCCGCTTATCCAAGGGAATTCGCTGGACTACTCTCTGGGGACAAGGAGAAGAAAATAATAAAAGAGGTATTGTTTCTACCGGGAACAGAGGTGTCTGGTACCTCAGCCTACATAAGGACCGATATGCTCCCTCTGGATCCTAGTGTATTGGGGAGCGTTCACAGCCACCCAGGGAGAAGCGCTAGGCCATCTGAGTCGGACTTGAGGTTCTTCTCCAAGTTCGGTGTGATACACATAATAACTAGGTATCCCTATTCGGGGATGGAGGACGTCTTCGCCTACAACAGGAAAGGAGAGAGGATGCACTTAGAGGTTATTTCTGAGAAAGACATCTTCTAAAGCGCTTATGCCAGATCCCAATTCCAATTTGAACCCCATCTCATGCAGAGCACATTCCAGTGCAGATACTGTCGCGAAGACATTCTGCGGAACAGCAGAGATCCCCATGTGCCCAATTCTAACTATTTTACCGGTTAACTCCTCCAATCCTCCAGCGACTATTACTCCGTATTTCTCCTTCATTCTACCTCTCAGCTCTTTGTCCTCTATTCCCTCTGGAACTTTGAAGGAGGTCAAAGTGTTTGAATAAGCCCCTTCTTCTGGAAATAGCTCCAATCCAATTGCTTTTATACTCTCTCTCATTCCCTCCCCTATTATTCTGTGCCTCTCGAACCTGTTTTCAAGCCCCTCTTCTTCTATTAATTTGAGAGCCTCGTATAACCCGAGGAGAGCAGGGACCCCAGGAGTGAATGGAGTCCTTCTCGGAGAGAGTCTGTCGACCATGTAACCCTTATTCCTGAGTAGGTCTAAGTAATAATCTGGGAGTTCTTCCTTTCTGTTCTCTATACACTCCCAGGCTCTTTCACTAACAGACAACATGGCCAATCCAGGAGGAGCAGCCAAACACTTTTGAGATCCAACTACTAGGAGGTCTATTCCCCACTCCTCAGTCCTTACGTCTATTCCTCCCACGCTGGTTATGCCATCTACTATGCTTATCACGCCCTCGTCTCTACAAGCCTTTGCTATCTCTTCTATTGGATTCAGTGCACCGGTAGAGGTCTCGCAGTGCACTACAGTGAGCGCCTTGTACTCTCCACTCTCTAGCTCCTCCTTAATTTTGCTGGGATCCGCCGAAGAGCCTAGGGGGAACTTCATCTCATGGACCTCTGCCCCTCTCCTCCTAGCTATCTCGGCAAATCTTCTTCCAAAGAGACCAGAAACAACGCTTAGGACCTTATCTCCCCTCTCAATTACGTTTCCAACTGCTGCTTCCATGGCGGAGGTCCCGGAACCAGTTAGTATTATCACATCTCCCCTCGTCTGAAACACTCTTCTAAGCATGTCTAGTATTTCGTCCAAGAGAGAAACGAAATCCGGATCTAAATGCCCAATCATTGGCTGAGACATAGCTCTGAGAACCCTAGGATGAACCTCAACTGGTCCTGGAACCATCAGCAATCGTTTCTCCTTGAAGGGAGAGAGTTCTGTCATTGCTTACCCCGAGCATACTTTCTCCCTAGTTTAAAAACCTTTCACAAGAAGGTCAGAATCACCCTGGCCAAGATGAATCCTGAAGCTATTATCCAAACTAGTCTCTCGAAGGTGAATTGCTTTGGATTGTCCCGTCTGAATAACATCCAGAGGAGTATAGGTATTAAAGTAGCCAGAATTACGTAGAATCCGCCTCTGGAAATTGAGGGGACATATATTCCAGCTTGTACAAGGGAGAGAGCAATTAACCTCTTGGAATCCAACTTAGTTCTAGGCGCTCTTAAGACATACTTCTTCTTGGATTTTTCTCTAATTATCTTTCTCTTCTGCATTTCTCAATCTCTCCTTCAAGATCTTGCTTATCCCAGGAAGATGACCTATTCCAACTACACCGACTACTGAATCGTACTCTTTCTCCAAACGCATTAGTTGCCTAGCCATGAATTCGTCCCTTTCCTCAATTATTATGGAATATATAGAGGGGGACCTCCTCCTAATCCTATATAACATTTGATTTATTCCATCTCGGTCTAATTCCATTCTCCTTGGGACGAGTTCAAGTATTAGCGATACCTTTTCCCTCAAGGGAACCTCCTTCAGCCTACCTAGGAGGTAGTAGAGAGGCAAATCTATTGGGAATACTCTAGCGCCAACTTCCTCAGAGGCCCTTAGGGCAGAGATGAATTCTTCACCTACTACTCCACCCAGTCTCTCTATAATAAGTTCTTGGATCTTAGACAAGAAATAATGTGTAAAAGAGCTGTAAAATCCTTCTTTTGGACCTCGAAGGAGAGCCTCTAATCTCTCTTGGCAAAGTTCTATTCCAACCGCCTTAGGACTGATTCTCTGTATTAGCTCGAATACTTCCCTAGAGGACCTCTGACTCCCATGGATTACGCCCTTCAGAATTATCATAAACTCCCCACCAGAACATTGAAAAAAAGCTTTTTACCTTGACCGTTCACTCTCCAAGGGGAAGGAGATTGACAATAGAGAGAGTGATATCAAAGGCGAGAGAAGAAGGCAGAACTGTGCTAACTGAACACGAGTCGAAGAACCTGATTAAGGAGTACGGTATATCAATCCCAAGAGAGAGGCAAGTATACACCGAGAAAGAAGCTATTTCTGCTGCAGAGGAAATAGGATATCCTGTGGTCCTGAAATTATTATCTCCTCAGGCCACTCATAAAAGTGACCTAGGATTAGTCAGACTGGGAATAAAAAATGAAGATGACCTCATAAGAAACTACAGGGAAGTCATAGGAATAGCAGAAAGAGAGAATCTAAGTATTTCTGGAATCCTAGTCCAAGAAATGATTCCCCAAGGAATAGAACTAATAATAGGCGGAATCAAGGACCAACACTTCGGACCAACAGTTATGTTCGGCCTAGGAGGAATCTTCGTCGAGGTTTTGGAGGACGTCTCTTTCAGAGTAGCCCCTATAGACGAATCAGAGGCAAAGAAAATGATAAGAGAGATTAAGGGATACAAGATAATAAGAGGAATTAGGGGGAAAAAGGGAGCAAATGAGGAGAGAATAGCTCAAGCCATTTCTTCGATTTCCAGGCTGATGTATGATTGGGAAAGAGAAATAAAGGAAATAGATATAAACCCCCTAATAGCTTATGATGATAACGCAGTAGCTGTTGATGCCAGAATAATATTGGAGGGTTAAGATGCCCGTCAGGATTTCCCGGCTATATGGGCTTGACATATACACCAATAAGGCTAGATACGTTGGTAACGCATTCGATTTCATAATAGACGTGGACAAAGGAGAAGTAGTCGCGATATCCCTCGAAGAGGAGAGTTACGGAGGAAAAGTCCTCGGTGTACCATACAAGAGGGTACTAGCTGTTGGAGACATAATCCTAATAAAAGAAGGAAAGGAAGAACAAAAGAGAGTGAAACTCGAGAAAGAGAAGATCAAAGTCGAAGCCAAGGTGTGAAGCTCTAGGAATACTTTTTCTCCTCTGTACTCCTCTCTTCTAAAACCTCGGCTGGTTTACCTAAGGCCTCTAGGAACTTCTTAGTGACAGCATCGCCAACTAGTCTGACTAGGGTTTCCTTGTCCTTCACAGCTTTGAACAAACCGAGGGGAACTTTAGCTCCAGCTGCTTTCGGATGACCTCCAGCGGAGCCTAACTCCCTGAATGCCCGCTCCATTACTTTGCCTATGTTGACTCGCACGTCGTTACTCCTAGCAGACATGTGTATCTCATCTCCGAGTATTCCGAAAACTAAAACGGTGCTTATTCCCTCCAACCTGAGTAGGTAGTCCGCAGCTTGGACCAAGCTGTCCCTGTCCTCTATGTATCCGACGTTCGATATTAGTATGCTCCCTATTACTCTTCTGTTCCTTATAGCTTCCCCCAGAACATCTAAAGTTTCAGAGGAAATCGGAGGAGTCTCTATCTTGCTAAGTAGATCTAAGTCCACCCTAGGGAGAAGCTTAGAGACGGCTATGAAGTCCTCTCTAGTGGCATCTCTGGTGTAGTCGCTAGTATCGGATCTTATTCCGTAGAGTAAGGCAGTCGCTAGAGTTGGTGACACCTCGACTTTGAATCTCTCCAGATACTCTACTAGTATTGTGGAAGTAGCTCCCACCTCTCTTATGTCTACCAACCCATCGTTGCCCACTAACTCCCTCACTCTCTCTACATCTACCTGGTGATGGTCTATCACCACGTTCGGTCGCTTTCCATTTGGCATGGCACTCACGTTGTTGTATTCCGGATTGCAGTCTATCATGGCAAAGGCCTTGTACCTCCTAGCCCAACCAGCGTCTAATTCAGAGACGTTCACCAAGTCAACGTCAACCAGATTTATCAGAGCCCTGTTCTCTTGGTGAGATATCTCTCCACCATATATTATGTCTGATTCTATGTCGTAATTCTTCAGTATTTCCCTGAAGGCCATGGCACTAGCTATGCTGTCTGGATCGGGTGCATCGTGCATTACTATGGCGAACCTACCGTTAACCGATGCAACATTCATTATTATTCTCTCCAGTCTCCTAGCGTTTCTCGAAGAGTATATCTTCTCAACTTCTCTTAGCATTGCCTCGGATAAAGTCTCAGATGCTGATATTACTACATCGCATCCGAGATTTCCCAATTCTTTCTCTATAGACGGATTCTTTGCCCTAGCTACTATAGTAGCTTCTGAGTTTACCTTTCTAACACTCTCTATTACATCTCTTATGACGTTCGGGTCGGATGGGGTTATTATGACTACTTTGACCTTATCTCCACCAACCCTTCTTAGTAAAGTCGGGTCTCTGGCATCAGCTAACCTAGCTTCCATCCCGTCCTCTATGGCCTTGTTGTAATTCTCGTTATATGACTCCAGTACTAGTATTCTCTCACCCTTTTTCTTGAGGGACTGACATATCTTAGATCCAAGCGAACCATATCCCACGATCAGGTAGTCGACCATTTTCTCCCCGCCCTCGAGGGGCCTATACATCTAGGTGTCCCTTTCACACCCAGTCAGCATACCTATATAACATGTGCTCCGAAACTTAATTAAGCTCTTCTCAGATACCCAATTGGGAGACGTCGGTGGAGGACGAAGAGAGGAAAGTCGAGGATATGCTCAAGAAACTAAGAGCTTTAGACGAGGAAATCAGAAAACTCAGGGATGAAAGAGATAGATATAACGAGGAAGTAAGGAAGTGGGCCGAGAAGAGAAACATGTACAATCAGGAGGCATCCCAGTACTATAAGGTCGCTAGGGAAGCTAGAGAGGAGAGAGATAAAATAAATCAGCAAGTAGCGGAGCTTAAGAAGAGGAAAAACGAATTAATAGAGAAAATAAGAGAATTGAGAGAGAAAGCTAGAGAATACAGAGATCTAAAAGAGAAGTATAGGAAACAAGTAACAGTACCACTATCAAGGGTAAGAAGGGAGATAGAGAGAATAGAATGGGAGCTAGAGACCAGAGTGATGAGTTTGGAGAGGGAAAGGAGACTAGTAGACACAGTAATGAAGATGGCAAAAGAAGTCAAACTCAATTTGGAGTTCGTCAGGAAGTCTAGAGAATACGAGAGAAAGATGATAGAGATTTTGGCAGAGGCTGAGAAACTCAGAGCGGAAATGAATAACATAAGAGAAAAGATGATAGAATTAGCCAATGAGTCACAGACATATCACGAGAGAATGAAGAAGTACTATCAGATGGGAGACGAAATAAGACAGAAAGCTGATGAAGCACATCAGAAGGTCTTGGAGTACAGGGAGATAGCGAATAAGTACCACCAAGAAATGATAGAGAAAATAAAGGAGAGAAACGAGATAAGAGACAAACTCAGAGAGATAGAGAGAAAGAGAATAGAAGAGGAAGAGAGACTGAGGGAAGAAGCCCTTAGGAAGGAAGCGGAGGAAGTGTATAAGAGATTTCAAGAGGGAAGAAGACTCACTTTAGAGGAGTTTAGGCTTCTGGAGAGGTATGGCTACATAAAACTCGGTGGTGTGGATGAAGACACTGGTTCTAGCGGTTGACAGAGACAACGATCTTGGAGAGAAAGCGGGTGTGAAGGCTCCTGTTATAGGCAGAGACAAGGTAGTGGAAGCAGCAAATAAGCTAGCTCTATCTGACCCAGAGGATTCGGATTTAAATGTTCTATTTGGGGCAGTCAAAATAAAGGACGAGTATGGAGACGAGGCAGAAGTTGCAGTAATTACTGGGGATAAAGAAGTGGGGGTTATCTCAGATAAAGAAATCACTAAGCAATTGGAGGAAGTACTAGACAAGACGAAGCCTAAGGACGTGGTTGTAGTCACAGATGGGGCGGAGGATGAATTCATACTTCCAATAATTCAGTCCAGAGTGCCCGTAACCCATCTGAGAAGAATAATAGTCCAACAAAGTCCAGGACTCGAGAAAACCTATGTCATATTTTTGAAGTATTTGAAAAAGACTCTGAGAGATCCAAAATCATCCAGAACTTTTCTAGGTATACCAGGAGTGGTGTTCGTTCTTTATCCAGTAACCTATTATCTCGGAATATTATTAGGAGTACCGATAAGTTTCTCCAGGATAGTAGTAGGACTCATAGGAGCATACCTACTCTTCAGAGCATTTGATCTTGGAAAATACCTCTCTACCTCCAAGACGGGATTCAGAAAATTGACAGTAATGGGGGAGATCCTATCAATAGGTCTTCTCTCTATTGGGATATACAGAGGATTCTCTGGAATAGATTGGGCCTCTGGAGGATACCTAGAGGTCTTCTCCTCGTACTATTCGAAACTCTTCATCTGGGTAGTCATGGCAATAACAGTATTCTCCATAGCGAAAATAGTGGAGTCCGCGACCAAGGGAAGTGGAATAAGGTTGTATCTCACCACAATGCTCTATGGTTGGGCGATAAATCTTCTAGTCCTAGGAGTATTAACGGGACTATCCATAGCATACATTGTCATGGCAGTGGCTATTTTTTGGACTTCTTTGTTCCTAGGGAGAATAGGACCTAGACAATAGGAAAGAGTTCTCGCCCTTTCTCTTTACAGTGACCCCTCTTAGACCACCTACGTATTTATGGTACCTTTTACCACCAACTTCGACGGATATGATGCCTCCTGGGTCTATTCTTATGTCTCCAGAGAATTTCAATTCAATTTGATCTGATTTACTGTGTACCCAATTCTCTATTTGGTAGAATACATTTTCAACTTCCTCGGGCACTTTCAAAAGATCATCTATTCTCTTTTCGAGAGAAGTTAGTTTCTTCTCTATTAATTTGTAGACGGATCTCCTACTTCTATTGATGGCCAAGTACGTTAGGAGCAACACTACGAGAAGCAATGAGACTATTACCGCAACGTAGAGTATCTCCCACAGGGCATTTGGAGAGACCTCGAGGGACAAGACGTCTCCCGAAAGGTTTAACTTAATTCATATAAATAAACCTTGGGTTGGAATGAGGAGAAGGAGAGAGCTTGCGACAGGTAGAGGGTCCAGTACCATAATAGGAGCGTTCCTCGGAGCAATTCTGTTCTCATTGGTTTATTATTTAACTTCATTATCCCTAGGAAAAATAGACACGGAGAGCATGATATACCTCTCTGGGGCCGGACTGATAGCAGGAGCTCTCTTAGGGTTTTACTCATACAAGGTCGTTGTTCTGGAGGAAACTAAAGTCGTTTATCTGAATGACCCAGAAGTGGGAGAGGAACTACAGAAGTTAGAGGAGAGAGAAAAAGCATTGAATGAATTAGTGAGATTGCTAAAATCTGAGAATAGAGAGCTAAAAGAAAAACTGAATGACCTTGAGAAAGAAATGTCTGAGAAAGACAAAAAACTGACTGAGATAAGCGAAAAGAAAGCGGAGTTAGAGGAAGAAAAGAAAACATATAGGGAGGAGAAGATGAAGCTATTAGAAGACGCTACGAAGTGGAAGATGAGGTGCGAGAGATTAGAGGGAGAACTAGAACTATTAAGAACAGAGATAGACGAATATCGAAGGAAACTTGCTAATCTAGAGAGGGAATTGGTTGAGAAGAACGATTTAATTTCCAATCTCAGGGCCAAACTCAATTCACTGAGGAACGAGTTAGAGAGAGTCGAAGAAATAAAAATGGAGAACGAGGAACTTAAAAGTGAGATAGAATTTCTAAAAAGGGAAAGAGAGAGGCTTATTGAGGAACTCAGAGGGAGGTTATGACCTCGCACCCATCTCTCTCCACTATTAGAGTTTCCTCGGCCTGAGCAACCAAGCCTCTCTTCGCCTCTCTGAGAACTCTGTGCGGATACAGGGCTCCAGCCTTAACTAGTTCTGTCATTAGTATCTCCAACGTCCTCTTGGAATATCCACTTATCCATCTCTCTGCAAACGGAAGACTACCGAACTCTAATTTCACTCTGTTTAGGAGTTCTCTCGCACCTTTGAGCCTAATGGGCACTTCTCTAATGAACTGAAATATGTAGACCTCTTCTGTATCTACAACTCTCCCAGAACCCATGGAGGAGAAAGGTTCTATTGCTATCACCATCCCTTCCTTCAATTTGAAGTCCCTCCCCTTGGGCACGTTGGGCACGGTAACACCCGAGTGGAGATTCCATCTATCTATAGAGTGTCCTCCCAAGTTTTCTATGGGTTTAAATCCTCTCTCCCTTATCACCTGTTCTATTACTCTTCCTATCTCTAGCACTGATGTTCCTGCTTTAACTATGCTTATGGCCTCGCTCAGTGCTTTTTCCGAAGCTTTAGTTAAATTTCCCCCACCCACTGTGAAGGCGGTATCTGCTATGTATCCATCGACGTGAACACCTATGTCTACTTTGAGTACGTCTTCCTCGAGCAGAGTCTCCTTGGAGTCTCTACTGGGAGTGTAGTGTGCAGCAACGTCGTTTTTGGATAAATTAACAGGAAAGGCTGGTTTCCCCCCAAGTTCAACAATTTTCGCTTCTATCAACTCTGCAATCCTTAATAGATCCATTCCTGGAGTAATGATCTCTCTAGCGAACTCTTTTACTTCGAAAGCTATTTTGCCAGCTTCTAAGTATTTCCGGAGCATCGTATCACCACTCCCCAATCGATGGAACACCTTATATCTCGGTCCATTTACCCCTTGGATGGTGATGGGGATGAGGATAAGATGGCTCGGCCACTCTGCATTTCAAGTGAATTCCGGTGGACTGGAGATATTGATAGACCCGTTCATTAGCGGGAATCCAAAGTGTCCGGTATCTGTAGAGGAGCTGAACCCAGACTTGATTTTAGTTACACATGCACACGAGGATCACTTGGGAGACGCTTTCGAGATAGCGAAAGCTAAGGGATCCAAAATAATATCGATACACGAAATAGCAGTTAAGGCCGAAGAGAAAGGAGTGAAAGCAGAGGGAATGAACATAGGAGGAAGTATAAAAGAGGGAGAACTAGAAATAATCATGGTGAGAGCAGATCACTCATCCGAACTCGGCTCACCTGCGGGATTCGTCTTAATGGATGAAGAGACCTCACTGTACCACACGGGAGACACAGGTATTTTCTCTGATATGAAACTCATTTCAGAACTATACAAAGTGGAAGTAGCACTACTACCGATTGGAAGCAGATATACAATGGGAATTAGGGAAGCAACTAAGGCAGCAGAGCTAATTTCACCTAAAGTTATCATACCAATGCATTATGGTACTTTTCCCGTAATAGAAGCAGATCCAAACGAATTCAAGAGGAGAGTAGAGTCTTCTGTCCCAGGAACGAAAGTGGTAGTTTTGAATCCTGGAGAGGAATACAAGCATCCGTGAGAGGTCCGAAGAAAATGAAATATGTCCCGGATACAAGTGTACTGGTAGATGGTAGGATAACTGAGTTAATAGAGAGAAACGAGCTAGTAGATCCAGAGGTAATAATACCTGAGGCAGTGATAGTCGAATTGGAGGTCATGGCAAACAAAGGCTTAGATACCGGATTTGCAGGATTAGAGGAGTTGAGAAAACTCTCTAGAATGGCTTCGGATGGAAAGATAGAGATGAAATACACTGGGCCTAGGCCAACTCCGGAACAGATAGAGGTGTCTCATACAGGAGAGATAGACAGGATAGTAAGAGATGTGGCTAGAGAGGAGGACGCTGTACTAATAACGGGAGATTACGTACAAGCCAGAGTTGCTGGAGCATACGGGCTTAGGACGATATACCTAAGACCCGAAGAGCACGAAGAACCTGAGATAATGAAATACTTCGACGAAACTACAATGTCTGTACATATAAGAGAAGGAGTGCCACCCATGGCAAAGAAAGGGAGACCTGGAAATTTCAAGTTAGTTGAAATAGGAAATAGGCCAATAACTGAGCCAGAGATAAGGAAGATGGCTAGAGAGATAGTGGAGTTCGCTAGGAGAGACAGAGACAGCTTCATAGAAATCGAGAGAGAGGGAGCTACCGTAGTCCAAATGGGGCCTGTGAGAATAGCTATAGCTAGGCCCCCTTTCAGTGACGGTTACGAGATAACTGCTGTGAGACCAATAGCCAAAGTAACTCTGGAGGAATACAGCATGTCAGAGAAACTTAAAAAGAGAATAGAAAAGAGAGCGGAAGGAATACTTATTTCAGGCCCACCAGGGGCAGGGAAATCAACGTTTGCGCAGGCTCTTGCAGAGTTTTATTCTTCTAAGGGGAAGATAGTTAAGACGATGGAATCTCCTAGGGATCTACAGGTCTCACAAGAGATAACTCAGTACTCTCCACTAGAAGGGGACATGGAGAAGACAGCCGAGGTATTACTCCTAGTTAGACCAGATTACACAGTGTACGATGAGATGAGAAAGACCAAGGATTTCGAGATATTCGCGGACATGAGATTAGCTGGAGTTGGTATGATAGGAGTAGTCCACTCCACCAGACCGATAGACGCTCTCCAGAGATTCATAGGGAGAGTAGAGCTAGGAGTTATACCCCAGATAGTTGATACAGTCATCTTCATAGAGGACGGGGAAATAAGGAAAGTTTACGAGGTCAGAATGACTGTGAAAGTACCAACTGGAATGACGGATCTGGATTTGGCTAGACCAGTAATAGAGGTAAGGGACTTCGAGAAAGGGGAAGTCGAATATGAGATATACACCTACGGAGAGCAAGTAGTAGTTATACCCGTGAGAAGAGACGAAAAAGTTTCGAGAAGAGAACGAACTCACGAGATAATAGGAATCAAGGAGACTAAGAAGCAATTATTCCTCCTGGTTGGGAAGGAGTTCTCGGGAGAGAGAGTCGCTCTCTACTGCGATGGAGAATACGTATTAACAGCCAGAGTAAATCGTTCGGGAGAAATTAGGATAAACAAGAGATCGGGAGTAGCCAAGAGAATAGTCAATCTGTTGAAAAAAGGGGGGAGACTGAGCATTACTCCGCAGTAGTCATCCACTCTCCCCGACAAGCCTCTTGTAAAGCTTCCTAACGTCTATCTCACTCGGCTTAACCCCGTCGTAGATGCCCTCAACTATGGTTCTGGCTTGGAACAGTTCATCCTTTATCTCAGGGTCTTTTTCGTAGTACTTTTCTATTTTCCTAATGGCGTTTATCAGACCTGAGAGTTGCTCTCCATATCTGTCTGGATTTACTAACCCTTTGGAATAGCTTTCCATTAGCTTCTGCCCAAAAGATCTTATTATCGAGACTTTCTCATTTTTTATCCATTTTTCTAGGTCTCTCTCATCTTTATTCCTCTGATTTTCTCGATATATTCTAAATATGTGGTTCATGCCATCCCAGAATCCAACAAAGGACTTTTCCGCATCTTTTATCTTCACTCCCTCTTTGAGGATTTCTGAGTACAGGAGATTCAGCAAATCCGACTCCATTTTCGACTTATCCATTCCAGCACACTCTCCAAGGACCAACTTCTGTAAAAGGTATCTCATTCTCTTATGAAACTCTAATTCTCCAGCTATTGTACTGAAAGAAGAAACTAACTCCCTTGGAGATCTTTTCTCTCCTCTCTTGTTAGTCCACTCCTTCAACCCATGCCAGTTGGACGTCTCTATTAGTTTCATCAACTGTATGAATAGTTCCTCATCCGATTCAGGGTCGTACTTTCCCTTCAGCCCATCCATCTGCGCTTTGAGTACACCGAACCCCAAGTCCAGGATCGGTATTGTGCATCTACTCTCTATTTCTCTGGGGACTCCTATGTCCCTCAGTATTGAGAGGAGCTCTCGGTACTTTCCTTTGACGCCATCCCCCAGCAATTCTGTGAACATCTCCCTGAGGTCCTTTGTGTCGAGATTTCCCCTCTCTTTCTCTAGTTTATACGCGAGATATCCAATTGATTCACCTATTCCAAATACATCTGGTACCTTCCCATGAACTTTCCTGATTTTTTCCTCTATTTCTCTTTTTGTTTCCTCAATCATTCTCAGCTTCTCTTTGAATTCCTCATCCATCTCTTTCTTGCCTTTGAAAAACGACATTTCCCTCCCACCCTACACATGTATTATACATATGCAGCATCTCATCTTAAAAGTATTCCGGAACACGTTCTGTTCGAAGTCCATCACTTCACCCCTAGAAAGCCTCTCTTGACCTCAGAAATAAGTCCTTTCTCCTTTAAAGATTTAATTGCGTTCTCCAGGTCTTTGCTTTTTATCCCTCGCTTTGTACACTCAATTAAAACTGCAGATACTGGAGCTAAATCTTTGTGCCTCATTTGAACTCTTAGTATTGCTCTGTATACTTCTTCCTCGATACCCTTCAGCTCCAAGGGGTAATGGCAGGAGTGGACGTCCCAGCACTGAGTCCCAGTGGTATCTGGATTACAAAGGGATTTCCCACAGTCCTCACATGAAACTCCGTGCCTTTCACATACGGCCGCACCACAATGGGAGCACACAGCCACTGCGCCTAGGCCGCAGTAGAGACACCTCATATCCAACCCAGTATAGTCTCTAGAGGAAACTTTTAAGTCTGTGTGACGTGAGCCCAAGGACATGAGGAAAACCCTCTTCCTCCTGCTGCTGCTGGAAACACTATTATTCATCCCACCATTGATCTTCTCGCTTTACGTAAAGGAGATAGACCAAGCTAAGAAGTTTCTCATACCTTTGACGTTCTCTCCACTGTTCCTCTTCGGATACATGAAATCCCCAGATAGAGAGATGGATCGATGGGAAGCCATGGTCTTAGTGTCTTTTTCGTGGGTAGTCTTATCCCTAATCTGTTCTATACCGTACCTAGGCGAAATGTCCTTATCAAACGCCATTTTCGAGAGCGTATCTGGAGTGACCTCCACAGGGCTCACTGTTGTAAGGGACTTTTCCGAGATGCCAAGGAGTCTCTTCTTCTGGAGAAGTTACACAGAGTGGATAGGAGGTCTAGGAATTGTCGTATTTCTCTTGGCAGTGTTACCACACGCAATAGCTACTCCACCGTCTAAGATATACGTTGCAGAGGGAAAGGCAGAGAGAATAGAACCGAGCGTGAGGCACACCTCGAAGGTGATAGTACTGATATATTCAATGTACACCCTAGTCGGAATAATTCTGTTGATGTTAGCGGGAATGAATCTTGTAGAGGCAATCAATCACTCCATGACTGCAATATCCACAGGAGGGTTCAGCCTCTATGAGGACAGCATAGGACACTTCAACTCAATGAGAGTAGAAGCTGTGGTGATATTCCTAATGGTCCTCGGAGGGACTAGTTTCGCAGTCCACCACAAGATTTTAACGGGGAGAATTAGGGAAGTTCTCGGAAATCCAGAGGTAAGGGCAATGTTATTACTAATCCTAGTTTTCTCCTTGGTGATGCACAAAGAAGGCATTAGAGAGTCACTTTTTCACACAGTATCAGCTTTAACTGGGACAGGTTTCTCTATATCAGACTTAAGAGGTTTATCTGAGGGATCAAAGCTCCTCCTGATAACACTAATGGTCCTAGGCGGAGGATACGGATCAACTTCTAGTGCTCTCAAGTTAATGAGAATCGTCATACTATTCAAGGCCATAGTTTGGCACGTCAGGAGAACTACTCTCCCAGAAGGAGCAATCTATCCTTTGAAGATTGGTGGAAAGATATTTTCTGATAGGGAAATAGCTGAGACAGCTATATATGCTACAGTGTATCTGACGTTGCTTCTATCCGGAGCAGCAATAATATCTCACTTAGGATACCCCATAACAGATTCCCTCTTCGAGGTGGCTTCAGCCGAGGGAAATGTTGGCCTCTCTCTAGGCATAACCTCCCCGGACATGCATCTCGTAGGGAAAACTGTGCTAATAATAGAGATGATAGCCGGTAGACTGGAGATATTCCCTCTAGTAGCTTTGATAATCTATCCTGCTAAAAGATGATTCTCGCACATGCTATTCTCAATTGCATTGTAGAGAATCTGAATCCTCCTAATTTGGTAACAGATAGGTTGCTCCTTAATTAGACGTATTTACTACGAATCCCATTGACCAAAATACTTATATCTGGGTTCCTCCCTGATGGGAATAGAGCCGCGGTAGCTCAGCTGGGAGAGCGCCGGACTGAAGATCCGGGTGTCGCCGGTTCAAATCCGGCCCGCGGCACCACTCAAGCAAAGTGACAGGCAACTAGCCTATCCCCCCTCTTAGAGAGAGCAGGTTCCTCTCTTCTGCACAAATCGTCTGCCATTGGACATCTCGGATGAAACCTGCATCCGGTAGGTAGTTCAGAAGGATCCGGAACTTCTCCTTTGATTGGAACTTCGACTCCTTTACTTCCAATGCTTTCGTCGATCCACGGTATTGCCTCTATCAACCCC
>QMUK01000019.1 GCA_003660555.1 Thermococci archaeon
ATTTCAGACTCTGTCCTCTGGCCTATCTTGGACTTGGTCTCCTCTAGCAGCTTAGGCAAACTTTCCATAGCTATTTCCACTTCCATATCACTATATTCGGAAATGGTTATTATTCCATCGCCTTTGTCTGACAACATTCTCTCCATTGCGTCTTTTTCCTCAAATACCCTACTTCCCACCTCTTCCAGATAAGAGAGGACAATCTCTCCTTCACGAAAGAGTATGTAGCCATCCTCTAGCTTCCCATCTTCGGTTCTCCTAGTCACTCTAAGATATCCAGTGAACTTCTTCTTCTCTAGGTCCTTTAATATGGTCTTCGTTTTCTTCTCTCCAATTTTGAAATGGCCTATGTCTCTACCCCTAGGTACCAAGGACTACACCTCTCAGCACTGTTTGTGAGTTTATATTAGGGATTCTATTTTTTGTACTGCCTCTTTAGCCTTTTTTATTGTGAATGCCAAAGAAAACTCGGATTCTAGGAATACTACCAGAGATATCCTTTTTCCCAAAACTACTATAGAACTCATTTTTTCTCCGTCAAATATCCCGAATTCTAGGTCTCCTAATTCTGTCTCCTTTAGTCCTATGTTGTTCAGATACCCGACCAACGTTTGCGCCACGTCCTCCCCGCTTTCCCCTCTTTTGAACAATACGAAACCCTCCTGGGATACAACGTAGATCTCTCTCACTCCTTCTATCCATGATAGCTCTTCTAGAGGCTTCTCTATCATGCTAGCCCCTCCCTATCCTCGAGAGTTGTAGTCTCACCCATCCTAGATTGGAGTTTTTCCCTCCTACAGAGATGAGTATCTTTTCGTTCTCCATAACGGAGAACAAGTACCCTTTGCTAAATCCAATACTGATGCTCCTAATTCTTCCGAAATCTTTTAGGGTCTCAAACCCCTTCTCCCTAAAAACCGCTCTTATTAGTTCTAGCAAATCTCTCTTTTTAGTTAGAATTCCCTTTGGCTCCTCGATTTCAACTTCTCCTTTGTTAAGGTCAAGTATCGCTGAGCCAATTATTCCTTCGCTCCTATTTAGGTCAAGCATGACTCTCTCTATCATATAGTTGCCTCCCCTTTTCGTCTTTGAATTATCATTTATTTAACTTTCCCCAGAGCTCTTCGAGGGCTGACTTCTCATTTGGAAAGAATTCGAAGACTTCTTTTGAATTCATTGCGTTTTTAAATCTGTCCAACCTCCTCCTATTGTCTAAGGAGTATTCATACGCTTGCAAGACCATTTCTAATTTATCTGATGCAATAACTAGCTTAGCTTCCCTGCTTTCCCCATTTATTAGTTCTGAATGTATCTTTCTGAGTTTCTCCCTCAGTTCATCCGGAAGCTCAGAGGTCATCTCCCTGAATATTTCTCTCTCGACGTCTTTTTTCTTTTCCTTCCCTATTTTTCTCCATCCCATCTCAGTGACGTCCCCGATCACTGCCTCGACTAGGTCGTGAATGAGAGCCATGACTGCTACTTTCCCCACGTCTAGACCTAACTCCATTGCCTTCAGCGTTGCTATGAGTGTAGTCCTAAAGGTATGCTCTGCTACACTCTCTCCAAGTATGCCTTCGATACACCATCCCGTTCTAGGAACGTTCTTCAATTTCCCTGCTCTATGGAGGAATTGAAGGACGTTCAATTCAACACCTCCACGGTCCTATTACTAAAGATAAATTATTTATGTATGTGTCATCATAATACTGAGGGAGGGATAGAAATGGGTTTCAGGAGGAGAAGGGTTAGAGAGAAGTCTACCGAGGAATACCCTACCCCTTATGAGTATCCAGCATATTATCCAAGGAGACGTGACGAGTCTCTAGAAATAACTGAATATGAGGAGGATTTGCTCAGAGAGGAAGAGTTGATTGCCCAAGAAGAAATATACATAAAATCTATGCCACTTTCCTCGGCAGGAGACGTGCACAGAGTAGTAGAGGAACTCAAGAAGGGAAACATAGTGATAATAAACGTTCAACCTCTAGCAAACAAAGATGCAGTTGAGCTGAAAAAGGCCATAGAGCAGTTGAAGGGAATATGTGAGGGCATCGGAGGAGACATAGCTGGAATATGTGAAGAAAGAGTGATAGTCACTCCTCCATACGTTAAGATATGGAAGGGATAATTTGAGAGTCACTTGAGCCTTATGGTCTCGAGGTTTTGGGGACACCTAGTTTCTAGTCTCATTCCCTTGTAAACACTACTAGCTATGTCTAGGCATTTGCTGTTCTCCCCATGGCAGAATATGACCCTTTCCGGCCTAGGGTGTATCTTTCCTATGTACCCCATGAGCTGTCTCCTGTCACTGTGTCCGCTAAATCCGTCTATAGTCTTAACTTCCATTTTTACCTCTACGTATTCCCCTTTGCCCTCTCTTTGTCCTATTTGGACTACATCTTTTCCCTTCTGAACCTCTCTTCCTAGAGATCCTTCAGCCTGATAAGCTACGAAGACTATGGTGTTTCTCTCATCTATTGCCAGTTCCCTGAAGTACTCTATGACTGGGCCACCAGTCATCATTCCTGAAGTAGAAAGTATGACGAACGGTCCCTTTTCCTCTATTACTTCGTGTCTCCTCTCCTCATCTTCTACTTTTTCGAATATCTCAGAAAGAAAAGGATTCATTCCCTCTTGAAATATGAGATCCCTTATTTCCTTTCTCATGTAATTGGGATAAGCTGTGTGTATAGCTGTAGCCTCCCATATCATTCCGTCCAAGAAGACTGTTACGTCCTCTAAGAGTTTGCTTCTAGCATATTCTTCTAGGACTACCATTACTTCCTGAGCCCTACCGACTCCCATTACTGGTACGAGGACCTTTCCTCCCCTTTTCAGTGTGTTTATCACAGTTCTAACGAGTTCTTTCTCTGCTTCCTTTCTAGGAGGCTGTATGTCCTCACTTCCTCCATAGGTACTCTCTGATATTAGTGTTTCAACCCTAGGAAATTGATATTTGGCAGATTCTAGTAGCCTAGTCCCTCCAAATTTAAAATCTCCTGTGTAGACCACATTGTAGAGCCCTTCTCCTACATGTAGATGTACTATGGCTGAACCCAGAATGTGCCCAGCGTTGTGCAAAGTAAGTCTCACTTCTGGTGTGATATCTGTAGTCTCTCCATATTCCAAGGGTATGCAATGTTTTATGAATTCCTTTACCTCTTTCTTTGTGTATGGTGGGTTTCCCTCTCCCCTGTCCGACTTATCGATTATCTCAAGGTAGTCCATGACCAAGAGGGTCACTAGGTCTCTAGTCGGTGGTGTACAATACACTGGGCCGTCGTATCCGTACTTATACAGATAGGGAACGAATCCACTGTGATCTAAGTGAGCGTGAGTTATCACTACTGCGTCTAGCATGTCGAATCTGCTTACCTCAGGTGCATTCAAGTATGGATAAGCTTTCTCTGGATCGTTGTGGGCTACGTTTATTCCACAGTCTAGCAATATCCTACTCTCTGGCCCTCTCCTGCTTCCCGTTTGAAAGAGTATTGCAGACCTACCAACTTCTCTGAAGCCTCCTAGGCCTGTGATTCTTATCCAGGAGGTCTTGTCTAACGGTTCTCTGTGTATTAGCTTCCCTATTCTCCTTAAAATTGCTCTTCTCTCCTTGCTTTCAGTTTGAAGCATATTTCTTATTCTCTTTATTGTTTTAGATTCTATCGGTGGAGTTCTTATTGGCTCTGGTGTCCACCTAACTTTGCTGGTTATTTCTCTCACTAATTCTCCTTTTTTTCCTATAACTAAGCCGGGCTTTCTTGCCTCTATTATGACCTTTCCCATAACTGGATCGAAATTTATGGATGTTATATCAGCCTCTTGTGGGACTATCTCTAATATCTTTTTCTTAGCTTCTTCCATATCCATTAGAACGTCTGGGTCTGGTCTAACTTCCACTCTTTTTCTTATTTCTTTGGCCAAATTTCTTATCAGATCACCATCTTCTAGGAGAATAGCTGGATTCCTCGTATAGATTATTATCTTTGGACCTTCCGCCCATATCCCAGAAATTAACTCAGGATATTTTATTTTCTCGATTATCGCTTTCCTAATGTCTTTAGGGACATTTGTCATGCTATCCCCTTATTTTATTGAGAATCTCCTCTACTTCTCTAGGGGAATATTCCCTAAAGCCCTTCTCGAAGTCTACAGAGGCCAGAGATATTCCATTTCCTGAGGCTGTGTCTCTTTGCATTGCTGCCCAAACTGCTTTTACAGCCACTTCTACTCCTTTGTCTATGTCTATGTCCTCTGAATACTCGCTTTCTAATACACCTAAAGCATATGGTGAGCCTGATCCTGTTGCTATTAGTTTGTCCTCGGTTATTCCTCCGAATATGTCCAATGAGAACATCCTAGGACTGTCATCGACTCCTCCTACGACTAAGTTCGTTACGAGTGGGAATAACCTCCAAGAGTGTAGTACCGTGGAGGCCAAGTTCACCATGCTCTTCACTGGTATTGGCCTTCCTACTCTCACTTTGTAAAGTTTGGCATGTATTCCCATGAGATTGGTCATTGACTGGGCATCTCCCACTACTCCAGCTATGGTCACTCCTATGTGGTCGTCTACTTTGTATATTTTTCTGGCTTCCTTCGAGGCCACCATGTATCCCACGGTAGCTCTCTTGTCAGTTGCTAGAACTACTCCGTCCTTACACACCAAGCCCACAGTAGTCGTGCCCTTAAAAGTCATCTCCGATAACTCCATTCGTGCACCTCCGAAAAAGAACTGGTCCCTTCTTGAAGGAAAACATATATAAACTTTCCCCCGATTTGCAGCGATATCTGTCTCCTCGCTATGGCTTCGGGAATGCTTGACTGTGAATGAATTCCTCTTAATCCAGTACCCTAACTATGTTCCTTGAAAAGATCCTCCTGAATTGTTCTCGGTCTATTATTGGTTTCCCATTTATAGTAATTTTCTCTTTAGATGGGGGGGCTTCTAGATACTTGGGGATCTGTTCTCCTATTCTCTCCTCAAACGTCTTTCTTCTCCTCTTGTAGAATACTCCTATCGGTATTCTCTCTCCCCATTCCAGAGATTTCTCAAATGCCTCAGTTAGTTCGACCTCTGAGGGATCCCAGTCTTCTTCCTCATTGAGTAGGTATACTCTCATATCGTAAAACTCTACAGTATTTACGTCATTGTAAGTGACGCAGGGCTGGAGTACGTCTATGAAAGAAGAGCCCTTGTGCTTCACAGCCTCTTTTATCAATTCCTTGAGGTGATCTGTCCTCATGGCATATCCTCTAGCAACGAATGTGTATCCGGAAGTTAGGGCTAAGGCAACTGGATTTATTGGATCTTGTAAGTTCGGTCTAGCCAATCCCTTGGTTTTGATCCCCTTAGATAATGTGGGAGATGCTTGCCCTTTAGTTAAGCCATATACACCGTTGTCGTGCATTATTACAGTTATGTCTGAATTCCTTCTGCCTAGTGAAACGAAGTGTCCGGAACCTATTCCAAGTAGATCTCCGTCTCCTCCGTGAACTATTACCTTCAAGTCTAGATTAGACAATTTGATTCCAATGGCAAATGGTATTGGTCTACCATGTATGGTATGCACACCACTGACGTTCACGTAATGTGGGGTCTTTCCAGAGCAACCTATCCCGGAAACTAGAACTACTTTCCTTCTGTCTAGGCCCATTTCAGACAGAGCTCTATAAAGTGCAGAGATTATTCCGAAGTTTCCGCAACCAGGACACCAATCTATCCAGACATTTGATCTATATTCTTTACTACGGGCCAAGTTCTAACACCACCTTCCTCTTACCCTTCTCTAGGATTGTCTTTATTCCTTTTATTAGCTCGTTCGTGTACATGGGTCTCCCGGTGTACTTAACTATGGATCCTCCTGCATTGAGCCTGTGCATTAAAAACAACTTCCTCAATTGTCCAATGTAGTTGTGTTCTACGAATATGATTTTCTCTGAATCGAAGTTCTCTAATATAGAGGAAACTCTTCTCCTAGGGAATGGAGAGAAGAATCTGACGTGTAGATATGCCCCGTTCATGTGATTGATTGCGTCTAAACAGACTCCTTTAACGGAGCCCCATCCAACTAAAAGGAAATCAGCGTCTTCTGAGCCGTAATATTTGGCCCTCTCTTCCTGAGATATTTCTTTGTCCATTAACCTTAGTTTTCGCATTCTCTTTTCGTACATTTTTCTCCTAATATCTGGATTCTCACTCACGTGTCCTAGCTCATCGTGCTCATTTCCGGTGTACCACATCACTTCCTCTCCTAGAAATTTTCTAGGAGAAATCCCGTTTTCAGAGAGGGAGAACCTCTTGTATGCATTGGTTTTTTCGTCAACTAGACCTCTGGTTATATCCAAATTAAGTTCTGGAATGGGCATGGTCACTATTGAATTTGCTAGGAATTTGTCTAGAAGATGTATCACTGGAACTTGGTATTTCTCAGCTAGATTGAAAGCCATGACGGAGTCCTTGAAAGCCTCTAAGTGATCTCCCGATGAAAGAACTATCCTAGGAAATTCCCCGTGAGATGCGAATATAGAGAAGAGAAGGTCACTCTGGCTTCCTCTGGTGGGTTGTCCTGTACTGGGCCCTCCTCTTTGATAGTAGGTTATTACTATGGGCACCTCGTTCATGCCTGCCCATCCCAGAGCTTCTACCATTAGGCTGAAACCTGGGCCAGAAGTGGAAGTAGAGCTCCTAGTACCTGTGAGAGCTGCTCCTATTGCAGAACATATTGCCGATATTTCGTCTTCTGTCTGGAATACTACCAAAGAAGAGTCCAAATCAAGTGTCTCTAGGAAGAAACACTCATCAGCTGCTGGTGTTATAGGATAATAGCTCTCGTACCTTACACCCGCTACTAGTTTGCCCATAGCTACTATTTCGTTCCCGCTTACCACAAGCAATTCTCTCTCCTGATTCCTCACTGGATTCATCTCTATGGGCGTACCGTGTTTTTCTTTAACTGAATCAGAGACCAGTTTTATTAGGAATAAGTTCTGTTTCATTAGTTTTTTTCTGCCCCCAAACCTGTTCTCAAGTGCCTTCCTCAGGGACTGCTCTTTCAAGTTCATCAGGCCCGATACTGCCCCTATTAGTATGGAGCTAACATATCTGGAGGCTTGAGAGGGAGATAGGTCGAATTCCTTACTTAACCTAGAGAGTACTTTTGGGAAGTTTATTCCCACTGTATTTACTCCCTTCTCGCTTCTTAAATATTCAACTATGGATCCAACAGTTTTTTCTCCTATTTCCATTTCTAGGATCTCTTTTAGATGTTTTTCCATGCTAGGAATCTGTTTATATGTTTTATCTATGGAGGATTCGTCGTAAACTAGATAGGAGTTTTCTTCAAGGCTTTTAAAGTGGGTGAAAATCGTCTCGGCATCCATGGCACCCAGCAAATCTAAAGGATAAGTGAGTGCTAGGGGTCTTTTCCTACCTACCCTGAAATGAATATAGCTGTGCCTTCCTCTTATGTTCGAGTGATATTCTCTCTCCGAAATCACCCAATACCCAGAATGGGCCAGAGAGAACGTCAACACTTGCGCGGTAGTTTCTAATCCTGCACCCTGTGGTCCTCCTATGAGAAAATTAAGCTCGTCTACAGCCATAGCATCACCGTTATTAGTCAGCTACTCTAGCTTCCTCGTATACTACCTCATCAGGGAAGCCCTCTAGACCCAGGGTGTGACCCAAGTGTTCTTCTAATTCGTCAGGCAATAGTATTGCCCTTTTGCAAGTTAAACAGTACACCCATCCTCTATCTGAGATTGTTCTCTTAACTTCTCCCTCTGATCTCTCTTCAAAATACTCACATTCTACATCTTCATCGTCGGCAGCTAGAATTATTAACTTTCCTTTCTTTGTGCAGAGGACAAAATATTCATAGATCCAATGGGGTGCTGAGTGTAGGCACTCTATGCATCTGGGCATGTCTTGCACCTTTCTTAGATTTCTCAGAGACTTGAAAAGTTTTTACTTCTATCTTCAGCCCTGCTAGATTAAATTAATTTGTTGTGTTTTCAATCCCCTAAATGTGTCTCTAGCCTAGAGGAGGTCACAATAAATTCCCACATAAGCTCATAATTATCCTTACAGTCAGCTCAATCGATAAATTTTTATGTCAGAAGTTCCACTCCAACTGAGGGATTCGGATGAAGTTCCAGAGATTGGTGTTGTTGGGAATAGTGATCCTAGCTTTAATAACAACATTCTATTTGTATCTTGGAGAGGAGGAGGTCAGTGCAGATAAAATAAGAGAACTAGCCTTAATAGCCAGTGAAAAACAAGATTACTATAAATTCAACGGGGTCTTGACCATTGAATCGGGGGTGATGTCAGCTAGAATGGAACAAAAGGGCACAGTAGACTGTGTAGATAAAAGGATACTAATCGAAATGAAAGGAGAGATGAAAATAATGGACAAGGAGGTCTCTATGGATGGGGAAGAATATCTAATTGGAGACACCCTTTACATGAAGATCAATTTCAATGGGAAAGAAGGGGAGTGGTACAAGATGGAATTTCCAAGTATTGGAGATGCTTGGTCAATGAATCAGGGAGAACTCTTTTTAGAAATGCTAGAAGATGCGGAAGTATTCAGACTGAAGGACGAAGTAGTTAAAGGTGAGGATTGCTTTGTGTTAAGAGTGAAATTCAGTCCAGAGAGTATAGATAAGATGTATAAGATGTATAGCAACCTTATGGGAATGAAAATGGACGTAGACTTAGACAAGGCAGAATTGGAGGGTAAATATTGGATTTCAAAAGAATCCATGCTGATCGTCAAAGCTGAAAGTACCTCTAGGCTTTACCTCAAAAAGGGAGGGATCAAAATTCCAATCGAGGTAAAAGGCACATACTATTTCTACGACTACGGAGTCCCTGTGAGAATACAACTTCCTCCGGAGGCAGAAAATGCTACTCCAACTGAGAGGTGATTCCGTAGCTAATTATCCCCATGGATCCTCTATTCTTTTTCTGATCTCCCTAGTTATTTTTGAGTACTTAATTTCTCCTAGGGCTTCCGATATTCTCTCTATCCCGTGAAGTAAGTGGAGTATCTCCTCTAACCAATTAAAAACATCTCCTGAGTACAGAAGAAGTCCATCTTCCTCGAATTCCTTAGATATTTGGCTTGGATCTAGTTTGTCATCTATCCTCTTCCTAACTATTTCCATAGATAGTTTGAGCTCGCCACATCCACAAAATGGAGAGTCCTTGCAATTACACGAGAGATACTTTTGAACTAACCTAGATATCTTCCTTAGAGTTCCCTTGTTCACACCTCTTGGTCTAGACAAGAACTCCAAGGTTGTGCCAGAAAAGAGCCTCACTGAGACTTTGTCCTTTATCTCGGAATATATGTCTTCTCCGAGGTATGCATTAGTAAAGGGTTTCAGTTCAATGGCCATCTCTAATGGGTCACACTTATCGCATCTCCCCCTTCTGCTAGATAGGATTCTCCTTTTGATTTCTCTAGAGGTAACTGGATCTATGAAGCTCTCTGAAACTGCTTTTCCATATCTGGTAACTTTAATTTCCCCATTGGAATATCTCACAAGATCGTCCTCTAACAAAAAGGAGAGAATTTTCCCTAAAGTGGAGGGGAACTCTAGCTCTCTATGTATCTCGATTAAGTCTTCATAACTCTTCGTTATCCCACTAGAGAGAAATGCAAGTATTTCTTCTGATTCTTTCTTAAAATCGACTGAAATAATTGGGTTCGGCTCTATTCTGTCTACTCCTGGGGATAGCAACTCTTCTAGTACTTCTTTCTCAGAAGATCCCATGAAGGATCCCTTTGGATCCAATAGGATTACTACTCTTCCTCTGTCGTGATAACTAGGCCTTCCTGCTCTTCCAAGCATCTGATAGAACTCTGCCTTAGTCAACCACTTGTTTCCCATTGTTAAACTCTCGAATATTACCTGAGATGCTGGGAAATCCACTCCAGAGCCAAGAGCTGCGGTAGTGACTATTGCTTTTGCCTTTCCCCTATTAAAAGCTAGTTCCATTGCTCTCCTCTTAGAATACGGCATTCCTGAATGATATGGGAGTGCCATTATCTTCTGGGATATTTCTTCTACTTTCCTCCTCGAGTTCGTGAAGACTATGGTTTTTCCTCTGTACCCCTTGGTGGAGATCTCTCTGCTCTCTCTTTCCACCAATTTAGATATCAGTCCTATTTTCCTCTTCCCAGAAACTGGGATAACATGTATCTCTATTGGGACTGGGCGCTCTTCATCTAGAACTAAAGTAGCTCCCAATTCCTCAGACAGTTCCTCTGGATTTCCAACAGTGGCTGATAGAAATATGAATTGGGGGTCGTATTTCCTCTTTAGTCTCTCTATTAGTCCCCTAATTCTCCAACCTCTCTCCTCGTCCCCTAAGTTGTGAACCTCGTCTATTGCTACAACGCCTATTGGTCCTATTTCCCTTCCCTTTCTTAACAGGTAGTCTATTCCTTCGTAAGTTCCTACTATTACATGGCAATCTATTGACGTGTCCCTTATCTCTACGTACTCCTTTGTCTTTAATCTGTCTACTCCCACCCTTATACCTACTTTCAGGAAGGGGTACTTGTCCTTGAATTCTTCGTACTTCTGATTTGCTAAAGCTACCAAGGGTGTGAGATAAATGAATTTCTCTCCGTTCAGTGCTCTAGTTACCCCGGGAATTTCGGCTATCAAGGTTTTCCCGCTTCCAGTGGGACTCACTACCAGGAGGTTCCTACCTTCCAAGAGACCAGAATTCAGTGCTTTAGTTTGCATCTCGTTGAGCTCGTTTATTCCCCACCTAATTAGAGATTCTTTGATTTTATTTGGGATTTTGAGAGATGATACTTCTATTCTATCTAATTTTTTTGGCTTCTTCTCTTGAATTGTCCTAAAAACTGTTATCTCATTTGGTTCTGATATTTCCACTAGTTCTAGAAATGCTTTTCTTACTTCCTTGTTCTTCTTAATCGCTTTCTCTAAAATGAAATCTGGAAAGTCTCCGATTCTTTCTTTGAGTAGTCTCTTAAGTTCTTCTATAGCACATTTCATACACACAGGTTTTCCTTCGAAAAAATAGCTTGTCTCAGTCTTATATTCACCCTTCTGGAGACAAGATGTACAGAATGTGACTTCCTCAAACTTTATTTGGAAATTTCTCAAAAAAGACTTCACTTCATCTGCGTCTGAAGAGGTCCTCTCATCTAAGGATATCAAGACCTTTTTAGATTCTTTTAACGCTTTTATGAGCTTCTTTGGTGATACTAGCTTCTCTCTCCCAGTAGGGTCTCTAAGAACACACTTTGATGGATATGGTCTCTCTCCCTTTGAGTCGAACGTCACTAATACTTCCTCTTGAGTGCTTCCAAGAGAAAATGTGAATTTATATTCTTTCTTTCTCTTTCTAGGAGTCCTACTCACCTTTACCTCCATGTTTCCATCCCCAGAACTCCGGTTCCTTCCGGAGCCTCTTTGGTTGGATCTCTGTCCGATTCTAGGTCTACTAATACTTCCTCTGGAGTATAGTGTCTGTAAATTACTCTCGACTTTCTCTCTAATTCGTTCATAAACCTGTATCCATTCGGCACGTTTGGTACGGAAAGTATGAATCTCTTCAGTCTCGGCAAAGATGAAAACATCGCTCTTTTCAGTCCATCGAGGTTTCTACCAGTCTTGGCGGAGATTAGTACTGGATTGTGAAAATACCTAGAGAGTTTCTCGTATTTCTCTTCAATTTCCTCCTCCTCTAGGAGATCTATTTTGTTTAAAGCTGTAACTATGGGAGTTTTTAGTCCTATTCTCTCGAATATTTTGTGACAGGACTTAGCCTTCCTTTCTATCTCTCTAACTGGCTCTGAGAAGTCTACTACCCACACCACTAGGTCAGAAAGAGTTATTTCTTCTATTGTAGAAAAAAAGGCTTCTAGGACCAAACTAGGCATGTTTTCTATGAAGCCAACGGTGTCTGTGAGTAGGGCTTTTCTACCGAATAGGTCCACTCTTCTGGTGGTAGTTCTTATGGTCGTGAACATCTCTTCGCCGCATTCTACGCTCTCAGATGCGATGGAATTAAGAAGTGTGCTCTTTCCAGCATTGGTATATCCAGCCAACGATATGAGATCAAATCCAGATCTTCTTCTCCTCCTTCTAACTGAGGTCCTCTTGTTCCTAATCGAATCTAATTTCTTTCGTGTTTCAATCATTCTTTTCCTTATTTCCCTGTAGTACTTCTCCACCTCATATCTTCCTAAGCCTCTGAATCCTGGTCTCTCCTCCATTTTAGCTAATTTTACTTTCTCTTTAGCTCTCGGGAGTTCATATCTTAATTTAGCTAGCTCTACTTGTAGTTTACTCTCTTTAGTCCCAGATCTCTTGGAGAAAACTTCCAATATAAGTTGGGTTCTATCCATTACCTCTGTGCCGATCTCTCCTGCCAAATTGTAAGCTTGAGATGGGGAGAGCTCCCCAGAGAAGATTACTACCTCTGCCTTAGTTTCTTTGACTAATCTGGATAATTCTTTTACTTTTCCAACACCTATTTTGTATTTAGGATCTTCCCCCTCTTTCCTCTGTAGTAGTCTCCCGACTACATCCATTCCAGCACTTCTAGCTAGTTCTTCGAGTTCTGAGAGCTCACTATACTTTCCTCTGCAAACTACCAGAGCCCTCATGGAATACCCTCATTAACAGATCTCTACTTGCCTTGGAGACGTGGTGGGCAATCCTTACTAACTCTATCTCTCCCAATGTCTCACAGAACTTGAATTCTCTTCCTCCCAGTATTCCCTTCACTATCCACTCCTCTTTTCCCTTGAATTCTCCCCTCTCGGATGTTATGTAGTCGAACTCAATTGGTAAGTTTCTGAGTATTACCCTTGCCAGATCGGAATGTGTCAATGGTGTTTCAGTGATTTCTAGGTCCAATTTCACATCCAGCACTCTCTCTACCCTCGTAGGAGATATTTCCGCCTCCACAAAAGCGAAGACTAGGTAATACTTACCGTTCACTGAATGTTTTCCTGAGATATCAAAGCCCACTACCCTAGCCAAGGGCTCACTCCCTCTTCTTCACCTCGGCAACGTCTCCCAAGGTTAGTTCTAACTCTTCTTCCTCTAGCTCGAACTCCTCCTCGCCAATCCTCTCTATTAATCTTATTCCTAGTTCCCTTTCTAATTTCTTAGCTAGCTTTATACTGGGAGTAAGCCTGCCAGCCTCTATTCTGTGTATTACAGACTCCTTCTCCATTACCTTTTTGGCTAGTTCCTCTTGGGTAATCCCGAGTCTTTCCCTCCCTCTTCTTATCCTCATATGGTAGTCTTCTACAATCTCGTAGTCTTCTAGTCTTTCTCTCCTCGGTCTTCTTCTTTTTATTTCCTCTCTTCTTACTCTGGGAGGTGTTATTATTCTCTTGGGTTCTTGGACCACTTCGTAAATTTCCTTACCGTATTTCGCGCAATCGCTACAGACCATGAGAGGAGTTCCGTCGAGCATTACCTTCTTGAGTTCCCTAACCTCTCTACCGCAGACTTCACACTGCAAGGCCCATCCCTTCTATTAAGGGATTTACGAACATTGCTGCGACTCTTGGGGTGCTAGGGTTTATATAACTAATGACTGAATGGGGAAGGGGGTCAGGGATTGGTCGAAAGCGAGAGCAGTGGTCTACCTCACACTGAAAGATTGGAAGACCTTTATCTCAAAGCCTTAAGAGAGAAGATAAGGAAGATCAAGGAATTGGAACAGAGGGTCAAGAAACTAGAGGAAGTTAATAGGAGTCTCGAAATGGAGAAAAAGCTTATGGAGAGACAGAGACTCAAACTTGAGAGAGAAGTTAGGAGTTTGAGGAAAGAGATAGAGAAAATGAATGCTCCTCCTCTTATAACCGGGACATTAATTGAACTCCTCCCAGATGGAAGAGCTGTGGTGAAGAGTACCACCGGTCCAAACTTCGTGGTTAGGATCTCCTCCAAGGTAAAGAGAGAGTCCCTTTCTCCTGGTTGCATGGTAGCAATGAACCAGAGATCCTATGCCATAGTCGAAGTTCTTCCTTCGAGTAAGGATCCGGTAGTGATGAATATGGAAATCGAAGAGAGACCTGGAGTCACCTACAATGACATAGGCGGTTTAAAGGAGCAAATAGAGGAGATAAGAGAGACTGTAGAATTGCCATTGTTGAGACCCGATCTATTTGAGAAAGTCGGGATAGAACCTCCTAAGGGAGTTCTACTTTATGGTCCTCCTGGCTGCGGAAAGACGCTCTTAGCTAAAGCTGTTGCCTCTCAAACGAAAGCTACTTTCATAAGGGTAATAGCCTCAGAATTCGTCAGGAAGTACATAGGAGAAGGGGCCAGATTAGTGAGAGAAGTTTTCCAACTCGCCAGAGAAAAGTCTCCATCAATAATATTCATAGATGAAATCGATGCCATTGCCGCTAAGAGATTGGACGATTCCACCAGTGGAGACAGGGAAGTACACAGGACCCTGATGCAGCTCCTATCTGAAATGGATGGGTTCGATCCAAGGGGAGACGTCAGGATAATAGGAGCAACTAATAGACCAGACATACTAGACCCAGCAATACTGAGGCCTGGAAGGTTCGACAGATTAATAGAAATTCCTTTGCCCAGCGAAGAAGGGAGATACGAAATATTCAAGATACACACCAGAAGAATGAATCTCTCTGACGACGTGAGTCTAAGAGAACTAGCTAAGCTGACCGAAGGGGCAACTGGGGCTGACATAAGACAAATCTGCATAGAAGCTGGTATGTTTGCCATAAAAGAAGGTAGGGATTACGTATCAAATCGGGATTTCCTCCTTGGAATAGAGAAAGTGTTAAAGAAGGAATTGGGTGCTAAAACCCAAGAGGGGATGTACTTCTAGGGATGATGAAAGAGAGCTTTTTCTGATGAATGAGGAGTGATGGGCGAACTGACCAGGTGTTTGAGAAATGATAGACTTGTATAGATTCAAGAGGGAACTAGAGGACTTAGAGAAGAAGAGAGGCAGAGGAACTGAGCTCATTTCTGTATACATACCCCCTGGGAGACCGATAAGTGAAGTCATGAGCCACATGAGACAGGAACAGAGTAGTGCCTCTAACATAAAGTCGAAGTCCACTAGAAAGAACGTCATATCTGCTTTAGAAGTAATAATGCAGAGGCTGAAATTAATCAGGAAGGTTCCAGAGAATGGATTGGTAATATTCGCCGGAGTAGTACCGAAGAACGGTGGAGGGGAAAAGATGGAGACTCACTTAATAGTTCCTCCGGAACCAATCAACCTCTACTTGTATCACTGTGACTCCAAATTCTACTTAGAGCCGCTAAAAGAGATGCTCAAAGAAAAGGAGGTATATGGGATAATTCTCCTCGACAGGAGAGAGGCCACTATAGCCTTATTGAAGGGGAAGAGGTTCGAGGTTCTCAAGAGATTGACCTCTGGAGTGCCGGGAAAGATAAAGGCCGGAGGACAGAGCTCTAGGAGATTTCAACGATTGATAGAACAAGCTGCATATGAATTCCTGGTAAGAATAGGGGAACACTCCTCTAGAATATTCATGGAGATTCCAGAAATAAAGGGAATAATAATAGGTGGTCCAGGTCCAACTAAGGAGAAGTTCTTCGAAGGAGATTTTCTACATCACGAGCTAAAGAAGAAAGTAGTAGCCGTGGTAGACACAGGATACACTGGGGAGGATGGGATAAGAGAACTAATAGACAGAGCAACTGGGAAATTACAAGAACTCTCAATAGTAAAGCAAAGGAAGCTGTTTCAGAGGTTCCTGAAAGAAGTTGTCAAGGGAACTGGATTGGCCACATATGGTGTGAGGGAGGTAATGGATGCACTCGAGAAGGGTTTGGTAGACACTCTGCTAATATCTGAGGGATTAGAGATCAAGTTCATTAGAGGGAAGTGTGACTCTTGCAACGAGAAAATAGAGGGGATTTTCATGGAGAGTCCAAAGTGCAAGTGTGGTGGTAACTTAAACATAGAGGAAGAGAGAGATCTAGTAGAGGAAATGATAGAGAAGGCAGAGGCCACTGGAGCTGAAATAGAGGTACTCCCAGAGGACACAGAGGAGGGGGCCCAATTGAAGAACTTCGGTGGAGTGGCTGCCATACTCAGGTTTGCAGGGTGATTCCTTGCTAGAGAACCCATTTGGAGAGCTTAAAAAGAGGGTTCGAGAAAGAGCCATAGAGACTTTTTCGGAAATTGGAATAGAAATAGAAGACATAGAAGTAAAGGAAACTGAGAGGGAATTCGGAGACCTGACCATTACCAAGTGTTTCGAATTGGCTAAGAATCTTAGGAGGAGTCCTAGAGAAATAGCATTGGAGTTCGCCTCTTCTTTTAAAGGAGACGATTTAATAGAGAGAGTGGAGGTTGCAGGACCTGGATACTTGAACTTCTGGGGAAGTCCTCTTTACTTAAGAGA
>QMUK01000020.1 GCA_003660555.1 Thermococci archaeon
GATACAAACGCTCTGTACCTATCTACAAAGCTTTAGCCGGCATACTTGTGCCAAAAGACATTGTCGTATATACAGAAAAGGAGATCGAAGAATGGAGCAATGTGCCTTTAGCATTCATAACAACTATAGGAAGGGGAAGGTAATTTATGAAAAGCAAGATTGATTTAGTCATAAGCTGGTTCAAAATCGAGGCTATTGTTGATACATGAGCAACTGTGCTTGTTTTACCCCAAAATGTCATCAATAAGCTTAGTTTAAGAAAGGCGAGGGAAGTGAAAGTGAGGTGTGCGAATAACAAAACGGAACAATACATGACGTTGTAACTCCAGAAGTTCGTGGTAGAGCATGTGAATTCAACGTCTTGGCAGAACCAGAAGGTTCCAACCTCTCGTTGGTCAGACAGTATTTGAGCAGAGCTCATAGTTGATCCGAGCACGAGGAAGGTCATTCCAAATCCTAGATCACTAGAGAAGCCAATAGTGAAGATTTAACGGCAACTTCGTCTAATACTCGATGTCCGAAATTCATTCGAGCTGTCCGAGAAAAGAGATTTTTAAGATGAATCCATATGAAAGACGAAAAATGAAAAACACTGAAAACAGATTGCCGAGGATCGAAATATCATTGTTGGGAATTTCAGCAATAGCTCTTGCAGGAATACCTTGCATTGTGCCAATTCAAACGGAAAAACATGGAAGCTTAGCATGTACCATTTTGGCTAGATGCTAGGAGATGGGAAAGTCACATAGAGTAGAGTAGTAGTAGACCATTTGACCAAAATCTCAGTTGAGATAGAGAAGGGATGTGATCGCTCTTTTGACTAAAGGGTTCAAGTGATGTCTGCTTCGTTAACACCACAGGAGTGTCCAAGATAGAATACAATAATGATGTGAAGAATGAGTGGAGAATCTGTTGTTTAAAAACTGAAGAGTTTGAAATACCACTACCAGAAATATTAAACGTAAAATCAGCAGGCTTGCGTCTCCGATTCGTGCTTCCGCATCTAGGCGATAAATCATAGAGCGTTTCACAAACAATGAGTTTAACGTGACCTCTAGGATTGGCACTAATGCACTGGGATTGAATTCTCAGAGCATCAATCTTTTAAACGATTGGGAGAGAATCAGTGCAGATGATGAATGTCGTCTCGCCTGAGCAATGATGAGCACGGAGGTGTCTGAATAATAGGGAGGTGTGTGTTTGAAAAGGGGTGCCGAAATATTTGCTTCTGACAGGGGTAAGAGTAGGGAGAGAGGTCCGCTGGAGTTCAAGTCCCATTTAGTTGAAAGAGAAGGAGACCTGGGACTATTATGTAGGAAGGACGTGATCACAGTCTACTCTTCCACCAGAATAGAGGAAGCTATAGAGGAAATGGTTAGGGCTAAGATAAAGAAACTTCCAGTAATAGACGCTGGAACTAAGAGACTGCTAGGAATGGTTACTAGTTACGACATAGCGGATTTCCTCGGAGGCGGCGAGAAGCACAACATAATAACTAAGAGACATAATGGAAACTACCTCTCGGCCATAAACGAGCCTGTTAGAGAAATAATGGCGAGTGATATACCAAGAGCCTATGTAGAGGAGAGCTTAGAAGAAGCCATGGAGAGATTAGTAAAGAGTAAGTACACTGGTATGCCTGTATTAGACGAAAACGATAGGGTAGTTGGAATAATAACGGAGAGAGATTTCATCAAACCAATAGCCGGTTTAGAGACTGGAATAAGTGTTAGAGACGTAATGACTGAGGAAGTTTTAACTCTACCTCCAGGTGCTCCCCTAATAGATGCAATGAGGGCTATGGTAAGGAACGTCTTCAGGAGAATACCAATCACAAGCGAAGGATCCCTTTTAGGAATAATCACCACGATTGACATACTGAGTCACTTCATAGAGAAGGAGACGTTTTCCAAGATAAGATCCTCTGGATTGGAGATTGTTCTAAATGAGGAGGTATCCAGACTGATGACCAAGGAGGTAATAACAGTATCCCCAGATAAAGACGTCGGATATGCTTCGAAAATAATGCTGGATAGGGAAATAGGCGGTCTGCCAGTTTTGTCAAATGGAGAATTGGTTGGAATTGTGACCGAGAAGGACGTCATTTCTTCTTTTATTTGAAGTGATCGAAATGAGGAGGAGGATAGTGCATATATCCGATACGCACATAACTCCCTTGGGAAGGTTTCTCTCGGACGTATACGATGCAATGGTAGAGAAAATAAACGAAGAAAGAGCTGATCTAATAATACATTCTGGAGACGTGACAGACTACGGGTTTCTACAGGAATATAAATTAGCCAGAGATAGATTGGCAGAGTTCGAACTGGAACCTTTGGTAATTCCAGGGAATCACGATTACAGGAACTTAGGTCATACTCTCTACCCAGAGTTCATAGGGGAGACACACACAGTCATGGAGGTTGAAGACTTAGGCATAATAGCTATAGACACCAGTGTCCCTGATTTAAACGAAGGGAGACTCGGGAGAACTGGTCAGACTCACCTGATGAGTGGTCTAAGAGAGTTTCAAGAGCTCATTAAAGTCGTGGTTCTCCATCATCACTTGGTCCCAGTTCCGGAGGCGGGAAGAGAGAGAAACCTGATAGACGATGCCGGGGACGTCCTCAAAATAATATGTGAGAATGGAGCAGACCTAGTTCTCTGTGGCCATAGACACGTCCCAAATGCTATTAAAGTCGAGAATACTGTGATAGTAAACGCTGGAACTCTTTCTTCTGTCAAAACAAGGGGATATCATGGGAATTCATACAATCTGCTAGAGATTACAGAGAAGAGAATTAGAGTAAAGGTAATCAGATACTTAGATGGAAATTTCGACGTGGAAATGGAAAAAGAGTACAAGAGGATGGATTCTCCCTGAAACCTCAAGTGACGAAATTTCACTGAGATCATGGCTTTAATATCAAGCAGTAAGGTGTCGACATTATATTACTTTGCTATCTGATCCATTCCTGCGCTTATTATCTCCTCTGCTTTTCCTATCCCCTTTCCTAGCTCTATATCGAATCCTAAGTCCTTTAATGTCATTTCCAGTGCTGAAATCGTGATTAATACTTCTCTCTCTGTTATGCTCCCCATGTGACCTATCCTGAATATTTTCCCTGAGAGATGGTCTTGGCCTCCGGCTATTATCACTCTGTATTTGCTTCTCATCCTCCCTCTGAGTTCCTTGTCCTCTATTCCTTCAGGAATCTTCACAGCAGTGACTGTCCTAGATTCATATCCTCTTTCTGGGAATAGTTCCAGTCCCATTTCCCTTACTGCACTCCTCACAGCATCAGAAAATATCTCATGTCTCTTTATGCTGTTCTCGAGACCTTCAACGTTTACTATGTAGTCCAAAGCCTCTCTGAGAGCATAGAAGAGTGGCACGGATGGTGTATATGGTGTCTCTGGAACTTCCTTCTCCAAACTCCTCTTGTACCTCTTTAGATCTAGGTAATACGTCCTCCTCCTATTTCCTTTCTCTTCTATCCTCTCCCAAGCCCTCTCACTTACTGATATCATTGCCAAACCTGGAGGAGTTGCTAAACACTTTTGAGACCCAGCAATCGCTAGATCTATCCCGAAATCGTCTACCCTTATGTCGTCTCCTCCCAGGGACGAGATAACGTCTAGTACGTATAAGGCCTCGCTTTCCTCCCTTATTACCTTTCCTATCTCCCTTATTGGATTTCTTATGCCTGTGGAGGTTTCATTATGTACTACAGCTACTACTTCCACATCTGGATTCTCTCTCAGCATGTCCCTTACTAAATCCGGTCTCAGGGCTTTTCCCCACTCTAGTTTCACTTCTATTACATCTGCACCATAAGATTTCGCTATATCCACGAATCTCTGGCTGAATTTTCCATAAACTGGTACTAAAACCTTATCACCCTCTGATACCGTGTTGGAAATAGCTGCGTCCATGCAAGCAGTTCCTGAACCAGTCACTATGAACACGTCCCCTTTAGTTCTGAAAATCTCTTTCATCATTTCTACACATTCCTTTAGGATTTCAGAGAAGTCTTTGCTTCTATGTGACATTATCGGCTTAGACATTTCTCTTAGAACCTTACTCGAAACCGGTGTCGGGCCTGGAATCATTAGGAGATCTCTCTCGTCCCACAACTCCATCCCCCTGGGGGGAAGGTAGTCAGTCTTTTAACCTTTCCCCAATTCTAGTGATCACACACCTACTCGCTGGGTGGGAAGCTTGCCCAGACCCATCTTCTTCCTGAGTGATTTCGGCACCAAAGATTGGTACGTAGCGAGTGTCAAGTCAAAAATAATTAGTATAAGTCCTAATTCTTATATAGTAGATGTTACTCACGAAATAGAGCCGTTTAATATTCTTCAGGGAGCTTTCGTTCTTTATAACTTGTCTAAGGATTTGTCGTCAGAAAGCGTTATACTTGGGGTAGTGGATCCAGGGGTGGGTACCTCTAGGAGAGGGATAGTGATAGAGACCTCCAAGGGAAATTACTACGTGGGGCCCGATAACGGATTGTTATATCCAGCATCGTCCTCAGAAGGGATATCGAGGGCCTTTCACATACTGGAAAGTGGAGATGAGTCCAAAACTTTTCACGCCAGAGATTTGTTTGCACCCGTTTCTGCTCTTCTTTCCTACGGGGAAATCCCAGCGAATTTAAGAGAAATTTCTCCTGAAGAATTGAAAAAACTGGAAATCCCAGATGCTGTGATATCTGAGAAAACCTGCGTGGCCAAAATACTACATTCAGATAGATTCGGAAATCTAATAACTAACGTGAGAGATTGGTCCCTAGAAACCGAGGAGGAAGTAGAACTCTTAACCAGTAAGGGTGAAAAGCTAGTTGTGAGATTTCTCGAAACATATGGGGAAGCTAGAGACAGGGAAATCATTATCCTGAGAGGCAGTTCTGGATTTCTGGAGATTTCTATAAAGGAAGGAAATGCCAGAGAGATTACAGGTCTTGTCCCTGGTGAAGAAGTAGTCCTGAGAAGAAGAAAAAAGTAAATTCACGCATTTCATACTCGGGGGGGTAATTTGAGGTACCTAATCGTATCCATGTTAGTTTTGGTTTCGATGGTTCAGCCAGGAGTTAAAGAAGAAAGAGATGTTTTAGATGAAGCTCTAGATGAAATTGACGTGGAAAAGCTAGGATTCCAAATAAAGGATAGTTGGATATACTTCCCGAGAAGCGAATACACCCTGCCTTTCTTCTGGGGGATATTCCAAGAGCCGCTCAGAATCTATGAATTCTCAGACACTTTAGCGAATTCAGCTAATAGAACTAGAAGTGGCGAGTACTCTAGATTCGCCTGGAATTGTCTATTGAGAATGGGATACAAGGTCTCCCTCTACGGACCTAACTTATTCCTAGACGAAAACAGGACTATTGATCAAATAAGGGAAATGTATCTCCTGAAAATGGAGCCAATAAGAGGAAAAAGCTTTTCCCAGGTTTCATTCGACTTAGAGAAGGAATACTCCGAGAAGTTAAATGCTCTCCCAGACGAAGTGGATTCAACCCTCGCTAGACTTCTCCAAGGATTAATCGAGTCTTGGAAGTGGCGTGAAATAGCATTCAGAAATTGTAAGAGTTCTGTTTTCGGAATAAGAGACTTCACCTCTACCCAGCCGGATGGAACTAAGTTCTATCCGGAAGTACAAGACCTAGAGAGTTGTTTGGACTTCCCATCCCTGTATTACTCAGGGATGATTCTCCTCTATACAATTGAAGAATTAAGAGACGATTTGTCCTCCATTAGTGACTTGAAATTAAAGGAGAAAGTAGAACTAGAAACTCCTCTGGGGAAAGTGATAGTAGGTAGTTCCGAGAAAGACGTTCACGAATTGGAAGACGTGTTCCTATTACTCGACTTGGGAGGAGATGACTACTACTCCGGAGAAATAGCCTCTACCTCAGAGAAGGTTGGGGTCTCTCTCCTGATAGACTTGGGAGGAAATGATGAATATGAGGGAAAGATCTCCTCTGGGACAATGGGATCCTCTCTGCTACTAGACGTTGAAGGCAACGACAAATACTCCTCGAGTGGATACTCTCAAGGGCTAGCTTTCTTCGGATTCTCCTTTCAAATAGATGAGAATGGAGATGACAAGTACTTCCTAATGGGAGAAGCTGGGCAAGGGGCTGGCATATTCGGTCTGGGAGTATTAATGGACTCCAAAGGGAACGACTTCTATTACTGCATGGGAGATTGCCAAGGATATGGTGGAGTCGGAGGTTTCGGTTCTCTGGTTGATCTCGATGGAGATGACTCCTATAAAGCTGAATGGGATCCTAGGGTCATAGACAGGAGTGATTACCACACGAATGGAGAGTGTAACTACAGCAATGCTCAAGGAGCTGGATTCGGCAGAAGGGGAGATGGCTCAGATGGACACATTTGGTCAGGAGGTCTAGGTGTTTTATTGGACCTTAAAGGAAATGATGAATATGAAGCCGGTACTTTCTCTCAGGGGATAGGATACTGGTTTGGTGTTGGAATACTTTACGATAAAGCTGGAAACGATCATTATAAGAGTGCTTACTTTACCCAAGGCTCTTGCGCTCATTACTGCATAGGAGCTCTCCTTGATCTTGGAGGAAACGATTCACATGAGCTATTCTCTACTGCAGGAGCAGCGTACGGTTTCGGATGGGACTTTGGGATCGGTTTCTTCCTAGATAAAGGAGGGGACGACTCTTATAGTGCAAAGAGGATAAGTTTCGGATGTGCCGAGGTAAATTCAATAGCTATTTTCTTAGAGCTGGGAGGGAATGACTCATATCACTTTAATGGGAAATTGGGATTTGGAGCTTCTGACAAAAGAGGGAGATATCATCCGGAGATAGGTATGATGAGGTACGAGGTACCATCGATTGGAATATTCGTTGACGTCCACGGTGAAGACATCTACGATTGGGAAGAAGGGATTGCGGAGAATGACTCTAAGTGGTTCAGTCCCCCTAGGAAAGAATGGGGAAAGATGATTAGGAGGGGGATCGGAATAGATTCAAACGAAGGGTACATAGGTTTCATTGAAGAAATAGAAAAATTGAAAGAAACGTTGGGAAGTAGTTAGTTGTTCACTCCTAATCCCATGATCTTTTTTATTGTGCTATCTTTATCCCACTCTTTCTTTTTGAGATTAGCACCACTCTGCTTTCTTTTGATTCCGAAACTATGTGATACCCTAGTTCTTTTGAGAGCTCCTCTGAGAACTTCAGTATTTCCCAATGTTTGGGCATGTTCCCCGGATTCAATCTGTATCTGGAATAACCCAGATTCATGTAGGCCTTTGGCTCTATGAAATCCGGCTCGGCAATTGAGTCCAATTTGACGTAATCCTCAACGAATGGCATGTTCCATCCCTTCACCAGAGTGTGTCTTATCACTCTCCTAGTCCCTAGAGAAGGTAATAGTCTCAAGGTCTCTATTAGAGATTCCCAAGCTCTTGGAACTCTCGGAAGGTTTAGGGCTTCGAAGACTCTTTCGTTAGGTGCTGTGACACTGACGTACAGTTGAGTTGGGAGAGGATCGAGTTCTTCCAAAGCCTTGGGATTCGTGCCGTTGGTCACTAGGAAGGTAGTGAAGCCTTTCCTGTGAGCTTCCTCTATGAACTCTCCTAGTTCTGGATAGAGAGTTGGTTCTCCAGCCAGGGAAATAGCTATGTGTTTTGGTTCCATTGCCTCTTCGAATTTCTCCTTATTTACCTTTGGATTTCCACCAAAACCACTTATCAGTGCTCTTTGTGCCTCTATGGATTTCTCCAGTAAATAGGATGGATCGTCCCACTCTTTCATCTCAACGTATGGGTAGTTGTTATACCTCCAGCAAAAGAGGCAGTTCAAATTACAGTGAAAGACAGAGGGGGTCATTTGAATACATCTATGACTTTCTATCCCGTAAAACTTCTGCTTGTAGCAGTATCTGTCACCTCTGAGAGACTCCTTTGTCCAGTGGCAAAGCTTAACTCCCCCTGCTTTTCCGACCAGTTTATATCCCTGCCTAAGGAGTAGTTCCCTCTGCATGTTCCTCCCTAGGGTAGGAGAGTTTAAAAATGTTGCCCAAGACTCTAGCTAGGAAATACGGACTACGGGAATTCATGGTAAAGAGATATATTGAAATATTTGGAGTTAAAGGGACGAAAGAATTTCTAGATAAAGTTGAGAAGGGTATTAGCAGCTACGTACGTGTGAACACCATAAGAGGAAGAGAGGAGGAGATAACATATCGGCTGATGGAAAAGGGATTCGATCTCAAAGACACTTTCGTCCCACACGTTTACTCCATAAAAGGAGATTTTTCTCCATCCAGTAGCCTGGAGTATCTAAGAGGAGAGATTTTTCTTCAAGACTTGAGTTCAGCATATGCTTCTTTTTCATTGGGGGTTAAAGAGGGGGAGAGGGTGCTTGACATGTGCTCAGCTCCAGGGGCTAAGACTACGCACATAGCTCAATTAATGCGTAACAAAGGTGAGATCCTAGCAGTAGATTCTTCCAAGACTAGGGTTTTATCGTTGATTTACAACCTAGCTAGATGTGGTGTGAGAAATTGCTACGTATGGATAGAGGATTCAAGGAAACTTCCATCGATGATAAAGAGCAAGTTCGATAGGGTGTTATTAGATGCTCCTTGTACTGGAGAAGGAGTGATTTCGAAAGATAGATCTAGAAAATTATCCAGAGTCGAAAAAGACTACTCAATAATGAGTTCCATTCAGAAGGAATTGATATCATCCGGACTTTCTCTTCTAAAAGAGGGAGGAATACTCGTGTACTCCACCTGTTCAATATCGCCGGAGGAGAATGAAGAAGTCATATCATATGCTTTAGAAAAGTTCCAAGTAGAGATTATTCCACTGGAATTCGGTGAGAGAGGACTGAAAAGCTTTATGGGTAGAAAATATCCGAGAGAGGTGACTAAATGCCGTAGGTTTTATCCACACGTTCACGATACCTATGGATTCTTCTTGGCTAAATTGAGGTTGGTGAAGGAGGTGAAAACTTGACTCCCAGTTGGTTCAAATCACTAAAAAGATGGGTCGAAAATTTGAATTCTGAGTATGAGGATGAGATAATGAAATTCATGAAATGGTGCCTAGACAGTGAGATTCTGATTAAGAAAGAGAATTTAATTCTTCTATTAACTTCAAGGAGCTCCTTCCTAAATAGAAGTGTATTCTCTGGGATCCCTCTGGGAGAAATAGGTTCAAGGGAGAGATTCATCCCTCATCCAGAAATCTCTTCGGTAATAGGCCCATTCCTGAAGAAAGCATATTCCTCTGAGAAAGGAGCAGTGCTCTTTACATATGGGAGAGATCTGTTCATAGAATCTGTCTTAGGATATTCAGAGATGCCGAGAGATGAAGAGTGTCTTTTAATCTGTGACGCTTATGGCAGAGACTTCGGAATAGGAAGGTACAAAAGAGGAGAAAGGATAATAGTGAATCTACTAGACCGAGGGCTTTACTTGAGGAAGGGATACTGAGGTGGTAGATTACATGGTGAAGGTTGCAGTACACTCCTCGGATTGCGACGGAATACTCTCCGCCTCTCTAATACTGTTGAAATACCCAGAGGCAGAAATAGATTTCCTAACAGTAGAAGAAGCTAAAGAGACCAATAAAGAATATGACATAGCTGTAGATCTCCCTAGGCCTAGGAAATGTAGGCTTTGGATAGATCATCACGAGAGCAACTCTGATCTCAAAAGAAATGGAGATTACTTTGATCCTAACGCTAATTCTGCAGCTTCTCTCTTGGTCAAGGCATTGGATCTAGAGAGATCGAAAATAGCTAGGGAAATAGTCGAGATGGCTAACCTAGCTGATACCGGAAGACACACGGATGATCTCCTGATACTAGACAGAGTGATAAAGTGGAACCAAGGAAACAAAGAGAAGCTCCTAGCTATAGCAAGGGCTGTTTCCAAGTCTGGCAGAGATTTCATGAGGGAAGAGCTAATATCCTCAGAGTGGAGGAAGATTAAACCTGAGATCGAGAGATTCAACAAGAAAATAGAGGAAATAATTTCAAGGGTTACGGAAGGGGCGAGAGTGGCTCTAATAGACGAGAGAGGTTCCTTACCATACATAGTGAGCAAAGATTTGGGCGTGAGGCTTTTAGATAAGTTCGAGGTAGTAGCTCTAGTATATGAAGTAAAAGACGGTCTAAGAATTTCTTTTAGGAGCAAAAACGAGAATGTGGAGGAAATTGCGAAGAAATTGGGCGGAGGGGGACACGTGCATGCGTCTGGATCATCAATAACGGAGGGAGAGCTATATAAAGTGGTTGAGGAAATCTCCAGGAGGTGGGGTCCGGTTGTTTACTTCAGAGTACGATGAAGTGCAAATACTAATCCACGGGAGAGCTGGGCAGGGAGTCGTGCTCTTGGGATATCTCTTAGGGAAGATAGCCTCGGAATGTGGATTTAACTGTCTTCAGACGAGTAGCTACGGTGCAGAGGCGAGAGCTGGGAACTCGTCCTCGGAGGTGGTTATATCTAAGAGTGAAATAGAGTTCCCCGGAGTTCTCGAGGCAGATGTGCTTGTCCTGCTCTCTGAAGGATTCGAGAGTCTACTAAACAAGTGTAAGAGAGATTGCCTAATAATAAAAACAGAGGGGGTGCGCTCCCCTCCGATTGGGAATACCATAGAAATTCCAGCTTTAAAGATCTCCAAGGAAATAGGTAGTCCCAGAGATGTGAATTTAGTCATATTAGGCTTCCTAGTTAAAAAGCTTGGATTGGATAAGGGAGTTTCCTTGAAGATCTTGGACGAAATGGAACTGAATAAAAGAGCATTTGAATCTGGATATTCCCTGCTGGATTAGCAGATCTTCAATTGGAGGAAGATTAACATTCTTTTCTTTGGTCAAAAATTCCAGTTACTTCTTAATTTCCATCTTCCTCTCTTTTCTATACTCGGATAATTCTCTCTCAAGCCACTCCATCTTCTCTCTAGCTCTTCTCAACGACAAATCAGACAGTTTCTCCCTAATTTTTTCCTCTAATTCTGTTTTGTTAGCTATGGCGAAATCTCCTATCCTCTTGACACTTACTTCGTCTTTCTCTATAACAGGCAGTCCTCCACCCTCAAAGACCTCTTTAGCTTGATGAGACATGTTTCCATGGCATATCACTGCCCTAATCTTCCTATTTAGGAGTTCAAGTGCAGTTTGGGATCCTCCTCCACTTGGATCCAAGATGAGAACTACGTCTCCTCTCTTTATTCCATATAGAGAATCTACCTCCGCTATACATTCTTTAGTGAATCTCTCTAGTACTTTCAGTGGAATTGCCTCTCCTCTAACTTCTAAGAGTCTCATTCTTCTCATTTCATTTATTTTCTTCATTAGCTCCATGTTTCTTCTTCTTTCTTCCTCCAATTCTTCCCTAAGCTTTGAGATTATCCTATTCCTCAGAGATATTGCCTCGTCCCTTTTCAGCTCTTTGAATTCCTCTTCAGTGATTTCACGTAATTTATTCTCTAACCTTTTTATTTTCTCTCTCAGTTCAATTACTTCATCGAGGTACTCGTCTCTCTCACTCTTTAATCTCTTAATAGTCTCTTCAAGCTCTTTTATCCTCTTGTTCTTCCTTTCAAGTAACTTTAATGCTTTTTCACTTATTACTTCCTCTCTCCTCTCCTCCATTTTTTCTTCTCTGGGTTTGGATTTCTCTCTTTCCCTTATCGACGAAATTACGTCTGAAAGCTTTTCTCCTTTAAGAACTCTTGCTTTAACCTCTTCTTCAAACTCTTCCATCCCTAAGTCTTTTAACCTTGAATAGATGTTCTCTAACTTACTTTTATATCTGCTGAGAGCATATAAGGCCGATGCCAGAGCATCTCTTTCGTGATCATTGTCTAAATCGATTTCAACTTCTTTAACAATCCTATTCTTCTCCTCTACACTCAGAGGTATGCTGGGGCTGAATAACACTGAGTTAAACGAAGAAGATATCTTTTCCACTAATTTGGGTGGATTAGGTACATCACAAGCTACCAAGACAGGAGTCCCTACCTCACCTATTCTTCGTATCATCTCTCCGAGAGAGAAAGATTTAGAGCTCTCCACTCCTAGTGGATTCCCTCTCAAATCCAAGAATGCCATAGCCTTAGTAGTTCCTGGATCTATTCCGACTATTATTGGCTTCTTCTGTGGAGAAGTTCTTTCCTCCGAGAGTGGAACGAAATCGAGCTTCTCTCTTTCAACTGGAATTATCGAGATTTGTATGTCTCCCTTTCTTCTTCTCACTACTCCCTCTAACTTCTCTCTGCCTGCATAAACTGTGAATTCCACCCTGGAATATCCTCCATCCGCACTCTTAGCTACTACATCGTATTCCAGTCCTCTTTCTCTGAATCTATCCTCTATCCGCCTTGATACCTCCCTTATGAGGGAGTGTATTCTCCTTCGATATCTGTCTTGGCTAAATCCGCCTCTACCAAGGCTTCTCCCCCTACTAACCACCACTCTGGTTTCCTCTTCAAAAACCAATACCTTGTAGCCAACTCCCCTTAGAACTAGCCTAGCGCACGCTATTGCTTCTTCCATTGAGCCATTTCCAACTTCTATTCCATGTTCACCCGCTAAAACCCGTAGAGGCTTACTCTCTCCAGGCCTACCTGTTACCTGTACGAGCGAGGTCTCGGGAGGAAGTCTCGAGTAAAAACTTATTAATCCCTTACTATCGAAGAGTTCATATATGTTGTCTACAGCTAGGTACTTGGGCCTTATCTCACTTATGAGTCTGAGAAGCCTGTACTTATTTAGGAACTCCTCTTTGAATAGCACCTCCTCTTCTGAGTTCAATACCACTACGGAATACCTAGGCGGCTCCTTAGATTGGGGCGATCCCTTAGATATGTCCACTCCCATTACCTCTATGTTACCACCTCCGAGGTGTTGGGGTTGAAGATTGGAATCATATCCGACACACATCTTGGGTTCGGCTCAGGTCCCAGAGAGATGGACTGTTTCTCCCAAGCAGAGGAGGCTTTCTCCATAGGCATGAGTGAAGCAGACGTTATATTGTTTGCTGGGGATCTCTTCGACTCAGGGTATCCTAAACCTAAGAGTTGGTACGTCGCCATGGGGATACTCTCAAAGAGGTTTTCCAAAGACGATTCTTGGGACGGAGAGTTCATTTCTAGAGACAGAGAATTGAGCGCAAATCATCTCAGGGGTATCCCAGTCGTGGCTATACATGGAAATCATGAGATTAGGAGGCCAATAAATCCAATAGAGGCCTTACACAAGTCTTCTCTCCTAATAAACCTCCATGGGGAGTCTGTAGTACTTGAGGGGAGTGATGGGAAACTAACGATACATGGAATGGGATTTGTCCCAGATAAGTACGCAGCTAAAGCCCTCTCCTCCTGGTCCCCCTCTCCAGAGGAGGGATTTAACGTGCTGATGCTCCATCAATCAGTCCTAGGATATGTCTATCCAAACGAGAGACCTCTAGAAATTGGAGAAATACCAAAAGGGTTTGATCTATATGTTTTCGGACACATTCATACGCCTAACAGGGGAGAAATACACGGAAAACCTCTGCTTATTCCAGGTAGCACTGTGAGGACTCAATTGTCCAAATCCGACTTAAAGGAGAGGGGAATATTCCTATTCGATGTTGAAAAGGGGGTAGACTTCTTCGTAAAGCTTAGGAGACAGAGAACTCTAATTATAAAGGACTTCCACTTCAAGGACGCCACTGTCAGAGAAATCGAAAAAGAGGTCAGGGAGTTCCTAAATGAGTTTCCTTGGGAGAATTATGAGCTAGGACCCCTAATCAGAATTAGAATTCTTGGAGAGCTGAAAGATGGAGAAAGAAAAAGCGATCTTGACCTAAAGGCAATATCAGAAGAGTTTAAGGGAAAAGGAATAATTAGTTTTTCTAATAGACTCACATCAAAGTTCATGAGGAGATTGGGGAGGATAAGGATGGCTAGAAGAGGATTTCTTAGTGTAAAGGAGTTGGCTCTCTCTATCATAGAGGAGGAGTTCGGGGAAATGCATTCGATTAGTCCAAGGGAGATTTTTCAAGTTTTGGAGTCTGACTTACCAGATGAAGATGTTTTAGAGAGGTTAAGGAGGTTATTACTTGATAACCGAAGTTAAACTGAGAAATTGGAAATCCCATTCCAACACTAGAATTGAATTCTCTCCTGGGACGAACTGCATAATAGGAATAATGGGCGCAGGTAAGAGTTCCATATTAGAGGCAATCACTTTCGCTTTTTTCTCAGAAACACCATCCACCAGAGAGAAGAAGATTAGGATAGACGACTTGATAAGAAGTAGACCGAACAGAGAGAGATGGGCTGAGGTTGAGGTCTCATTCATAGCACAAGATGGAAATGAATACAGAGTAAAAAGAAGGATAGAACTAGGGAGGGGAACTACACATTCAGAGCTCAGAGACAGAGACGGGAAGTTGCTAGCTGGACCTAGATCAAGAGAAGTTACCAGAGCGGTGGAAGAGCTCATAGGAGTCGGATTCGATGTATTCACCAGAGCTGTTTACAGTGAACAAAACAGGATAGATCAATTCCTCACTGTCTCTAGAGGGAGGAGAATTGAGAAAATAGACGAAATGTTGGGGATAGACAAGCTAAAAGATATGAGAGAAAGGGGGAGAAAGATTCTGAGATTGATCTCGATTAAAGCTGAGGAGGTTCTGGACACAATTGAGTCCCTAGAGAAAAATAAACCAAAGGAGAAGTTAGATAGATTGAAGTCGGAACTCTCCAAGAAAGAAGAAGAAGTTAGAAGAGCATCAATGGAGCTAAAAGATTTAATAAAAAGAGAGAAAAAGTTAAAAGATGAGGTATCTAGACTGGAGGAGACAAAGCGGAAAATAGATCTAGCGAAACAAAGAATTGAATTTCTTTCGGAGCAAATCAAGTCTTGGAAGTCTGAGTTGGATGAAATTGGAGAGCCAATTGAGGACTCTAGAGAAGTTGCAGAAAGGAAGTTGGATGTGCTGATGAAAGAAAGAGAGGAGATAACTAAGATCTCAGATGAAATTACTAAACTGGAGATGGAGCGCAACAGAATGCTAGGAAAGATAGAAAGTCTAGAAAAAGAGATATCTGAGCTGAGAGACGAAATAGTAGACTTGCCAGACGAGAAAGTCGTCCTTGAACTATCAGAGAAGGTTTCTGAACTCGAGAAAGAAATAATAAAAGACGAATCAAACCTAGGTGATCTAATTGGGGAAATAGGTAGAAAGAAAGGCTTATTGGAGGAAATATTACGTGAAGTTTCCAAGATGGATCAAAGGATTAAAGAACTCGAAGAGAAAGTGAAGGATAGCATTTCCTTAGAGGAGGTTGAATCTGAACTCGATGACGCGAAGGAAAAGCTTAACCAAACCTTGGAGGAGATCTCATCTCTCAAGAGGATACTCCTATTGAAGAGAGAGGGAATGAATGTAATCATGGAGGGAGTATGCCCCGTCTGCGAGAGGAGACTCTCGGAAAGTGAGATATCATCCCTAATGAGCAAGACGTCCTCGGAATTAGAGAAACTATCCTTCGAGATCTCTTCATTAGAAAGAGAGAGAGAAAGATTGACATCAGTAATAAATGACTTAGAAGATAAAAAAAGAAGAGCAATCGAGACTGAGAACCTATTGAAAATTATGGAGGAATTAATTCATCAAAAGAAGAGAAAAGAAAGTGAGAGCTCCTCGTTGACTGAAGAGCTAGAATCTCTTTCAAGGAAAGAGAGATCATTGAAAGAACAGATATCTAGAAAAAAGGAGATATTGCAATCACTTAGAGAAAAATTGTCCGAAGTAGAGAGTAAATTAAAGAAAAAAGAAGAGTTAGCGAAGAGAATCTCTAAGAGAGAGACTATCTTATCCGAGTACAAATCTCTGGAGATGAGGATCTCCGAACTCAGAAACAAAATGACCAAAGATCCCAGAGAACTAGAAAAGGAGGTAGAGGCTCTCAAATTAACTGTTCGGGCACTAGATCTGAAGGAGAAAATAATGCGAGCTAAAGAAGAGATTTCCTCAATCAGAAAGGAGTTGGAAGGAACAAAATTCGATGAATCTAACTTTAATCTGAAGAGAGAGCTGCTTTTATCTTTAGAACGAGAAATAGGGGAGAAGAACAACTTCTTAATAAGTTCAAGAGAAACGATGTCGGAAATGAAGAAAAATATCTCATCCTTGGAGGAAGAAGTAAACATATTGGAGAAAAAGAGAGCTGAACTTAACGAAATATTGGAAATAGAGCAGCTATTGAAGAGATTCATTCACGCTTTGGAAAGAGCACAGGTAAGACTCAGAGAAGAATTCGTTGAGTCAGTAAACGATGTCATGGCTGAGATATGGCCCTTCTTGTATCCGTATGGAGATTACACTGGAATAAGGCTAGAA
>QMUK01000021.1 GCA_003660555.1 Thermococci archaeon
CTATTGTGTGAGTCTCTATACGTGATTCTCACTCCCTTCAATTCGTATTCTCCTTTCTTCTTAGCTCTAATTACATACCTTATTTCGGATACTTCTCCTCCCTTTATTTCTGGAATGTTTTCCTCTGAGGATCCCTGAACGAATTCGAACTCGGGTGGCAAGTTGTTGAATACAACTACGTTTCTCCCTTCCATGTCCCCCTCGTTTTTTATGCTAACAGTCAACGTGAATTCCGATCCCCTCTGAACTATCTGTCTGTCCACACTACTCTCCACCTTCAGTTTAGCTTCCCTAACAACTATTATCTTTTCGGACCTCTCTAAAGTTCTCAGTAGTCCTTTTCCATCGTAGTACTTGACCTTTACTTTGAAGTCTCCTATCCCTATTGCCTTAGGGAGTAGAGTCACCTCTATTTTCTTCTCGGCTCCAGGCATTAAGTTCCCCATTTCTTGCTCAGCTTCTCCCTTGAGTAAGACATTTCTAGGATGGCTTATTTCGAGCTCTATATCTCTGGCCTTATCTCTTCCCTCGTTTCTAAGCGTTATTTCGGCTATTATTTTGTCTTCGGGAGTAACTTTATTTCTACTTAGGTCTAACTCGAATTTGAGATCTGGAGAGAGAGTGGTCTTTTTTATCTCCCTTATCTGGGGAGAATATATTCTTATGGTTGCTTTGGGCTCCTTTTGGTTCTCCAAGAATACGCTTATTACCTCCACTAAAAAGAGACCTTTTTGTTCACTTTCTCCGCTTTGTAAAATGAATTCTTCATCTCCAACGTAGAGCAAAACCTCGCTCAGTTCAGGATTTCTCGGGTCGTAGCCTATCCTCTTGACAGACACTTTGTATTTCTTTCCCGCGATTTCCTCAGTCAAGTCGCTTTCTCCTTCTCCGAGTGCTCCCTTGTAAACTTGGAAGACTCCAGCATATACCTCCAGTTCAACCCAACCCGCGTCTTTGTTTACTTCAAGTACTCTTATGTCGAAAATTAGGTTATCAAAGACATCGTAGACTAGTAGCTTCTCCTCTGGAGCTATCGTTTTTGCTCTTATCAGTGAGCCCTCTTCGTAGACTTCTATAAGTACTTTTCCCTCTTCACTGATCTGTTTGACCACTATTTCATATGAATCAGACTTTATTCCTTCAAAAGTCCATAATTTTCCTCCAAATACCTTTATTTCTGATTTGGATTCTCCTTCAGAAGTGGACAACGGAATAACGGTAAAAGCGATTGTTACTGAGAGAAGAACTAGGAGTAGAGGGCGCAACTGTTTCACCTCTTCCCACTCTCCTACACGTCAGTAATATCAACCTGTTAATAAACTTTGGATATCACAGGTGAGACTGCCCTCATGACCTTTTCGGAAGTTTCCTCTAAGTCCATCCCTGTTTCTATTATCTCTATGTTCCAAAAGTGTTTCCTAGATAGATCCCTTGATATCTGTCTATATTTCTCTATGACCATCTCCTGGAACTCCTCCGATTCGAACTTGCTTTTTCTTTTCTTTTTTCTTATTCGATCAATTATCGTCTCTTTATCGGATAACAAGACTATAGTTAGATCTGGTACTCCTGAGTACTTGTTTATTTCCTCTATCCACTCAATGTCCACCCCAGAGATGCTCTGATATACCAGAGAGGACAGGAGATACCTAACGCTTATGACGACTTTTCCTTCGTTGAGAGACGGTAATATTACTCTTCTGTAATGTTCGAGTCTATCTGCCGCGAAAAGTAGAGCTTCAGTCTCTGGGTAAAAACCCTTTCCATGTATCTCTTTTCTAAGAAAGATTCCTATTTTGTCGTCACTTGGTTCTTTCGTTAATATGCAAGGAACTCCAGCATCTCTAAGCTTGTCCCTAAGAAGTCTTCCTTGGGTGCTCTTTCCTACTCTATCTGGCCCCTCTATGGATATGAACACTCCCTTCATTTGAAATGCCTCCGAAGGACTTCAAGACATCTCTCTGCTACACCTATTAATTTTACACTGCCAGTAAATCTCGGACGATCTTTTCTCTTTAACAGTTTCATCGTGTTCCTTCCCGTTTCGCCTTAAACGAGCCCTCCCACTTCAATGAATGACTTCCCTTTTTTACTATTGTCCTGTTTTTAGAAAATAACGCGGACTACTACTATCTCCTTGAATCCCAAATGTTAGATAATCGACCTTCGAGGAACTGCGTGTTTCGGCTAAATATTGGTGACTATCTCCTATATCCAATACTTCTCCGCCCAATTTTTCCTTTTCGAAACACTACTAAGTTTCTCCATCGAATTGGAGTTGCTTTTCTTGAATTTCCAATACGTGGGAAAGAAAAGAAGCTAATCGATCTCCACCACTCTCACTGGATTTGGTGTGAAACTCAATATAACCAAAGCAGAATACAAAAATAACATGAGATACTCCCTCAATCCTAGAGATAACTTCTCATTTAATGTGTTTTGTTCCGTTCCTCCTAGGAAAATCAGGAGCAATCCCCATATGGCCCATCCGGTCCATACCCTTATTCCGAGTAAATTCGCTAGGGGTGCTAAGATCAAAATCATGGGCAAATAATTAGAAAGTGCGATGTGAACTTTCTTTCCAGCTAAGCCTCTCACAATGTGTCCTCCGTCGAGTTGAGCAGATGGAATTAAGTTCAAGAAGGTTATGAATATCCCGGCCCACGCTGCAAAGGCAATTGGGTGTAATAACACCTCTTCCAACCCCATGGCTCTCTTGACTATAATCATTATGAGGGGTTCTCCGAGTACGAGATAAGTCCCCTCGAGACTTTTCGGCTCGCTAGATAAACTAAGGCCGAGTACTAATAGAATTACTGAGAGGAGAAATCCAGAAAGAGGTCCACTTAATCCTATTTCTGCCAAAGCTCTCCTATGTGGTATAGCTCCTTTCACTTTTATCAGTGCTCCGAGAGTGCCCAAGGGGAAAAAGGGCATTGGTATGAAATACGGAAGAGAACAAGAGACTAAGTTTTTGTTCGATGCAAACCTATGAGATAGTTCATGAATCGATATTATCCCAAATATAGATGCAGAAAATGATATTGCCTCATATACATTCTTGGAAAATTGATACCCTGCAAAAGTAGTCGATGCAATGGTCAATAGAGCCAGTAGGAGGAAGAGTAATTTGTTGTCTCTCTTGTAAAGAGGAGATGGAACTAACATGACTTCTCCTTTCCTAACGGAAACATATATTCCGTATTTCCTGAACTTTCTGTATATCCTGTCATATTCACTGAGATTCGGCTCCTTCTCTATGGGTATTACCAGTATTCCCTCTTTAGAGACATAGTACTCATCAAATTCAGAGAGAATTAGGCTCATGTATGGATTCCAATCCCAAGGGCCTTCTCCTCTCGAGACTGAAAATTTATCTCCATCACAAGTCACGCACTTCCAATCTGGAACTCCTGTACCAATTCTGAATTCTTCTCTCCCACAGTTGATGCATTTAACCAACAATTTCTATCCATTCCTCCTGTATGATAACTTCTCTGGCTTTTTTTAGTTTCTCTATGTCTTTAAACTCTAGGAGGGGTATTTTCGCCATTACCGCTCCAATAGCAATAACGGGATTGGTCTTAGAACAGATCATCGCTAGAGGAGAATTGCCATGAACTTTCAGCCCGTATATGGTATAGGACCCAACTGTAGAGCCTTTCGCGGAAGGGAAGACCAATATCTTTCCTCTTAAGCTCTTTCCTTCTAATTCGTGTCCACTCTCGGTTATTTTCCCCGTCTCTGGATCTACTCCTCCCAAGAAAGTTATCGGCTCCTCAGTGTAGAGAACTTCTCCTCTAACTTTTCCTGGGAATATCGGCTTAGCCTTGAATCTCATTTAGAGCCTCCCTTTTTCTGATTAGACTTACCCTAATCCCAGATAAATTCCTCATATAGAAGGCTGCCTTGACACTCGGTGTTAGCACCTCCTCTATTCCCATCTCTCTCAGAGGAGAGACCACCATGCACGTGTCTCCGTATATCTTGAAGTTCTCACTCTCTTTCACCAAAGAAGCCACACATCTAGAGGCGTATGCTAAGACTTTTCCCCTAAACCTTTTCGCCTCCTCAGCTTCTCTTAAAGTCATGTGTGGACACCCTACAACCAATGGGCCATTCTCTGACTCGGAGAATTCCTCAAATACTTGGTTTATTTCCTCTTCTCCTATTTCAATTTTCTCAGTTGGGTTCATTTCCTTTCTCAGTGCTTCTGGTGTTTGACCCTTAACGTGGTATATGGATATCTCCGAAGAGGTAGCAATGCCAGCACCCAATTGTTTGTGTTCTTCAAGGGTCATCCTCCTTCTATTGCCTAGGTCTATTAGGGGTATCTCGTCCTTCAATAGCTTCCCCAATGAGTATCCGAGAGCTCCGAACTCGGCTTCGTCATTTAAATCAGTCTTCACTTTGACTAGAACTTGAGGCTCCCTTTCCTCTTCAATGATAAGTCCGTACTCTGGAGTCTTCCCTATTATCGCAGACGCCAATGCACTAGGTCCGCCTTCTCTATTCGTTCTGGCTCCTAAAACTGAATTGGCGAATACAACAGCAGAAGACTCTGCCCATGAGATTACCTCTCCGAAGGAAGGAGTATTTCCCACTAGATATGGGGTACAAGTACAACTAGGCAGGATTCCCATTCCCTTATATATCTCGAGGATCTCCTCTTGTTCTTTGACGAAATCTTTAGGAAATTCCTCCTTTCTTTTTAGGTCTACCCCGCAAGGATTTAAAGTAGTTAAAACAGATACCTTAGCATTCCTTATTCTCCTGAGAAATTTCAATCCGTATTTACCTATAGTCTTTGGAGACACTCCAGAAACCTGAGAACTACTTATTTTCACCAGTCTCTCTGCCCCAAAGACTTCTCCCAATGCGACTATCGTCTCCATAGCCCATTTCCTCTCCTCTCCCTCTTCTCCAGATAATATTCTCTCTTCCTCCTTCGTCAGATACAAATCTCTTCTCACCCCCGATTATTTCTGAGAAATTCAATGACTCTTTCGAGAGGAACTGGATTCTTTCCTTCCTCTACCTCTAGTCCTCTCTTCGTAGTTGCGTCTAGACCGACCTTAGTGGTAACGGACTCCTTGGAAGAGGGGTCTAAGCTGGATCCCCTAGCTCCTTCTATTATGACTAGGTCCCTGTCAGCTTGGAACTTCAGAGCTATTTCCCTTTCGACTCTCTCTAAGTCGTATGGATCCACCTCGTAGTCTACTACCACCACGTGTTTCAAGCTTGGATGCGCCGAGAAAGCCGCTATTATGGCGTTCTTCGCATCTCCTTCTGAGGCTTTTTCTATAGAGATCACTGCGTGTAGCCAAGAACATCCTCCAGGGGTTAAATGGATCCCTCTAACTCTCTTCACTACCCTTTTAACTTCTCTTAGAATGAGGGGTTCTCTCGGGAGGGCCATTAACGTCTTGTGTTCTATACCCCCAGGGATTATCCCATGGTATATTGGGTCATCCCTAGCTAAAACTCTCTCTACCTTGATTACTGGTTCCTCCCTGGCCGAATCATAAGTGCCAGTTATGTCAACGAACGGTCCCTCCTTTACTCTTTCTCTAGGGAGTATCTCTCCTTCTATCACTATTTCCGAGTTTCTAGGTGCAAGAGAATTTACTCCATCGCATTCCACCATTTCTAGAGTACCTTTCATCAAAGAAGAGGCTACTTCCATCTCATCCATGTCTCTGGGGAGGTTCATGGCAGATGCTAACTGTACCTCCAAATCCGGTGCAATGGATATTGCTACCTCTAGCCCTTCACCCATCTCCTCTGCTCTCGAGTAGTAACTATAAAGGTCCCTTGGAACAAGTCTTATGGCTAATCTCTCATCGTTCAGGACGAGGAGCCTGTGGAAAGAAGCATTTAAGACCCCTGTATCTGGATCTCTGGCGAAAACTATGCTAGAAGTAATGTATTTTCCTGCATCCATCGAATAATGCTTTAGAATAGGAATATCAGATAAAGAGAGTTCCTTCTCTTTAAACGGTGCTTCCTTAACAACTCTGTATTTCTCTGGGTTCTCTATTGCTTGAAGTAACTTCCAGGGGAGCTCATTTAGATTTGACCCAATGAATTCGACTACGTTTTCCCTAGTTACGAGGTTACAGATCACAGAGGCTGAGCTACCAGTCACGTTCTCGAAGAGTATAGGAGACTTCTCGTAGAGGGCTACTGCCGCTATTTCGTACTCGGGTGATATCTCCTTATTTACTTTTACTAGTGATCCTATTTCCTCCAGATGGGATATCATATCCCTAATACTCGTCATATCTCCACCTCTCATACAGTTCGTGCTCTAAGTTGAGGAGCTCCAATATCTTTCCAACTACGAAGTTCACCAAGTCTTCCACTTCCCTAGGTCTGTGATAAAAGCCTGGAGAAGCTGGCATAATTATAGCTCCAGCTCTAGATGCCCTAAGCATGTTTTCTATTTCTATTTCTCCTATGGGTGTTTCTCTTATTACTAATACCAGTTTCCTCTTGGTCCTAAGGGAATTCACCGCTATTCTATCTAACAAGTCGTTTGCATAGCCCATAGAGATGGAGGAAAGCCTCTTGAGGCTGCAAGGGACTATGATAACTCCTGATAAAGGGAATCCACTGCTAGCTAATGGAGAGTCCAATTCGCCAGAATCGAAATGCCTAAATCCTAACTTATTACTCAAGGAGTCTATGGTAACTCCAGTCTCGATTTCGAATATCTTCCTTCCCATTTCAGTCGAAACCACTGAGAACCTCAATTTTCTACTGGCTAACTCCTCCAACAGCCTCTTAGCATATGGAGCACCACTAGCCCCAGTTATTCCTATGACTAGCAACTCAACCACCCAATATCGATCTGAGCTTCCTCAGCACAGTTTCCTCGGAGAGATTCCTCCTTATCTCCTTTGGAACGTAAATCCCAAATCTCCAGTAGTCCCAAGATGCCCAAGACAAGACCTTCGCTAAAAAGGATACCTCTTCCAGTGCTTTCATTTCCCCTCTGTACTTGACTAAAACCTCCACTTCCTCGAAGGATGGACTTGGGAAAACGTCTATCAATAAGTCCCCGTTTCTTAAGTTGAACTCAGATGCTAGCTCATTCTCTATCTCCACTATTTTTTTAATCCCGTTTGATCTGAGATTGGTTAATAACTCAAAGAAATCGTCATCCATGTCCATCCTCGAAAGGTATACTACCCTTTTGTACAAATTCCTCTCGTCTATCATTCTCATTATCTTTGAAGGAATTCCCTCCTGTCTCCTAAGAAAGGAAATCAAATCGAAGTCATCCATCTTAGACAATTCCTCTATCGAGAGTGTTCTATCTAGGAAACAGGATAGAACTGCTCTGGTGAGCATTGCATCTGCTATCCTAGATACGTGGTGCAAGTAAACTGTCGGATACATGGCAAATCTAGCAAACAATAAGGTCTCAGCTGCTTTTATTCCTTTCTCAGACAAGACTACCTTTCCGTTAGATATTTCAAAACTCTGTATTAGTCTCTCCAAGTCTATCACACCATAGGCCACTCCAGTGTAATGGGAGTCCCTAACTAGATAATCGGCTCTGTCTACATCTAATGGACTTGATATTATCTTTCCTAGTTCTCCCTCTCCCCTCACGATGGATATTACTTCCCTATTGGAGAAATTCCCGAGATCCATCTCCTTTATTATTTTCTCAGACAGGGAAGTGTGAGTAACTCCGTAATAATCTCTAACAAGGTCCTCTAGTGCGTGGGAGAGAGGCATGTGCCCTATGTCGTGTAATAGTCCCGATATTCTCAGGAGCTTTTTCTCATCCTCTCCTAAGCCCAGAGACTCTGAAACTCTTCCTGCTAGATGCATCACTCCTAGGGAGTGTTCGAACCTAGTATGATTTGCTCCTGGATAAACCAGATATGCCATTCCAAGCTGTCTTATCCTCCTGAGTCTCTGCACTTCTATTGAATCTATTATTCCAATTTCCTCCTCGGATATCTCTATGTTGCCGTGTATGGCATCTCTTATCACTTTCAATGTCTCTCACTCCCCAATCACTTGTACGTATAGTTCTCTCCTCCTAGGCCCATCGAATTCAATCATGAGTATCCTTTGCCAGGTCCCCAATTGAAGAGAGCCCCCTGATACAGGGAGAACTAGGCTTGGAAGGATCAAAATAGATCTAAGATGAGACGTTGCATTCCTGTCTACTTCATCGTGCTTGTATTTATTTTCCTTAACTAGAGTGGAGAAAGTCTTTAATATGTCATCCATTAATCCTCTTTCTGCTTCATTGATGCAAAGAGCTGCTGTTGTGTGTTTCAAAAAAACTATTGCAACTCCTTCCTTCACGCCACTCTTATTTATGGCCTTCTCCACCAAGTTGGTTACGTCTAGCACCTCCTCCTTGCTGGAGGTGTCCACTCTTTCCACTCGGACGTAACTCTTCAAAGGGATCCCAGGAGGTGATCCGTTGAGAATAGTTATAAAGGTGAAGGAAATAAGGGGTAAATGTCCCGTCTATTCTGTAGGAGACAAAATAGTCCTAGATGGGCCGAGAATAGTAAAGGAGGAAAGTTCAGAGATTTGCGTCCACGCACTAGTGCCAATATTACACTTCTACTTGGCGTTAAGAGAAGGAGTGTCTCCAGAGAAAATCGGAATAGGAAGAGGAAATAAGGCTTACATCTCTTGCCCAGATCCTGGAAAATACACTGGCGGAGGAAATGTCATTTTCGAATTGGAAGGGGAAGAACTATAAGGCCCTCATCTTCCCTGCCCAATGTCTCGAACTCTCCGAGGAAATACATGAAAGCAGTGATTGCTGAGTAAACAGCGTCTTCCTCGTCTCTACTCAAATCCTTTTTCTGTATTCTCAGGTTTATTTTAGGGAGCAATTCCCAGAGTGGTCCGAGTATTTTCCTGCTAGTTCCAGGATGAACTTCTATTACCTCAATTCCCCGCTTCTCTAAGTTTTTCTTGAGTGAAATTCCTCTCTCTGTCAAATTCCTCATCCACTTGAATGTGACTGGAAACACTCTGTAACCTCTAGAGATCATTTCTCTCTCTATCCACCTCATTCCCCCTATTCTCTCACAATTACACTCCTTTCTCAAACAGCATCTACCTAGAGGTAAAGAAAGGGGGGCATCTATTGCCACTACTCTCGGAGACACTTCCATCAATAGATCGACTATTTCCTCGTTGGAGAAAGCTTCTTTGACGAATACTTCTCCTTCGTCTAGCCAGGCAATCCCTGATGGCCTACTTTCCTTTGCTGAAAGATCCACTCCTGCTAATCTCATTGGAGTACAGCTCCTCCAATGGGACCTCTATCCTAGGCCTATTGGGTATGACGTGCCTAGTAGTCTTGGGCGGATATTTCTCCCCACTGAGCCCTATTTTTATTACGTCTTCCTTGCTAACACTTTTGAAAATAACTGCAGCTTGGAACTTCCCTTTCTCTACTAGTTCTATGGCCTCCTCAACGGATCGGACATATTCTACTTCCAGTTCGTTCCATTTCCTTATTATGTCCTCCAGACCTTTTATTTCTCCTTTAACCACCGGATACCATCTCTCCACCCTTATGCTTGGATCGGAGTAATTCACCAAGAGTACTGGAATTAGCCTGCATCCCAATTTCCTGAGAGCTTCGACTCTGTGATGCCCATCTAATACTACTAGGGTTTCCTTATCAACTATTACTGGCTCTTTAATCACCCCGTCTCTTTTTATCTCGTCTATGAGGGAGTTCAGCTTCTCGGGGATTACTTCTTCGTGACTCTTGAGCTTCTCTATTTCTAATAGCTTCATCTCCCCCTCGGATGTCAATCCGACTTATCCTCCATTTTCTCTATCCTCTCCCAAGTCTCATCGACCATCTTCTGTATTTTCTCTATCTCTTCCTTCGTTAGATGCCTAAATCTTCCCTGTAGCCTCAAATATTCCTCTACAGGTTTTCTCTCCTTTGGTTTATACGTTATTCTGAACTTCCCGTTCTCGAACTCGTATAAAATCCACATTCCGGTTTCTACTGCTAGATTAGCAATCTCCACTGTTTTACTAGCATCGTATCTCCATCCAGGCTGACATGGAGAATGAATATGTAGATATCTGAATCCTTTTATTTTTTTAGCCTTCTCTACTTTTCTTATTAGGTCCATTGGCTTAGCTATGCTCATTGTGGCCACATAAGGAACATTATGAGCCATCATTATCATGGGTACGTCCTTTTTAGGCCTGTCCTCTCCAACTTTCCATTCCTTTCCGGGAGGTGATGTAGTAGTCCAAGCCCCATATGGAGTTGCTCCAGATCTCTGTATTCCTGTATTCATGTAAGCCTCGTTGTCGTAACAAATGTATATTACGTCATCGTTTCTCTCTGCAGCTCCAGAAAGAGCCTGAAGTCCTATGTCTGCCGTACCACCATCTCCTGCTATTCCAACTACGTTTACGTCCTCTACACCCTTTATCTCTAGTGCCGCTCTTATTCCGGAAATGACTGCCCCAGTGTTCTCGAAGGCGGTGTGTATGAATGGGACTTTCCAAGAAGTATAGGGATGAGTAGAGCCGAATACTAGGAGACAGCACGCCGGTGTGTGGACTATAGTCTTCTTACCTAAGACCTTCATTATCATCCTTATTGCAATGGGTGCCCCACATCCTGGACAGGCAGTATGGCCTGAAACGAAAAGCTCCTCTTGTGGTAGATCCCTAAGGCTCTTTATCAAATAAATCACCTCCTCAAACCAATCCAATGCATCCTCTCTTCTTTTTTCTTTGAGGAGTCCTCCATGTCCTTGAAAATCCACTTTATTTCATCAGTTCTGATGTCCCTGCCACCTATTCCAGATACGTAGCTGTTCACAAGTGTTTCCTCACCGTAAAGAGAGTCTCTAACCTCCAAGTAGACTGGAGGCCTAGATCCATAGGAATGAGCTCTGTCTATCACCCCAATGGCCTCTCTTTCCCTGAGCAACTCTCTTATCTCCTCTCTCGGGAAGGGCCTGAAGACCCTTATCCTGAGTATCCCCACTTTCTTCCCCTCCTTCCTTAGTTCGTCCACTGTCTCCTTGGCAGTTCCGCTTAGAGCTCCCATTGTAACTAGAACGTACTCCGCGTCCTCTAGCATGTATCCATCTAGTACATCGTATTTCCTCCCGAACAGTTTGTGAAATTCTTCTTGGGCCTTTGGTATTTCTTTCCTAGCAGCCTCCATACCTTCTTCCATTCTATACTTGAATTCCATGGTGTAATCTGGAGTGACCAAGGGACCTAGAGTCATTGGATTATCAACGTCTAGTTTATACTCTGGCTCATATGGGGGGAGGAAGTCTCTCACTTCATCTTCATCTGGTATTTCAACTGGTTCGTACGTATGGGAAAGAGTGAACCCATCCAGATTGACCATGGTGGGCAGCATTACTTCTTTGCTCTCGGATATCCTGTAGGCTTGAACTATGGTGTCTAGGACCTCTTGGTTGTTTTCACAGAATATTTGTATCCATCCAGAGTCTCTCTCGAACATGACGTCTGAGTAATCGCACCATATGTTTATCGGAGCTGCTAGCGTCCTATTGACTACAGCCATCACTATGGGTAGTCTCATGGAAGCAGCTACTACCACCATCTCGTGCATTAAGGCCAATCCCTGAGAGGAAGTAGCGGTGAAAGTTCTAGCTCCGGTTGCAGATGCTCCTATGCAAGCACTCATTGCGGAATGTTCTGATTCTACTTTTATGTATTTGGCTTTTAATTCCCCATTGGATACGAACTGAGAGAGATATTCCACTATAGTGGTCTGTGGGGTTATAGGATAAGCTGCTATTACCTCGACTCCAGAGATTTTGGCCCCATAGGCAGCTGACATGTTCCCACTCATGACTCTCACTTCAGGCAAGAGATCACCTCCTCACCATCTCTATCGCTTTGACGGGACAAACTTGGGAGCATATTCCACAACCCTTGCAGTACTCGTAATTTACTTCCACTTTGTTCTCCTCTTCTAGCCTGCTTATTGCTGCGTCTGGACAATATATCCAGCACAGAAGGCAATACACACACTTATTCTTGTCTATGTTTGGTTTGAATGCTCCCCATCCACCAGTCTTATTTCTTGTGGAATTTCCTGGATCCAATATTGCCGGGAGTGGGGGTAACTCTCTGAGACCTTCCTTCAAGCTCTACACCTCCAATACCTTAGTCTCGGAATATGCTCTCTCAGCAGCCCTAGCGTTCTCCTCTGGCTTTGCGGGAGACATTCTCCTTATGGAGTCCAAAACTGTCTCTATTTTTACTTCTCCAGTAGCTTTGGCGAATGCTCCCAATATAGCTGTGTTAGTTATGGGCACTCCCAATATGTCCAAGGCTATGGTGGTGGCGTCAACAGTTGCTACCTTTGAGCAAGTTTCACATGCTATGTCCTCTGGGTTCCTCTCGGTATTGACTATGAGGATTCCACCCTCTCTCATACCTTCAGTTACTTTGACTACCTCTAGCAAAGTTGGGTCTAGGACTACAACGTAATCTGGTTCATAAACGTGGGACCTGACTCTTATCGGTCTGTCGTCTATTCTAGCGAATGCCATTACTGGCGCCCCTCTTCTCTCGGCCCCGAAGAAAGGAAACGCTTGGGAATATTTTCCCTCTCTGAATACAGCATCCGCAAGAATCTGTGCGGCAGTAACTGCTCCTTGACCTCCTCTTCCATGAAACCTTATTTCCCTCAAGAACATCCCCCGGGCCAGAGGATGGGGAGTTCTCTTATAACCTTAACTGAGCTCACTCTCCCTAGGGGAGAGAAGTTGCTGGGATTAGTGCATGTGTATACTGGAAACGGAAAAGGAAAGACTACTTCAGCCCTTGGTCTGGCCTTAAGAGCATCTGGCCATGAGATGAGGACCCTTTTCGTTCAATTTCTCAAAGGAAGAGAGAGCGGTGAGGTAAAGGCTCTAAAAGGAAACAAATTCATAGACATAGAGACCTTCGGGACAGGGGAATTCTTCACTGAATCTAAGAGAGATTTGTTCCTAGAATATTGTAGGAAAGGGCTTGAGAGGGTAAGAAATGGAATGAGGAGTGGGAGGTATCACATAATAGTATTAGATGAGGTAAACGTGGCAATGCACCTAGGCCTAATCGAGGAGAAAGAGATACTCTCGTTGATGGAAACCTCTAGAGAACTCGGAGTTGAGCTGATTCTCACAGGTAGAAATGCTCCGAAGAGTGTAATAGAAAGAGCAGACCTAGTCACTGAGATGGTCGAAGTGAAGCATCCATACAACTCGGGAGTGAAAGCCAGGATGGGGATCGAATGGTAGAGATCGAGGCCAAGTTAAGAGGTCATCCCAATCTCAGAAGAGTCATTGAAAGGCTAGGAGGCAAGAGCTTAGGGGTAGTAGACCAGGAGGACATTTATCTATTTCATCCGAGGATAGAAATGAAAGATTGTGCCTTAAGAGTTCGAATAGAGTGTTCTAATAATTGCAAGAGTGTAAAACTCTGTTATAAGGGTCCAAGACTAACTATAGGGATGGTAAAGCAAAGAGAAGAGATAGAAGTGCATGTCGATGACTTAGATAAGCTATTGAGCATATTCCGCAATCTAGGATTCGAAGTAGTGGCCACAGTAAAAAAGAAAAGAGAGATATTCTCCCTTGGCAGAGTAGAAATACATCTGGATGATGTGGAAGAGCTAGGAATGTTTCTGGAAATAGAGGGAAATTCCCGAAGCGAGATAGAGAAAGTAATATCTGAATTGGGTCTCAGCGAGAAGGAAGTAGAGAGAAGGACTTACCTAGAGATGCTCCTCGGGGGCTAAAGAATGAAAAAAGTCCCTGGACTGGGGAAAAGGACTAAAGAAATTCTTATCAAGAGTTTAGGTAGCGAAGACGAGATACTAAGCTCAATAGAAAAAAGAGATGTTCTAAAACTAATAAATGCCGGATTGCCACCTAGAAGAGCTGTGGAACTAATAAAATCTTTTGAGTACAGTAAACTCGGTTGTAAGGATGTTCTAGCCACTAAATTATCGAAGGAAGTGCACAGGAAGCTAATCTCAATCGTGAAGAGTTTTTGCTCTATGGAAGAGACTAGAGTGAGAATTGATTTGTTTTTCCCATTGCCGAGGGGTGGAGAGAGAATTTGCCGAGAGAGGATGAGTGAACTGTTATCATACAAAAATTGGGTCAAGAGACTTATGGAAGAAATAGGGCCAGAAGGAATAGAAAAAATCAGAAAGATAGTATCTGGTGTGAAAAGGCCGAGAAAATCCGAGATAGATATGGAGTTCTCTAGGGTTCTCATATCTAGGGAGAGAGTCAACACGAGGTACACTGAGGTACTAGACCCTTCCTCGGTAATTGACTACTCCTCTCTCCTCGAGAGATATGACTTGGTGTTAATTGGTGAAGATTGCTCAGAGATTCAAATAGATGGAGAATTGACTCCTATAGACGAAATAGAGATCTCTCCAGAGGTAATACTAGAGAACTTCCTGCCGAACTACGAGTTCATAAAAGCTTGTGCAGATCTCTCCGAATTTTTCAAAGAATTCTCCGAAATGAATGAAATAAAAGAAAAAATAGATTCTTTTCTCCGTTTGAGAAAAGAAAAAATTAAGGAACTAAGCAAAATAGAAGAGATAATCACAGAAGTCGAGAACTGGATGAACGATGAGTTCTCCAAGAGGGTTGGCGAGTTGAAAATAAGCCTAGGTGGAGATCAAATTTTGAGGGCCCTCAGAGGAGAGACTATAATACCGGAGGAATTAGAGAGGAAATACAACGAGGTGATTGAGGAAGCCATATCCCTCCTGAAAGAGAGGACTGGGGTAGATGAGAGAATCTTAATTGAGCTCATTCCTGAGAAACTATCATACCCAATTGAGTTCAAAAACAAAGACTTAGTAAAGTCTGAAATTAGAAAAATTTTAGCCACGGTAGACATTCAACTAAAGAGAGAATTGGCTAGATATTTGAAGGGAAAGGAGAAATTACTGACAGATGCCTATGATGAAGTGCTGGAAATTGACTATAAGTTGAGCTTGGGGCTTTTCGCTATGGAATACGATCTAAAAGAAGTTAAAATATCTGAGAGTGGAGGAATTGGATTTAAAAATGCTAGAAACATATTTTTAAATGGGAAAAAAGTAGATCCTGTTAGTTATGAGATAGGAGAAACTCCAATGGGATTTCCCACCAAAGGAGAGAGAGTGGTCCTATTAACCGGGGCAAATAGTGGGGGAAAAAGCACTCTGTTGGAAACAATCGTGCTTCTTCAGACCATGGTACAATCTGGGATTCCTCCTCCTGTTGATGAGGGTTACTTCTCATTTTTCGACGAGATATACCTTTATGGAAAATTCGTAGGGTCTAGTGGTGCTGGAGCATTCGAAAAACTCCTTAAGGAAATATGTCCTATCTCTCTAAAAGACGGGAAGAAGAAATTGGTTCTAATAGACGAGATAGAAACTGTAACTGAACCAGGAGCTGCAGCCAAAGTGATATCTGGAATAATAGAGGCTTTCCTAGACAATGAAGGAATACACTCGGTTATAGTCACACACCTCGGGGAAGAGGTGAGAGAGCTTCTCAGTGGGAAAGGAATACGAATCGATGGAATAGAAGCAAGAGGTCTGAATGAGAATTTGGAACTAATAGTGGACAGAAGCCCAATATTTGGGAAGTTAGCCAGAAGTACACCACAGTTGGTTGTAGAGAGGATGTATAAAACTTCCAAAGGAGAGATCAAGAAAATATACGAGAGAATACTTAATTTCTTCTCACAAGAGTAGAGTGATTCTGACTATCTCAGATCTCCTGAAATCAAACTCCTCCCCTGAGTATTTCCCTCGAGATTATCATCCTTTGGACCTCTGAGGTTCCCTCCCCTATTTCCATTAGTTTGGAGTCTCTGAAATACCTCTCCACTGGATATTCTTGAGTGTAGCCGTATCCTCCATGGATTTGTATTGCCTTGGTGGTTATCCACATTGCTGCCTCAGAGGAGAAGAGTTTCGCCATGGAAGCTTCC
>QMUK01000022.1 GCA_003660555.1 Thermococci archaeon
ACTAGGAGGGGTCACGTAAAGGCCGTAGATGGTGTTAACTTTTCCCTAAATAGGGGGAAGGCTTTGGGGCTAGTTGGAGAGAGTGGTTGTGGAAAGACTTCCATAGGCATAACCCTCCTGAGAATTCTCCCAACGAATGCAGAGGTAATTGAAGGATCTGCTCTTTTTGATGGAACAGACATATTAAAGATTGGGGAGGAGGAAATGAGAAAATACAGGTGGAAGAGAATATCTATGATATTTCAGGGGGCAATGAATGCCTTGAATCCGGTGCATAAAGTAGGGGATCAAATAATAGAAGCAATAATAACCCATGAAGGGATTAGCAAGGAAGAAGCTAGAGAGAGAGTAGCTAGACTTTTCGAACTAGTAGGACTCAATCCAGATAGAATGGACAATTATCCTCACGAATATAGTGGTGGGATGAGGCAGAGAGCAATAATAGCCATGGCATTAGCTTGTAACCCCGATTTAATAATAGCAGATGAGCCAACAACAGCTCTGGACGTAATAGTACAAGACAAAATCCTTAGGGAGATGAGAAGAATACAGAGAGAGACTGAGACTGCGATGATATACATATCCCACGACATATCAGTAATAGCTGAGACTTGTGATGAAATAGCAGTGATGTATGCTGGAAAGATAGTAGAACGTGGACCTATAGAGAGAGTCTTCGAAAATCCATTGCATCCATATACCAAAGCTCTGATGTCTGCGTTTCCAAGTGTGAAGGGAGAAAAGAGGAGATTAGAGACTATACCAGGAGAGCCTCCCAATTTGCTGCATCCCCCTGAGGGATGTAGATTTCATCCAAGATGTCCATATGCTAAACCCTTATGTTCTGAAGTGGAGCCCTTAGAGGAGGAATTTGGAAATGGTAGATTTGCATCGTGCCACTTCGCAGGAGAATGGTGATAAACTACTGGAAGCAGTAGATCTCAAGAAGTACTTCCCAATTACTTCAGGTTTGCTCATGAGAGTGAAAGGATACATTCATGCCGTGGATGGCGTGAGTTTCTCGCTAAAAAAGGGAGAAATACTTGGATTAGTTGGAGAGAGTGGTTGTGGAAAGACTACTACTGGAAAGTTACTAGTTAGGCTATTGGATCCGACTTCAGGGCATATATACTTCAGAGGGGCAGACGTATCTGCTTTAAAGGGTAAGGAACTAATGAAATTCAGAAGAAATGCTCAAATGATATTTCAAGACCCCTATGAATCTCTAAATCCTAGATTGACTGTATATGAGTCTGTGGTTGAACCGCTAATAGTTCAGAAAATTGGAGATGAAGATGAGAGATTAGAAAGAGTCGAAAATGTGTTAAAAGACGTGGAATTAGTCCCTCCTGAGGACTTCCTTGGGAGATATCCCCACGAGCTCTCGGGTGGTCAAAGGCAAAGGGTAGCCATTGCCAGAGCTTTAGTAGTAAACCCTGAATTCGTAGTGGCTGATGAGCCCACTTCCATGTTGGACGTGTCCATAAGGGCTGGAATAATGAATTTGATGTTGGACTTAAGAGAAAAATACGGATTAAGTTACGTTTACATAACTCACGACCTAGCTGTAGCCAGATACATGTGCGACAAGATATACGTGATGTACTTAGGGAAAATAGTCGAGTTCGGCCCAACTGAGGACGTGATAAACAATCCCTCACACCCTTATACTAAGGCTCTGATATCATCTGTCCCAGTTCCAGATCCAAAGCACAAGAGAGAGAGTTACGAGATAAAAGGCGGAGTCACCACTCCAATAAACCCGCCCCCATGGTGTAGGTTCTATCCTAGGTGTCCAATAGCCGACGATAAGTGTAAAGAAGGGGATCCCCCACAAGTGGAGGTAGGGAGAGACCATTTCGCGTACTGCTTTAAGGTATAGGCTATTTCTCGTAATTTCTGCATCAATCTTAGTGTATCTAGCTATGGATACAATTCCAGCTATCTTGGAGTACAGGGACTCGCTAGAATCCCTTTCTAGTTTTAGTTTGAGATTAGATGAGTGCTCACATCTAAACAATGTGCTAGAAGTGCTACTTATAATGGAAAGTGCTGGGAAGGTGAGAATAAAGCATTTACATGTGTCCCTTTACTCTAGGAATAGATATCTGGGGAGTGTATACCTCAGCGACATCGATGTGGCAAATGTATCGAAGCGGAGTATTCACATGAGGGAAGTTCCAGTGGGTGGTGAAATAGATTGGGTAGCGAAAGTCGTTCTGTATTCGGGAGAAGTAACACTAGTAAAGAGATTTCGAGGGTCAATAGTCTGCAAATGATATTTATATTTGGAATTTCGTTGAGTTTGGCATACACCAGAGCTTTCCTGCCAAACAGAGATTTATTGGTTCCAATCGTCCTATCCATGATGTTTGGAGTGTTTACCGGAATCTCGAGCGAAGACGTGCGAGAATGTCTGTTCGTCTCACTATCGTCGTCCTTCGTGGTTCTGCTCTTTTCTTCCTTACTAATCTCAACTCCCATCTTAGAACTTACGGACCTAGATCTCGCTCTAATGTATTCAATTCCAAGAGGAATTTTCTCCTTTGTTCTGTGTTTTCCGTTGTTTTTCTCGTTTTCAGTTATGTCCTCTATTCTAAACGAATGGTAAATGTGACTGCCGATTACTTCGTCCTTCCAACTTTTCGTTTGACCCAATAGTGCGAGTAAACTAGTATAAATTCTAGCAATACTAATAGGTGAGCTCAATGACTGTGTAAAGTCAGATAAGGCTAGCTATGCTCAACAGATTCTACATCGGTGATTAAATGAAAAAACTAAGCTTGAGTGATTTGTCTCACCATTACTAATCTAGGGAATGTTTTAATATAGCTTATAGTTGCTCATTGAGGGAAGAACCTGATGAGATGGGCCCTAATCACGGCCATGATTCTAACTTTAGCTTTGCTACCCCTAGTCCAATCAACACAAGAAGGGAATGAAGTCCGAATTTACCTCTTTTGGGGCAAGGGATGTCCCCACTGTGCTAAAGAAAAACTCTTCCTTGAGGAAATGAAGAGTAAGTATCCTCTGAGAGTCGTGGAGTACGAGGTGTACTACAACGAAACCAATAGAGAGAAGTTCTTAGAAATGTGCCAGAAGTATGGCATAACTCCTATGGGAGTTCCTACCACATTCATTGGAGACAAATACTTCATCGGATTTAACGATGAGATAGCAGAGGAAATAGAGAACGAGATAAAAAGAGAACTAGAGGAACTAGATACAGGTAAGTCCTGTGAGACTAAAATCCCGATTATAGGTTGTATTAATCCAAAAAACGTGTCTCTTCCTGCTTTTACTGTGCTCATTGCTATCTTAGATGGGTTCAACCCCTGTGCCATGTGGGTCCTTTGTTTCCTACTCACTCTTCTGGTGTATACTAGGTCAAGAAAGAAAATGCTCTTAGTAGGTTCCATTTTCGTCTCTGCTTCTGCAATAGTCTATTTCATGTTTATGGCTGCTTGGCTTAACTTGTTTCTGATCCTTGGGTATAAAGATTGGCTCAGAATTGGTGTCGGTATTCTAGCCATTTCCATGGGACTAATAAACGTTAAGGATTTCTTATTCTTCAAAAAAGGAGTGTCTTTGACCATTCCGGAAAGAGCCAAACCTGGCCTTTTCAGGAGAATGAGGAAGGTAGTTAGAGGGGGAGAGTTGCCAGCGACAATAGCGGGGACCGTGATCTTAGCTGTCACTGCTAATTTCATAGAGCTTCTATGTACTGCTGGATTTCCTGCTATATACACGAGGATACTGACATTACAGAAATTGAGTCTCCTAGAGTACTACCTATACTTAGCGCTTTACAACATCGTTTACGTGATTCCTTTACTAGCAATAGTCCTTTTCTTCGTTTACACCATGGGTAAGAGGAAACTCACAGAGAGAGAGGGTAGATTATTAAAGTTGATAGGTGGAGGTCTAATGCTCATCCTCGGAATATTGCTTATCTCGAGGCCAGAAGCCCTGAGCTTTGGGTGATAATATGAGAAGGCCCTCCAAAATCGAATACTACCTAGGAATTGCTAAAGCTGTTTCCATGAGATCCACCTGCATTAGAAGGAGATTCGGAGCAATTATAGTTAAAGACGATGCAATAGTAAGTACCGGATACAATGGACCAGCCAGAGGAGTAGTTAACTGTCAAGAAGTTGGGTGTTTGAAGGATTTGGTTGGAGCTGAAGAATATGGACAGTATGACCTGTGTCCAGCGGTACATGCTGAAGAAAATGCTATAATAAATGCAGCTAGGACTGGTTCAAGTGTGAAAGACGGTGTGATGTTCATATACGGTGAATATTCCCAGACTGGAGAGATTTCAGTTGCTATCCCCTGCGATAGGTGTAAAAGAGCTATAATAAACTCTGGTATAAAGGAAGTGTATACCATGGGTCCAGGAAAAGAAATAGTCAGGTACAACGTCATGGATTGGGTCAAATACGATTCCGAGAACTATATAAATAAAATAAAATCGGCTAAGAAGGGGCAAAAGAACAAGATATAGCTCATCTCTGCTCTTGTTATCATAAGAAACGAATCGGTAGCTATTTAGTGACGAAAAAGAACACTTTGTGTCTCAACAATGATGGTAGACTGCTTAGCTCTCATGCATACGCAAGCATTAGCTAGGATTAGATTAGGTGCATGGCCTTATTGGGAACCATAAGTTCGATATGTGAACGAGAAAGTTTATATTGTATGCATGCCAGTACGATGTAGCACCAAGGAGGTGATGCAATTGGAAAAGGTGATAGTAGAGGAAGTAGTTGGTGGAAGGATTCCACTACTCGGGGAGGAATTCCCTGAGATCGAGGTTAATACTACTCAAGGAATTATTAAGCTGCCAGACCACTATAAAGGGAAATGGTTCATATTATTCAGCCATCCAGCAGACTTCACTCCGGTATGCACTACAGAGTTCGTAGCGTTCCAGAGGAAGTATGAAGAGTTCAAAAGGATGAATGCAGAGCTAATTGGGCTAAGCATAGATCAGACATTCAGCCACATCAAGTGGATTGAATGGATTGAGGACAAACTAGGTGTTAAGATTGAGTTTCCGGTAATAGCTGACGATCTAGGGAATGTCTCCTTGAAGTTGGGTTTAATACACCCAGGGAAAGGGACCAACACTGTTAGGGCCGTCTTCATCGTTGACCCTAAGGGGATAATCAGATTGATCCTCTATTACCCACAGGAAATTGGAAGGAACATAGACGAGATTGTCAGAGCGCTCAAAGCTCTACAGATCTCGGATAGAAACAAGGTAGCCCTTCCTGCTAATTGGCCAGATAATGAGCTAATTGGGGATAAAGCAATACTACCTCCAGCAATGGACATAGAGACTGCAAAAGAGCGAATGAAAATGGCAGAGAGAGGAGAGGTAGAATGCTATGACTGGTGGTTCTGCTATAAGAGGATCTGATTTCTCTGTATACTCAACTCAATTTCATCTTCCTCAAGTGGCTCATGAAGTCTTTAAATACCACTTCCACTCCCCTTCAAGACATGTATGGTTGCTACGATATACCCCTCAACTTAACAGAGGCAGGCATTGAAATAAAAGTCGAGAGGGACCAGACTGGAAAGACAACATATGGTAGAAGCGGAATACTTGGAGAAGTTAGTAAAACCATAGTGTCTAGAGAGAATCCCAAGGTTGTTATATGTCCAGTCGAACCCGTGAACCTCCCCAAAAGAATAACTAGGTACTTGATGATTGAGCTAGATAAGGAGGTTCTCCTTGGACCAAAAGACGAGGGGACTATAGATACAGGGTTTCCTGTAGAGATTGGGGTCTTCATAGCCAAGAAAGATAAATATTCGCTCATAGATGTGTTCTCTTTTACCAAGCAGAAATTCTCATTGTACGGTGGAGTAAGAGACGGGATAATTTGCAGGTACTGGAGAAGCGGTCCCAACCTAAACAAGGACAAGCTCGTAGAGGGGCGTCTGAGACTGCAGGTTAAAAATGACACTAGTGATTGGATAGAGATAAGAAAAGTGGTTCTAGATGCATCAGAAATGAAAATAGTCTACTCTGAGGATGAGGTGTATTCAGAAGCAGAAATGAAGATACTTAGTAGGAAAGTTGGGGAAGTGAGGTTCAGAAAGCCCGCAAACGGTGGTACTGAGTCCATCAAATTACTGAAAGAGATGGTAGTTACTGCTCATCAAAGCAAATTTATTATGGAGGATGGGTTCAAATGATCTCAAGTGAGAGGGTTTTTGGAAATGTAACCATAGGAGATGTGCTCTTCGTAACTATCACACTACTCCTGTCTGTAATTGTCGCAAAGATGTTGACAATACGTGTTAGGCGATCGTTAAAGGATAAAATTGAGAGGGAAAACCTAGAAATTCTAAACAAAGTGATTTACTATGGAGTCATCCTATTCGCCTTCTCTTTGACACTTCCTAGACTGGGAATAAATCCATCTAGTTTATTACTCGCTGGAGGAATCCTGGGAATTATTATAGGATTCGCAAGCAAGAGCGTAGTTGGTAATTTCATTTCAGGAATGTTTCTCATTCTAGAACGTCCTATGAGAATCGGAGACTCCATAAGCATAGATGATGTGTCCGGAATTGTAGAAGACGTGAGGATATTGTCTACTGTCGTGAGATCATACGATGGGTCGTGCGTGAGAATCCCTAATGAGAAGGTGTTTAACTCAGTATTAACTAATTATACAAGTGTAGCTAGGAGATTCGATTATAGAATAGGGATTAGCTACTCTGATGATGCAGAAAAGGCTAGAAAAGTAATATTAGAAGTGCTAGAGGATCACCCATTCGTACTAGGAGATCCAGCTCCACAAATATTCGTCGATTCCTTGGGAGATAGCTCAGTAGAGATTTCAATAAGGATCTGGGCTCCATCTCAAGTTTGGTTCGATGTGAAAAGAGAGCTTCTATGGAAAATTAAGAAGGCCTTAGATGAGAATGGAATAGAAATACCTTTCCCGCAGTTGGATGTAAAACTCAAGGATTAAGCCTTTTCTTTAAGTTTAGTTGACTCTGGAGTCATTAGCTGCAAGAAGAGAGCTAAGTAAACTAGGTATATAGATGACGTTGCGTAAAGTGGTGCATCCAAGCTCGAGGCCATTAATTTCCCTCCGAGGAGTGTTCCAATAGAGTTCAAGACGGTCCAACTGAGTTGAAATGCTGCAGAAAATGTCGCCCTTATTTCCTCTTTGGTTAGTTTCATTCCTAAAGTAGTTATCAATGGATTAGACATGTTCATCATCGCTGTTCTGTAAACGTACAATATGGAAGCTACTTCAAAGCTCTTAGATAGTGGTATTAAGGCCAATGCAGGTATAGAGAATAATTGTGGATAGAATATTGCTTTTATTAGTCCCAGCTTATCCGAAAGCCTTGAAGACAGTAGAAACAATGGGGACATCATTAATCCGTTCACAGTATACAACGTACCTATTGGTCCTGGTCCAACTGAGAATTTCTCACTGAAATAATAAGTAAAGAGTGGAATTGTGAGACCTGCCCCAAATCCTATTACTCCATTTAGAAATATTAGTTTTAGCATGGCTTTTTCTCTATATATTCGTCTAAAGGATGTCCTCTCTTTCCTTCGTCCTTCCTTCAGTTCGTCACGATGCGGACTTACCCAAATTAGTGGAACTACCGATAAGACGAAAAAACTGAAAACTATCAGTAGCGAGAGATAATAAGCTCTTAACTCCCCCAATTTCCCTGAAAGCACTTCAGGGATCCACCCCATTAATGAACCCATGCTAGAAGAGAACGTTGAGAAAAAAGCCAGTGAGCTGAAACCTCTTTCCATCTCCCGAGTGTGTAGGGCAAATAGAGCCTGATATGCTGGATGCGAGAGAGCTGCTGAAATTCCTGAAAAAAGGAACGAGATCCTTATTATTGACATCTCCTTACTAATCAGAAGTAACAATAGGCTAATGATCTCTAATAAATATCCGACAATTAGCGTAGACTTCCTCCCAAACCTGTCTGCTATTGCTCCTGAAGGAAGCGCCACTGAAGAAAGGGAAATACCATATATGGCTAGGACTTCTCCTATTTCCTTAGATGTATATCCAATTTCTTTCATGTACAACTGGAAAATCACTGAGAAAAGTCCCCAAGCTAGGTTAGCTAGTATTGCTGAAAGAATCATTAGCCTGGTATCTCTTTCACTCAAAGCCATGATTGGCAAGTTTCTCCCCTAGGGTATTGTTTCCTGCAATTCCATGTTCTTTTTGACTCTCTAATGAGCAAACACTATTTTCTCCCTTTCTGTCTGGCGCACGTGTTTTGCCTAGGTCGTGCAACAGGTTAGGGAGAGTTATAAACGTTATATGTTATAGTGTGAGTAATCCAATGAGGGTTAGTCTTGAATCTAGAGGAAAAATTCCTGCACGTACTCCTTAGAGAAGGGAGTATCTCATTTGGAAATTTTAAATTGAAGAGTGGTAGGGTTTCTCCATACTTCGTGAATCTGGGGAAGGCTATGTCTAGAGCTTCTTCCCTAAGAGAGGTTTCTGAATGTTATGCTTCTAAAATAGAGAGAGATTTTCAGTTAGATGAAATAGATTTCATCTTCGGTCCTGCTTACAAGGGAATACCTCTTGCCTCATCCGTTGCACTGGAACTACTAAAAAGGAGAGGGGTTGACTTGAGGTGGGGATACAACAGAAAAGAGGTAAAGAAATACGGGGATTTGGGGGAGTCCGAGATCGTAGGTGATCTGAGGGCTGGAGACAAAGTCTTGGTGATAGACGACGTCCTCACCACAGGAGAAACCAAATTAGAGAGTTTCTCCAAGCTAGAAGACAGGGGAGCAAAGGTCATAGGGCTGGTAGTGGGTGTTGACAGAGAGGAGTCCTTTGGAGGTCTAAAAGCGAGAGAAGTATTAGAATCAAGAGGAATAAAAGTTTCATCAATTTTAGGAATGAGATACATCCTCGAATATCTTAGGGGCAGAGAAATCAATGGAAAGACATACTTAACAGAGAGAGAATACAGGAGGTCGATCTCTTATTTAGAGAGACGAGATCTCTAGGAATTACTCTTTACGGTTCTACGTAGGTTTGTTTAAAAGGGGGTTTGTGACTCTCTGATGAGGGGTTTGGAGATTGATTCACGACTGGACTAGGAGATTGGATATCAGGACAGTAGTCGGTTTAGTAATCACAATTTCGATTGTAATACTTGTGTTCTATCTTTTTCACCCATTTGTGGGTCCAATAATTGGTGGATTTGTTTTAGCCTATGTGCTAAGACCTATATCAGACAAAATAGAGGAGAAAGTTAGATCTAGAGGGGTAGCTGCTGCATTAACCACTCTGATGACTGCATCTCCAATCCTAGCAATCGTACTGTACTTCCTCAATCTATTCATAAAGGAATTGGGGTCGCTCCAAGAGAGGACTCTAACGTCTAAAGGTTTTCTAGAATCTGTTCTGGAGAAGTTCGGGTTTGAATCGGCTAGACATTCCGAAATAACTAATGCTCTAGCTCCAATGGTAGAGAGAGTCCAAGCTGAGCTTTCTTTAAGTGGTGAGAACTTCTTTCTATGGGGAATTAAACTATTAGTCCTGTTCCTAACTACATATTACGTCCTGTACAAAGGGTTCGAGATAGAGAACTACCTGAGGTCATTTGTTCCTGAACAGGACAAGGAGCTATTTGAAGTGTTCTGGAAGTCCGTAGACGACGTTCTTAGGAACATGCTGTATGGTCACATACTTGTTAGTCTCTTTGTTGGTTTACTCGCTGGTATGGGATTCCTTCTGATAGGTGTCCCCTTTCCATCTCTGCTAGGAGCTTTGGCTGCATTACTAGAGTTAGTTCCTCTGATTGGTCCTTGGTTACTTTACCTACCGTTGACTGTAATATACGCAGCTGGCGGAGAAGTTATAAAAGCCATAGTTGTATTCTTCTACGGTGCGATAGTCCTTTCAATAGCGCCTGACTTCGTAATAAAACCTAAATTGGTTGGAAAAACTACTAAGATAGATTCTTTCCTAGTATTCATGGGATTCCTAGCTGGGCCCATAGCCTTTGGTCCGATGGGGATAATATATGGTCCTCTGATAATAGGGTTAGGAAAGGGATTGCTTGACGGATACAAATATTATTCGTCGAGTAGGAACCACTTGGGCTTTGCATCCATAAGTAGTGACAAAAAGAGGGGTCCAAGTTCTTCTTCACGAAATGAAGAGCGAGATATTTGAATTTCACAATCCTTCTGGTTATTAGTGTAGGAAATTTTTTAAGACAGATAGACATTTCATCCCTGAGAGGTGGGAAGGTCATGGGAAGAAACGGACTTATCTTAGTCTTGATCCTCGTGCTCCTCTTCCCTGGATGCATCGGGGAGGAGAAAACAAAAAGAGGTAAGGAGGTGGAAAAGTTGACTGGAACAGAGGTTAAAAAGCTTAGAGTCACATTAGATTTCGATGAATTTCCTAGGAAATATACCTGCGATGGGGAGGACGTTTCTCCTAGGATTAGGATCTCCGGAATACCAGAGGAGGCTAAGTCAATAGCAATAATAATGGACGATCCGGATGCTCCAATAGGTGTCTTCACACACTGGGTAATTTGGAACATACCTCCCATGGAGGAGATTCCAGAAGGGATTCCCAAAGATAAGATCATCTCTAGTCCAATAAAAGCCTATCAAGGTGTAAATGATTTCAGAAGAATAGGTTACGGTGGACCTTGTCCTCCTCCAGGGAAGCCACACAGGTACTTCTTCAAAGTATATGCCTTGGACTCCACTCTAGATTTGCCCCCAGGTTCCACGAGAAATGAGCTAGAAGAGGCTATCAAAAACCATGTAATAGCCAAAGGAGAAGCTATGGCTAGATATGGCAGGTAGCACCATAGTTAGCTGAATAGTGAAGCAATGAAAGAGGTATCTCAGGCAGTGACGTTTTCTCCAGATTCCAACAACTTAAAGACTGTGGGATACAATAGGCCGGAAGCCATGGCCAACAACACTATTGCAGAGGATTCCTCCTGTGTTATTGCCCCTATCTCAGTCCCCAGCGAGGCTATTGCTATCAATAACGTCAGAGGTGCAGAAAGGATAAATCCGGAGGAAAATGACTCTCTTATTGTTATTCCTTTGGATGAAAGGAGCAAAGATGGAATCAACTTAACCAATAGAACTAGAACTAGGAGTTTGGACAGGAATTTGAGCAGCTCGACAGAGAACACTGGTTCAAAGCTTATCCCGACATTTATGAAGAAAACTGGGATGAAGAAACCATATCCTATGCTTGAGAACTTCTCCTCAAGTGGTCCTTTCTCTCTGAACACGAAAGAAAAGATAGCACCTGCTATGAATGCCCCTAAGATCATTTCGACTTTCAGTTTAACCGATATAGCAATGAACGCAAACATGAGCGCTAGACCTATTCTGACACCCACTTCGGAGGGGTCTCCAGCTATTATCTTAGAGAATTGCTTTGGATACCACCATACAGCACTCTTCAATAGGAAAAGCACCAGATAAGCAACTACAAATATCACGGATAGTGTTCCTATCTCCACGAAGAACTCAACGGATAAGCTAGTTTTCTCATATATGCTAAAGGCTGTCATCAATACCAGAGTCATTATCTCACCTATAGAGGACATTAATATTAGGGTTTGCCCAAGTTCAGTCCTAGTTTTTCCTGTTTCTCTCAAAGCAGCAATGACCATTCCAGTAGAGGTTGCTCCTAGGACGAGAGTATAGAAAACATCCAGGAAGAGGTATCTGCAGAGCAAATATGAGAGGATGAAGAACATGGAACATATTAGAGTGGAAAATAGGAGACCTTCTTTTCCCTCTTCTTCTACCCTTTTGAAATCTATTTCCATTCCCGCTATGAACATAAGGAGAGCAAAACCCAGTATAGAGAGAAATTCTATTAGTTCTCCAACTTTTATCCACCTAGAAATTAAGAGACCAAATATTATTTCTGCGACTGCAACGGGTATCCCGATTCTGCCAGCGATGAGAGGGATTAAGAATGCGCCTCCAGAAATTATCAAGAGAGAGGTTGCCTCTAGTTCTGCCATGTACATCACTCCTGAACTGGGAGGAGTAGAACAGATCCCTTAGCCTTATGGGCTATGTGCAACGGGACGTTTGGTTTGAACAAGTTGTTTCCTCTTCCTTTTAGGTAGTCTAAGACTATCAGTGAGTTTTCGTCGCTAACCGACACCACTTCCTGAATCGGATTTCCCTCCAAGTCTATTCTATTGGCTCTTATTCTGTATAGTGCAGTCTTCTCAGATATTTCCTCACATATGTGCTCTGCAGATCCTTCTTCTCCTGTGAAAAATGGTGGGTTTATCCTGACGTACAGTAGTTCGGAATTCAACATTCTGGATACATCTAGGGCTATTTCTAGAGAGATTGGTGCCCAATCTTCGAATATCGGTAATATCACCTTCTCATACGGGAACTCACCACCTGATAATATCACTGGAATCTCTATTTCCTCAAGTATTGATTGTAATCCAGTCTTTCTAATTCCAATTTTTGAGAATACTCCCATTTTTTCTTTCTGTAGGACTATTGCCCCATATCTTCCAGTTAGAGATTCTTCCATTGCGATTTTCCTGTAATCATCCTCTCCCTCTATTATGACGCAATCAACTATCTCGCTCGTGCATAAGTCTTCTAGGAACGATTCCACCTCTAGGTCCAATTCCTGAAATATCACATCCACGCCCTCGGCTTCACTCCTAGATGCTAATGAGATCCCTTCCCTTAATGTGTTTAAGTCATCCTTAGCTGCTATTAGAATCCTATTTCCGTATTGCCTCGGGAATTGCGGCTTTCCTCCTCTCATAAATTCGGACACTATTTTCAATATCTCTGGATCACCTATTAGTAATATCCTATCTCCTTCCATTACTTCTAGATCTTCTTCTGGAAGGATTAGCTTTTCTCCTCTGTAGATTGCGCCTATAGTCCATCCTTTCCTCTTAAGCGATTTCAGTTTTCTACCTATGGCCGGGGAACCGGGTAAGACCGTTGTCTCCACGATCTCACCAATACCTAGACCCACGTTAACGGCTCTGTACGTTCCGACTTGTAGGCGATTTTCTATAACGGTGGCCAGAGCTTTGGCTCTTGGTATTGCCTCTATTCCGGATGATATGAACTCTTCCATTTTACTTTCATCGTTCACTATTGATATGACGTGGGGAACATATAGCTTAGCTATTCTACATGCTTCCAGATTCACCTCATCGTCTCCAGTTGTGGATACGAATACGTCTGCCTCCTCTATCCCAGCTCTTCTCAATACCACCGAACTAGTTCCGTCTCCCTTAAACACTTCTATTCCAATTGACTTGGCTAACTCGATTTTTTCTTGATTTAGCTCTACTATTTTTACTTCCCAATCCCCCTTTATCCTTTTAGCAAGCTCTACCCCTATTTGTCCTGCCCCAAGGATCATTACTCTCAATGCTTACTCCTCCTGGAGATGGGGTAGCAAAGCACTGGATACTCCTCCTCAGGATCTATCTCCAAAAGGGAACAAAGAGCTTCGTCATCGAATGCTCCTATTGCACAGGTACTTAGGCCTAGGAATTCGCATTCTAAATATATGTTCTCACCCGCATGTCCTGCGTCAAGGAGTACATATCTCTTTGCTCTTCTTCCATACTTAGATCTCGTTCTCTTCTCAAATACCGTGAGTATAAGACATATTGGGGCATTACGTATGAAATCTTGGTGATAGCATATCTCCACTAGCTCATCTATGTAACTTCCTTTCCTGATCTCTTCTAGGCAATGTTCTAATGAGTTGTAATGATATATTCCTTTTAAGTCTGAGTCTGTCGCTCTCTCTATTAATGGATATACCTCCACGGGCGCTAGGGCCCCTGCCGATGGATACGCTCTAAGATAGTATCTCCCGATCTTTCCAGTAATTCCAACAGAGAAAAATAGTATTCTGCTAAGTTCTTCCATCGTTATCGGTTCTTTGGAGTAATTCCTTCTGGACCTCCTACTCAATATCGTTTCTTCTAGACTTCTTCCTCTAAGGGGTTGAACTTCTGGTAGCTCAAATCTCCTTGCATTCGGATACTCCTTGTGAAACAATCTATACCCTCAGTGGAGTACTCCTCAGAGTAAAAAAGTTCGCGCGTGGAATTCTGTTAACTCGTTGTTTGTTGATATAACGTCCCCAGCATATGCGATGCTGCAACCAAAGGGAGCGATCTCCCGGGGCAAGGCGTATCCGCGGCCTACATGCCGCGTTATCTGCTGTTGTATTGTTTTTCAAAATTAGCATGTTTGGCTAACGTCCGTATTCTAGGAGGCTGAGATTCCGAAGCTAATCTCAACTTCTTTTGGACTTAAACTTTGTAGTTGTAGGTCCTATTATCATTGATTCGACAGTCAAACCAAGACGAGATTCCATGGAGGTAGCCCTCTTTCCTTTCCAATTTAAGAAGTGAGAAGGAAGTAGTTGAGAAATCCGGTAGTGCAAGTTGGAATTTCGCACAAACTACTGTGTCGATTTCGGAAATACTTGTGAGATGTTAATGCTGCTGTAATATCAGCTAAAAATACCGAAACTATGGCGAAAACTATCTTTAAATCTCCTAGTTGCACTTTTTCTAGAATTTACATAACCAGCTCGGTTAATCTTTTCATTACATCCTCTTTTATAGTAAAACATTTTCTTAAGCCGGTGATGCCCAATGGATGCTCTCATGCCCCCCGATTATCTCCGAAAAATAAATAGAATAGGAGAGGTTGTCACGAGGAGAGGTAGACTCAGCAGTGATGAGGTCAGACAAAAGAATTCCATAAGAGCGTTTCTAATGATGAATCAATCATTTCACACATAGGCAGCAACCAATACTGAGGTCGTTTCAATGCTCATTTCGAACAACACTCTGCGGACATACGAAGATTCTCGAGGGAAAATTCGGGTTCCGTGGGGTTGCCTACCTGTTAGGCGTGGACAATGGCACCGAAGCAACAGAGAGTTGCGGACAGAGGACGTATATTTCTTCCTTTTACAATCTACTAAGATTCTTGGAGGTCTCCGAGCCCTTTTAATTGATTCCACAAGCTTAATTACTGCTTTAAGTCTGTCCTCTACCAATTCTCTTAGTATTTTTCTCTTTTGTCTAATTTCCAGATTCAAGCCATTATCTCTTTTATCTTCCACTAACTCTTGGTTCTCGAGTTTCCATTCGATTGTATTGTCCTCTTCCAATGTTGTCATAACTCCCATGTAACTCCGTTGAGTCCACTTCCCTCAGGAACTACCCATGCTCCCCTAAAGCTCCTTCTCCATATAATTGATGTTGATACTAAATTTTTAGTGGTTACTGATCTAGCTGTTTCCCTAGGACTGTACCATTCGAAGAGACTACTTAGAGTGTAATGTTTTGATAGTCATTGACTATTATTGCGCTGATCTGATGCAAAATCTCGGAAGGATTCATTCTGCTAGGATTTTTGGAGTCATTCGTTCTTTATTTTAAAAGAAAGCCTATGTATGATACAAATTAATGAATAAAAGTTGAGGAAAAGAAGGGATTATTGAAGTCTTCTCCTAGCATGATTTATTCGACCTTATACCCTCATTGAGAAGAATACTGTAAAAGATGTGAAGGGAGATGGGAGGAAAGCAAATTGGCAAGAAAAGGGTTGAAAAATTCTTCGGGGATCTTGAATAAATTCACGAGTTCAAGACATTCTCCTGCATTACCGAAAACTTTAGAATACGTTTTTTTACATTGGGTGCCTAGGAAAAGAACGGGGGAGTACATATATAACAAAAAACACAAACCCTAAATTGAAGAGGTCCGTCAATAAGACTGGAAAACCAGAGGAGGATTAAAATGAGAATTGTCCTAACCTCTG
>QMUK01000023.1 GCA_003660555.1 Thermococci archaeon
AAGGGATATGAGGAAATAATCTTCGCAGGTAAATACACAATAGTTTGCATATACGAGCCCCTAGAATCTCTAGAGGAACTTCTCCCGAAGTTCACTGAGGAGGATTGTCCTGAGCCAAAACCCGGTTACTATTTGGCCGGATGGTCTAGAGTGGTGAATCACCAAATCGTTGAGTCGAAAGGGAAAGAGAGGCCTAGTGAAAGGGGATACGAATACGTGAAGTCCAGAACTGTGGTCAGAGATTGCGTTCCAGTCATAGACGAGGTATTGACATGCGTCTACGAACCAATTGAGCTCGAGATAATACCGTTAGAGGAGGCGATAAGGAGAGGGCTGATAGAACTAGAAGGACAAGACACTGCTTGGGGAGAGATATTCAAGGTGAAGAAGAGTCCAGAGGGCAAGACGGTCACATTGCCACCGTATACTCCTCTAGTACCATCTGAGGAGGAGGATAAATACCAGAAGATGATAACATCGAATTCAGAGGAAATAGAGTTAAAAGAGGGGGACACCATAGAGGGATACTGCTTAGATGCCTTCAAGGATCCACCGGCACCAGGAGTGAAATACGAAGTAGGTGAGGTCTCCGATAAGGAGAGGATAGTGGCAATAATCGAAGCAGGGGTGGACCTATACCTCAAGGGAGAGTTGGACCAAGAGTTCATGCCTCCGGAGGAATACTTGGACTTCGTGGTCCAGCAGGCCATATGGGTGTATATAGAAGGACTCTCCAAGGAGGACGTACAGGAGAACCTAGAAGCAATCCTCGAGATAGTAGAGAGACAAACTGGGAGGAGGCTCCTGAGATGGCAGAAAAGTCAGTTCCTGGAGAGGGTTTGGGAGGACATCCAGAAGACGCTGAGAGAAGCAGGGATGGGAGACATTGGTACTCGATAAGACGTTTGAGATATGGTCTAACTGTAAGCGTGAATGGAGAAGAGATATCCCTAGACACTAGGAAACCAAAGGGAATAACCTTAGTCAGTCACGCTCATTTCGACCACTCCCTTTCTCTAGGAGAAAGAGGAGAGAAGTACACTACTCCAGGGACTCTCTCTTATTTCTCTGCATTGAGAGAACCGTATGGAGAAATAAAAACCTTGAAAATAGGTTCCAAGATAAAGATGGATGACGTAGAAATAGGATTCTTAGAGTCTGGCCATATATTCCATTCCTCTCAGTTCTTAATGGACTTCGGAGACATCTCAATTCTATATACTGGAGACCTCAATCCCAAGGGAGGTTTACTAGCTGAACCGGCTGAGAGGGAGGAATGCGACATCCTAATAATAGACTCCACTTACGGGTCGCCAAAGTACGTTTTCCCCGAGAGAGAAGAGACAGAAGAGGAAATACGCAATTGGGTAGAGGAAGAGGTGAGAAGGGGAAAGATACCAGTCCTCGGTGTATACACGATAGGGAAGGCTCAAGAAATAACTAAACTGTTGTGTGAGACTCAGCTGACTGTTATAGTGCATCCGAGGATAAATAAAGTGAACTCTAAACTAGAAGAGGAATTCTCTCTGAATCTCGGAGATTATCTGTCTTCGGGTAATATAGAGGCGATAAAGATAATCGAGGATGGGGAATTCGTACTCTTGGTACCTCCCAATCTGGGCCATAGAGCAATCAGGAAATTGGAGGAAATGAGCGGAAGGAAAGCTAGTTATCGCAGAGTAAGCGGATGGGAGATATTTGGAGAGGGATTTCCTCTGAGCGACCATGGAGACTTTCCTTCCTTAATGGAATTCGTGTCAGATATTTCACCTAGATTGGTTTATACTGTTTTCGGACACTCCCAGAGGTTTGCGAAAGAGATAAAAAGGACTCTTGGAATAGAAGCTAGGGGATTGCCTTGAGGAGAGTGATGATAAGGGCTCATGTCATAGAAGACAACATAGTCAGTAAGATAGCCGAAGCTTTGGAGGACTTGGATGCCGATCTAACCGAGATAGAGATAGAGGTACCCTCTCTCAAGTATTCCATAGAGAGACAGATGTTCTCTACGATGAAATTCAACCTAGTAGGAAAAGAAGTAGAAGAAGCTTTCAACAGAATAGAGAAAATAGTCAGGGACGCGGATGGAAGGATAATAAACATATACGAGTGAGTGAGTCAGGAGATGTATTTGGATGCGCTTAGGGAAATACCCTTTGGCACTCTCGATACTAGTCATACTCGTATTAGTGATATTCGTTGTAACTTTACCTGAAAAAGAGATAGAGACTCCAGACATATCTGAAGACTTCAAATCGTACTATTTGGGAAAAACTGAGAAGGAAGTCCTCAGGGATGCTCTGAGGTCAATTAAAATGGATCTAAACGATTTATGGCTTAAATCAGACGTTGTAGAGGATGATTTCAGACTATCTGTTGTGGAGAGAGTAATGAACGACCCATACGAGGGGAATTTAAAGACTCTTCTGGAAATATCAAAGGAAATCTCATCCGAGGAAATGTGGAGAGTCCTGAAATCGATGGGAGAGAGGTTAGATACCTCTCCAGAGAGATTCTCTGTTGAAGGTAAAGGAATACCAGCCTTAGTTTATTCCATGGCAGTCTCTGAAGAGTTAATATCAGAGGCCTTCTCGAACTTAACCGAGGAGGAGCTAGCCATACTAGATAAGGGAATAGCGTTCCTCTTAGAGGGAGCAGAACCAGAGGTGGAGGAGGAAGAATTCCTGAGGATAGTCAGGAAAGTCGAGAGAGATAGGTTATATTCTGCAGGAGTAACAATTGTCTCGACAATGGAGGAGAACTTAGATGAAATAAGAGAAGAAGCGGACACAAAAGAGAACAATAGGATATCTACACCCATAGGATACGTCGTCATAGGTACTAAAGGAGACGATGAGTATCTTCTTGGAGAAGGAGTGATCGGGGTTATAGATCCCGGAGGGAACGACCTTTACAAGTGGATGGAAAGCAGTGGGATAACCTTCGTGATAGACTTCTCTGGAAACGACACATACATTGGCGAAGACTTCTCCTTGGGAGGAGCCAGATTTGGAATAAGTATTTTATACGATTTGTCTGGAAACGACTACTACAAGGGAGAGAACTTCTCAATAGGATCTTCCTATTTCGGAGTTGGAGTTCTGAGAGACTTCTCTGGAAACGACTACTACGAGGGAGACACCTGTACACAAGGCGCAGGAGTCTTCGGACTTGGAGTGTTGAGAGATCACTCAGGTAACGACACTTACAGAGCCGCCTTCGAGTCACAAGCGTTTGGATTCACTTGGGGCTTCGGAGTCCTTCACGATCTCTCCGGCAACGATCTCTACTATGCTGGCGGGAAGTACTTGGATTATCTGAGGTTCAAGGACAGATACCTCAGCCTATCTCAGGGATTTGGATTCGGGATGAGACCATATGCTTCTGGAGGAATAGGATTCCTGAGAGATGACTCAGGAAACGACGTTTACTTCTCAGACGTCTTCGGACAAGCTTCTAGCTACTGGTTCTCTCTGGGATACATACACGACCTCTCGGGCAATGACGTGTACCAGGGATGGCTTTACAATCAGGGAGCTGCAACACACCTCTGTGGATCTCTCCTACTCGAAGAGAAGGGAAACGACTCTTATTACGCTAAGGGAGTCTCGCAGGGATGTGGACACGACTTGGCCATAGGCATGCTAATAGATAGAGAAGGGAACGACTCCTATATAGCTGCAGACCTATCCCAGGGAGCGGGAAATGCAAACGGAATAGGAATACTCATAGACAACTCCGGAAATGACTCCTACACCGTGACCGAGGCCTTCGGAGTATACGACAATGCCCAAGGTTACGGAAACTGGAGAAGGGATTTCGGAAGCATAGGGATACTGATAGATCTCTCTGGAGACGACAAGTACTCTGAACCAGGTAGAACGAACAATAGATTCTACAGAGGGACCAATTACGGCGTAGTTCTGGATGTAGAGACTAAGGAAGGAGGTGCTCGTGATTGAAGACCCATAAACTCTTCTTCTTATTGTCGTTGGTGATAATAGTCTCTCCAGTTCTATCTCCCCCATTAGTCGAACCACAAGGAGAAGAGAAAAGAAGAAGAATGGATTCACTTCCTTTCTTAGAGTACAATGAGACCTTCGCGAAAGAAGTAGAGGATCTCTTTCTGAAGGTAGCTTCCTTTGACATAAGGGTCAGGGAGAAGTACGGTGAGGAATCTAAGAGGAAGCTGATCGAGATGGGAGCAAGAGCTGTCCCACCTCTCTTGGATATGTATCTGGAGACAGACGTAGCTAGAAGGAGAGTCTCTCTCTTCCAGATAATTAAGGGAATAGGAGAGGAAGCTCTCCCCTATTTGTGGTACTACATGGATAATTCGGAGAATCCCAAAGCTGTTTCCAGGTTGGCCTACTTATTAGGGGAAATTCCGAGCAAGGAGTCTTTACCATATTTAGTGAGTAAGCTCAAGGAGAAGGAGAGATACAGGGAGGCCTTAGGCAGTATAGCCTATGCTCTTGGGAGAATAGGTGACAGGAGAGCAACTCCTTATCTAGTAGAACTGGCAAAGGACGAGGACGTATTCGTTAGGAAGAGCGCCGTAGTAGCTCTAGGGAGACTCAAGGATCCTGAGGGGATACCAGTACTAATACATTCTCTTGAAGACGATTACCACATAGTAAGATATCCAGCATCCATTTCTCTCAAGGAAATAGGCCCAGAAACAATAGACCCTCTTCTCGATTACCTTGAGTCGGATGCCCCTTCAATTGCTAAAGGCTACGCCATAGAGGTACTAGGAAGTATAGGTGCTGTGGAGAAGGACAAGGTATCTAAGACCCTGCTCGAATTACTACACTCTGAAGATCCTTGGTTGAGAGCATTTTCTGCTGAGGCAATAGCTGATCTCTGTGTAATCAGTGCTAAGAAAAGGCTTGTCTCGATAATGGAAAAGGAAAAGCATCCGTTTGCTAAACAACAGTTAGTGGAGGCATTAGAAAAACTAGAAAACTGTGAAAAACAGTGAATGGTAAACAGAACAATTTCCCGGCGAAGTCATTGAGGTCTGTAATACCGAAATATTTATAGTATGATAAGAGCATAGTACTGCAGGAACCTCGGTTGGAGGTGGGGCAATGTCTAGGGCTTTACCCAAAGCAATGGCTCTAGTTCTAGTGCTGTTGGTAGTCAACCCAGTATTTGGTGGAACCGAGAGAGAAGTACTCGAGGAAGAGTATCAGAATTTGTTATATGAGAACAAAGTGTTAGCTAGGGAACTACTCTCCATATTGAGCGGATGTGAAATATGTATGGACCCAGAGGAGATGGAGTATAGCATAGTCCCTACCGTGGTTTCCCTAGCAATGAAGACCAAGGAATGTTGCATAGATCCAGAAACTGGTGAAGGAGTAGTTAGATTCAAGCTAAAGAAGGTCGTGTGTGAATACGAGGCTCCAGAGATGGCTCTTAGAATAGAGGATCCAACTAAGTTGAGTGATGAAGACTTGGCGAAGCAAATAACTCTATTGATGAAAGAAAGAGAACTGCTAAGGAGAGCAATAGCAAGAGCCAATATGGGAGCTAACAGAGGAGTCCAGTATGGATACGTAAGATATAAGAGATATAGCCACGCTTGGTCCATTTGCTGTGAAGAGGGAGCAATACCGGTCTTTGGGAACATAGAGATATCTGGAGATTTCCCGGTATGTCCATCTAGGTTCTGTAGACCATACTATTCAATATCCGTGTGGATGAAGCGCCCCAACCCAGAAAAGATATTCTGTGGAAGAGATCCGTAGTCTGACTTTTCTCTCCAACCATATTTTTTACTTTTAGTTAATGTATGTAATTCTCACCTCTTTCTACATCAGATAACACGTATCCCGCTTCCCTTAGCCTTCCCTCCAAGTCTCTGGCCATCTCGAAGAAACCTATTATGGAGGAGAGAGCTAAGAAAGGAATCCTTATTCTCTCACCTCCCTGAATTAGTAGGACCAATAACTCGTTTTCCCCCTCTTTCTTGACCGACACCTCTATTCTCCCGAATGACGTCTCTATACTGCCCAATTTTATCTCCATGTGCTTCACCTAGACATGTACTCCTCCGGAGATGGAGGCTCTGGCTTCAGCCCTTTTCTCTCCCTCACTCTCCTGACTATCTCCGGCTCAAGCTCTCTTGGGACTAACTCGAACTTCTCGAATTGCGTACCCCATATCGCTCTACCTTCTGTCTCGGATCTGAGCTCGGCAGCTAGCCCGAAGGACTCTGCTACCGGTATTAAAGCTTTAACTACCATGACGTCCTCCTCGTGTTCCATTGTCAGTAATTGTCCTCTCCTAGTCTGTATTACCTTGGTGACTCCACCTAGGAATTCTTCTGGAACTCTGACTTCTAATCTCAGAATCGGCTCCATTAATCTAGGATTGGCTGAGAGTATTCCTGCGTATATTGGTCTTCTCACTGCAGGGTATATCTGAGCAGGCCCTCTGTGGACAGCGTCCTCGTGTAATACTGCATCTACTAATATGACCTTAACACCTCTCACAGGCTCTCTTGCAATTGGTCCCTCGTTCATGGCTTGTTTGAAAGCTTCTATTATTAGTTCTTTGGTTTCTCTCATGTACTGTACACCTTTCGTGGCATCCACTAAGACGTTGACTCCCTCTATCCACATGACCCCCTTAGCGTGATCTGTTGGCCATCCTAGTTCCCTCAATATTTTCGCCCTCTCTTTCCTGTCCTGAGTACTGGTTACTCTCTTCTCCTCTATGGCTCTCTGTACCTCTTCTTCCAATGGCTCTACCACTATGTAAAACTTGTTGTGCTTGTTCGGAGATTTACCCTCTATCGGGCCAGCGTTTCCAGTTATGGTTTCTCTGTAGACCACTAAAGGCTCGGAGGTCCTTACCTTGAGTCCAGCCTCCTTGAGTTTATATTCAGTTATCTCTAGGTGTAATTCACCCATCCCTGATACCAAGTACTCTCCAGTTTCCTGATTTATCTTCACTTGGATGTTCGGATCCTCTATACTTATTTTGTTAAGAGTATCTATTAACTTGGGCAAGTCTGAGACGTCCTCTGGTTCTATTGCCACAGTTACTACCGGCTCGCTCAAATAAGTTATCTCTTCGAACGGAGGTATGTCTAGGCCTTTGTCTGTTATTGTTTCACCAACTCTAGCTTCTTTGGATCCTATTATTGCAGCTATGTTCCCGGCAGGGACTTTTTCTACTTGAACCCTCTCAGGACCTATGTAAATGGCTACCTGCTGCACCTTGTAGTCTTTTTTTGCATTGACTAGATGTATTTCCCTACCCCTTTCCAGAACACCCGAGAATATCCTGCCGGTGGAAACCACTCCAGCGTGTTCATCTACTAATACATCGGTTATGACCATGACTACTTTTCCCTCTGGATTACACTCTAGCATGTCCTTCCCAACTCCGTCGTTTATGTTTCCAGGCCAGAGAATCGGTACTCTGACCTTCTGAGCCACTTTCGGATTGGGCAAGTGTCTTATCACCATGTCCAGAATTACCTCATAGAGAGGGCTTTTTTCGGATAGCACCTTCCAGTTGTCTTCCTTATAGGCCTCTATTATGTCTTTGAACGTTATTCCTTTCTTTTTCATTTGAGGAATCGAGAGAGCCCACTTGTGTAGAGCAGAACCGAACGCAACACTTCCGTCTTCAACTCTGACTTGCCACTCTTTCTTGAATTCCTCTGGAGCGTATTTCTTTATCAACTGATTGAACTTAGTTATTATTTGGAAGAACCTATGTTGCATCTCCTCTGGGCTTATTCTAAGCTCCTGAATTAATCTATCAACCTTATTTATGAACAAAATTGGCTTAGTCCTTTCCTTAAGCGCCATCCTCAAATTAGTCTCCGTCTGGACCATTACTCCTTCTACGGCATCCACCACCATTACCACACCATCTATGGCCCTCAGAGCCCTAGTCACGTCGCCACTGAAGTCCACGTGCCCTGGGGTGTCTATCAGGTTAATGAGATATTCCTCTCCCTCGTAGTCGTGAACTAGGGATACAGCGACGGCGTTAATTGTTATTCCCCTCTGCTGCTCTAGTTCCCAGTAATCAGTGAACAGTTGCTCCCCTGCCAACTCCATAGATATTATCCCTGCAGCAGCTACTAAACTGTCTGTGAGAGTAGTCTTTCCGTGGTCGACATGGGCAACTATTCCTATGTTTCTTATCCTCTCAGGCTTCCACATGAGTTCTTGGATCTCCTTGACTTTCTTCACCCTAGCCATTCCAACACCTCTTTTAAGTTCTCGTGACTTGGAAACCCATATAAGGATTGCCTGCCCTGGGACATGTGAGGGTTTCCTTTAAACGTTACTAGGGACAACACACCCTTGGAGGGATTCCCTTGAATGAAAATGAAGTCATCGAAGTGCTAAAGGAAGTCGTAGACCCAGAAATAGGAGTAAATGTAGTAGATTTAGGCTTAATTTATGGAGTGAAGGTATCAGATGGGAAAGTAAAAGTGAAAATGACTTTGACATCTCCAATGTGTCCTCTTTCCTCTATAATTGTTAAAGAAGTAGAGAGGAAGATCAAAGAAAGACTAAATCCAGAGGAAGTAGATGTAGAACTCACCTTTGACCCACCGTGGAGTCCAGAAATGATGAGTGAAGAAGCCAAGAGGAAATTGGGCATTCCTAGGTAAAGGAACATTTATCTTCCCGAGGGTGAAATCCTTAGGGGGATGCGGTTGGGAGTAGGAGAAGTGAAGAAGAAGCCTTTGGAGGTACTAGAGAGGAAGCTAAGTGTGGTTCAACCCACTAATCTCGATACGTCTTTACCGAGAAGGACCCTGTCTCTATGTCCTGAGTGTAGAAGGCTAATTCCAGCCGAAATATACCAAGAAGATGAGAAAGTATTCATATCTAAGAGGTGCCCAGATCACGGAGAATTTAGGGATTTGTACTACGGCGATTTAGAGACTTTCGAGAGATTCCACGAATTCGCTTTGGATGGTGTTGGAGTAGAGAATCCACACACCACCATAAGGAACTCATGCCCATACGACTGCGGCCTCTGTGAGCAACACTATAGCCATCCTGGAATAGTCAACATAGACATAACCAATAGATGTAACCTCAGGTGTCCCATATGTTTCGCTAACGCCAATGCATTGGGATACGTCTTCGAGCTAGACTATGAACACGTAGCTGCCATGTTAGAATTGCTAAAGGAATTAAGACCAGTCTCTCCTCCAGCGATACAGTTCTCAGGAGGAGAACCGACCATACACAGAGATTTCCTTAAGATGATAAGGAAAGCTAGGGAATTAGGTTTTCCACAGATACAAGTAGCTACCAATGGAGTTAAGTTGGCCGATTTCCAGTTCACTCAGGCTTTAGTCGATGCTGGATTACACACAGTTTATTTGCAATTCGATGGATTTAAGGAAGAAGTATATGAGACTGCCAGAGGTATGAGGAATCTCCTAGAGGTCAAGATGAGGGTTATAGAGAACTGCAGGAGAGTAAAGCCCGAGCCCCTATCGACAGTGCTAGTGCCCACTGTACTAAAGGGAGTAAATGATGACGAAGTTGGAGAAATAGTGAACTTCGGATTAGAAAACCTAGATGTAATAAGAGCAGTTAATTTTCAACCAGTCTCTCTTTCAGGAAGAATAGGCTACGATGAGAGAATGAAATTCAGATACACGATAGGGGATCTGATAAGAGACCTAGTCGATCAAACTGACTACCTAGAGAAAGAAGACTTCTATCCAGTCCCAGTGGCAGCAGCTATATCCGAGCTAGTATCCGCAGTCCATGGAGAGGAGAAAGTAGCCTTCACATGTCATCCAGCTTGCGGAGCAGCGACGTATCTCTTCAAGACCGATGATGGAAGAGTGACACCAATAACTAGGTTCGTAGACGTGGAAGGCTTGTACGAAAAGAGCCTGGAGATATCTCAAAACATAAAGGGAAAGAGATTTGGAAGAATAAGAGCTCTAGTGAAGAGTTTCGATATCCTCCGATACATAGATCAGGATAAAGCCCCGAAAGGGCTTAATCTAAGGGGAATATTGAAAGCAATACTGTTAAAGGCCACTAAGAGAAGCCTAGCGGATTTCCACTGGAAGACACTTTTCATAGGGACTATGCACTTCATGGACCTATATAACTACGATGTGGAGAGAGTTAAGAGGTGTGTAGTCCACTATGTGACCCCAGATGGAAGACTGATACCCTTCTGTGCATATAACACCGGTCCCACTTACAGAGAGGAGGTGGAGAGGAAATTCTCCATACCTCTGGAGGAATGGAAGAATGTCGCTGAGAGAGAAAATGCTGGAGACTGAGAACTTGGATGTAGAGGGAATAATATCTCAAGTAGAGAAAGATGGTATGGAAGATCTAATAAATTTGGGCAGAGATAAAGACTTCAGAATTAGATGGAATTGTGCTAGGATAATTTCCTACATCTTGGAAAGAGACCCAGAGAAAATAAAAGAATTGAAAAACCTATTAATGGAAATGCTCTCGGATCATCACAGACTAGTGAGAAACTGGGCCTCCATTTCAGTTTTGAAGGTAGCTAGAAAGAGACCAGAGTTGCTCGGGGAAATCGCTGAGGCCTATTTGGAGAGATTCATAGGTGGAGACGACTACGAGAAGTTCGACTCTCTCAAACTACTGGAGTATATCAAGAGAAATAACCCCAAGGTTTTCGAGAAATTCAAAGACAGAATAGTGGAATTATCCAAGGACGATAATCCAGTGGTGAGATATCAAGCGAAAAGGGTCTTGGAGGAGTAATTTTGATAGACATAGCAGACGGTTGTCTGAGAATACTCAGAGATTGCTTGGGTGTCAGGGAAGGGGAGGAGGTATTAATTGTATCTGATCCACCGAAACTAGAGATAGCTAAAGCCCTGTTCTTCTCAGCTAGACTTCTAGAGGCAGAACCAGTCCTAATAACCATGAGAGAGACAGGTAGGAATGGAGCAGAGCCTCCTAGGGTAGTAGCGGAATCCATGAAGGAATGCGAAGTCTTCATCGCTCCGACTACTTATTCCATTAGCCACACTGAGGCTAGGAGAAGGGCAACCGAGAGAGGAGCTAGAGGAGCCACAATGCCGGGAGTAACTAAGGAGATGTTCAAGGGACCTCTCAGAGCCAATTATTCGGAAATTTCTTCGATAACTGACAGAGTGGCAGATGTGTTAGACTCAGGCAATGAAGTAGTGATAGAATCCGAGAACGGCACTTCCCTTTCGCTGGACATAAGTGGGAGAAGAGCAATGAGAGACAAGGGAATATATCTCAACCCTGGGGAATGGGGAAATCTCCCAGCTGGAGAAGCTTGTCTAGCACCGGTTTCGGCTGAGGGAACTCTAGTAATAGACAGGATGGGCAATCTGATCACTACTCCTTCTGAGATAAAAATAAGGGATGGAAGAGCCTTCGAATTCAAGGGAGAATCCAAGAAATTAGAGAAAATACTAAGAGAAGTTGATGAGAACGCTTTCATGGTGGCTGAACTTGGGATAGGGACAAATCCACTGGCCGAGGTAAGGGGAATAATCCTAGAGGACGAGAAGGCTTTAGGTACAGTACACATAGCATTTGGAGATTCTAGGAGCTTTCCAGGAGGAGATATAGCCAGCGGCATACACATAGATGGCGTAATACTGAATCCAACTCTCAAAGTAGACGGAGAGGTGATTCTGAGTGGGGGAGAACTCCTCCTTTGATGTGGAACTCTCCTCCTACTACAGTACCGATAGTTCTACCGAGGGGAGACTTGGATATAGTCATGTCCGCTAACTTCCCTACTTCTATCTCTCCTCTTTCTCTCTCTTCAAATGTGGCATAAGCCCCATTTAGAGTATATGTCCTCAGGGCCTCTTCGAAAGTCAATCCTTTCTCCATTAGGATTTCAATTCCTCTCATTGGGTCTATCTCCTCTATCGGAGCATCAGATCCAGAACACATTATTATTCCAGCATCAAGCATTTTCTTGAATGGATATGCCATTTTCCCTCTTGCCCCAAGCCTCTTTGGGATCCAATAATCCGATGAGACGAACTGCGGTTGTATAGAAGCTATTATTTTTTTCTTAGAGGCAAGCTCTATGGAGTCCTCAGATGGAAGAGAGAAGTGTTCTATCCTGTCTCTGCCTCTCAGAACTTCTACCGCTATTTCTATTGCCCCATCACCAATTGCATGTACTGCCATTTGTCCATCGTAGCTCTTCCTAATTTCCCTAAGCTCGTCTTCTCCTAGATAAAGTGTTCCTTTATTTCCAGGGTCATCGGAGTATTCCTCTTTTAGAAAAGCAGTTCTTGCACCTAAGGACCCATCTAGAATTACTTTCACACCTTTTATTTCAAACGGCCCATTTGACTTCGGAACTTCATTTGAAAATGGGACGTACACCCTTATCCTAACGGGAGGCTTTATTTCAGACAGTACTTCCAAGTCCCTAGGGAAAAGAGATGTATTTGCCATGTAGTTAACGGCTACTATTCCCTTCTCGATCAAATTAGAGAAGACGTATTCGTATGCTCTCCTCAAATCTTCCCTTGATGGTGGAGGCAATCTGGAGGTCACCCTACTCACATCCAATCGAACTATACCTTTCTCGGAGTAAAGGCCGGTGATTTCCATTGCTTTGGAATTCAGAACTGATAGGTGACCGCAAACCCTAACTGCCACTACTGGCTTCTCCTTCGAGACCCCATCCAAATCTGATCTAGTGGGAAGTCTATCCAACTCCCCAAATCCATAGCCTATTATCACGTTCTCTTTTTTTCTTCTTGATAATCTGCTGATTACTTCTGAGACAGTTTTACACCCTCTCAGGTCAGTCCAAAGTAGTCTCCTGATACCATAGCTTGGGAGATGTATGTGACAATCATGCAGCCCTGGGAGTAGCCACAATCCTCCGAGATTAACTATTTTTGGATCCTCTAAGTCCGAGATCACCTCCCTTTCTTCTCCAATGGAGACCACTCTCCCTTCTCTGATTCCCACAGCATCCACTATCCCCTCTGGAGTCCAGGCCTTGCAGTTAACTATGGCCACCTCTTTCCTCATCCTGTTACCTCCAAGTATTCATCTCTGGGTCTCAGCACACGATACCTTAGTACTAGATCTCTACCAACTCTTTTGTATTCTATTAGATCTAATTCAATCCCTTTTGAGACTTCAGCAAATCCATCTCCCTCAACTAGTGTTTTGGCCCCTCTCCCTCCCAAGATAACTGGAGCTATGGACACTCTGACCTCATCCACTAGTCCGGAACTTAGCATACTCCAGTTTAGTTCTCCCCCTCCTTCTAAGAGAATGCTTTCAATTCCAATTCGGCTTAGCTTCACCAATCCATCTCTGAGATCCACTCTTCCATCAACTTCTCTACAAGTTATTACCTTCACACCCATTTCTTCCAGCAAGGAGTACTTCTCCTCTGGGTATCTAGACCCAGCTAGAACTATTATTTCTCCTTCACTGGAGAGCATCCTAGCATTAGTGGGAAATCTAAGTCTAGTGTCCACAATTACTCTTTTTGGCCTATTTTCACAAGGAACTCTCCTCACTGTGAGCAAAGGGTCGTCCTTCAGTAGAGTTCCAATTCCTATTAGTATGCAATCGAAGGAACACCTTAGTTTGTGTAACTCCACCAACTCTTCTTCACAGGATATGGAGGAGTCCCCTCCAACGGAAGATATCTTCCCGTCTAAGCTCATTCCACAGTTCATCAGGACAAATGGCTTCCTTATTCTCCTCATGGGGAGATCACCATTTCCAATATGTCTAAGAAGTCCTCGGCGTACTCCAATTCTCTTGGAATAGTAGAAAACCATTTTACCTCCTCTATTTCCTCTCCTGGAGTGACGTCCTTGCCTGAAACCTCTACTAAGAATATCAGGAATGGTATACTTCCCCTTCTCATGATTAGTCTCATTGGAACTACTTTTGAAACTCTCTCCCTCTTTATTCCAACTTCCTCTTCTAATTCCCTCAGTAAAGCGTCTATTAGCCACTCTCCTTCCTCTACCATTCCCCCCACTATGGTCCATCCTCTACCGTGCCCCTCCTCAATCTTATGCCTTACTAATAGCACCTCTTTTTTGTCTTCTGAGACCACGACAGCTCCTACCCCAATTCTCTCCTTAAGGCTAGGTTTCATGGAACCCCCGTTAAATAGGAAGTCGAGAAATTACTTGCTCCTTCCCTTGGACAGTTCCCAGTAAACTGTGGTGAAAACCGCGAAGGAATACGGAATCAGGATGAGTAGTAGCAAGAGCCCTAGTGGGAATATCAGAGAGTTCAGGACCGAAGCTATGGCGAAGGCCACTATTAGGACGATCACTATCGCTAGGACTTCTAGGAAATTCTCTCTCACCAGGGAGTAGCTCTCGTTCATGGATCCAAAGACTCCCTTTCCACCTACTACTAGGGAGGCCACCGAGAGGCAGAGTAGTGTGAAAGCCACTATTCCCGGTATTATCAGCAATAGGAGACCAATTCCTACTATCACAGCTAAAACTATAGCTAAGACAACAAGGTTTATGATCTTGGGTCTCAGGTAGTCCCAGGCTTCAGAGAGACTGGACTCCTTGTCCTCTAGTACGTCCCAGGAGATCTTGGTCATTGGGCCTCCGACAATAACGCTAACTATGAACACTATTACCAAGGAGAGAACCAGTAGTATCAGGAAGCCAGGTGCCATGAAAGGTACTAAAATAGACCCTACTGCTGTTATACCTACTGCCAAGCCTAGGATGGCTGACACCACCACCGGAACTAGAGTCAGTACTATCATCTCAAAGGCCTTGGCCCTAAATACCTCGAAACCTCTTCCGAGGATTTCCATCAAGTCCAAGGACATCCCCGTTTGAGAAAGGAAAAATGAGGTAATAAGTTTGTCGCCTAGGGAAGTCATACTCAGGATAATTTGGCACCCAGAGGAAAGGGAAGAGGACTATCTAATCGTAATAAGGCACAGGGGCGCGCCTAGGAACGAGATCAGGATACCTCTAAGTGAAGTCAGTCCTAAGAGGTGGTTCTTGGAGTACGAGGGAAAACTAATTCCCTACCACAGAGTCCTGAGGATAGAGAGGAAGGAGGGAGACGTAATTTGGTCAAAAGGAAGAGGAGAATGAGCTGGGTACCTACCCACGAAGAGGTAATAGACAAGGCATTCAGAAGAGCCAAGAGAGTGGCAATGGGAATCTGGACTTCCACTAGGGGTTCCCACATCTACAGGACAAAGAAAACTGAGGAGCAGAGAGTACTCACTGCTTGGCAAGTAATGAACGACAAATTGAAAGCAATAACAGAAAACAAGATAGATTTCGACGAACTTCATCCCTTTTACAGGGACTTAATTACAGCAAAGATAGACGTTAGGAGGGCTACTACCTGCTACAGGAGAATAGAATGGGCAGCTTCCAAGATTCTGGAGATCAGAAAAGAGACTATAAGAAAGATCAGAAGGTCCAGAATGAAAGAAGAGATAATTCGTGCTAGAAGGGAATTCTACGGAAGATCTTCATCTATATTGAGGGATATATCCGATTGTTTTCAACTCCTAAGAGATTTAAGACAGATATTGGAGGATCTCCCAACAATAGACCCCGAAAGAGAGGTAGTCATAGTAGCTGGTTATCCTAACGTAGGCAAATCCACACTACTAAGGAAGTTGACCAAATCCAATCCGAAAGTAAGTCCATATCCTTTCACCACTAAGAAAATACAAGTCGGAGTGACTGAAGATGGAATACAAGTGATAGACAGTCCGGGCTTACTTTACAGGGAGAAAAAGAATTGGATAGAGAAACAAGCAGTAGCTGCCTTAAGGCACTTAAAAGGGGTAATAGTCTACGTCTTCGACCCAACG
>QMUK01000024.1 GCA_003660555.1 Thermococci archaeon
CGAAAAGAGAAAGAAGTATTCCTAAAGCTACTGGAGTTAGCTGAAAAATTAGAAAAGCCCATATCTGTACACTCTAGAGGAGCCGAGGAAGAGGTAATAGAGACACTGGGCTCCTACGATTTGGAAGGATTTCTCCACTGTTTCACCGGAGATCCAAAACTTTCACTAAAAACAGATTTTTATTTCTCGATACCCACCCTAATTCTAAGAAATGGGAAATTAAGAGAACTCGTGAACATACTAGAAACAGAAAGGATATTGCTGGAGACAGACTCACCATATCTATCACCATGGAGGAGAATAGAAAATTCTCCAGTAAATATAAAACTGGTTCTGGCTGAAGTATCCCAGATAAAGGGATTAGACCCAAATCACCTCAAGAAAAGAATAGAGGAAAATCAATCAAGAATTTTCGGAGACGAATGGTTTAAGTGACCTCAGGAGAAGTCTCTTCACTTTTCATTTCCTCTTCGAATTTCTCTATTTTTAGGTCCTCATTTATCACTCTTTGTAATGTTTTCAATCCTCGAAGCGCAGATTTGAAGTCTCTAATCGGCTCTCTAGCTAGGCTTAGTATGCATACTCCTCGCATTCCTAGGACCTTTGCCACCCCCAAAACCAAACCATTCATTCCTGTTATTGAACCCTCGTCTACGATTTTGTACCCTTTTTCTCTCAGTTCCTCGGAGAGTTCTTTTTCCGTAGTAACTATTCCAACTTCCCACTCTTCATTACCACTACCCACGTAAGCTGCTAAGGAGTAAATCTCTTGGACACCGAGCTTCTTCAAGTACGAGACTAGTTCCCAAGTCAGAGAGAATTGTCCCTTTGGAGTCTGGGGTTGTATTTCCGAGGTCGCTAATGCGAAGTCCTTGTACTTATATATCTTCACTGAGACGTTGCCTCCTACACCATCTCGATGGAGGAACACTGGGGGCATCCTATAGGAGTGTATTTCAGCTATTAGCTCACTCCCGAGACCTATTATATGGTCTAATATTTGTTTAGCCACTAGACCATATCCAGAAAATCCAGTTATTGCCTTTCTGATTTTCCCCTCTTGGTTAGAGTATTCCACTATCAATTTAGATGCTACCTCCCCTTCTTCCATCTTCTAGTTACCATTATTATTGAGGCTATGGTTACCAGAATTATTACAGCTGCGGCAATCAGCACTGTTTTGGAATGCGATGCTTTACTCTCTTTGGGAAGGACATTCAGCTCAATACCACCCGTTCTGATTATTTCCTCACCTATCTTTATGAGGGCAGGCTGTAGTAGATATCTCCCGGGCTTATTGGCCTTGATCCTGTAAGAGTACTTCACCATACCGTTAGGAGGAACACTCATTTTGATCTCTATGGTTGTATTTCCAATAGCCAATTCCCTCGGTATCTTGTCCATTAACACAACATCCTCTTCTCTTAGTACATTGGAGTATACCTCTATGGTTACGTTTGTTTCATCACCTTCAATCAGTACAGGAGCTTCTATGGTTTTCAGGGCGTAAAACTCTCTGACTACCAATGGGGCCCTTTCTCCAGATGCATAAGCAAATATATTCAAGAGAAACTGATAAGCCCCCTCTAATCCTCTTACTAAAGCTGTGTTGAAGAAGTCAGAGTCGCATACTACTATTACCTCTCCCTTCCCCAGCGAAGAAGAGGCTAAACAAGGAAGACCCCTTTCTTCATTTTGATCAGGCATTTCATTCCAATTAGAGTCCAGAAAGCTTTCATCACTGAAATAAGCCAAACCCATAGCATTCCCGCTTAACTTCATCCCTACAGGGTCTATTGCCCTCACTCCACGGATTCCTCTAGCTATTTCACTCTCTCCTTGCTTGAATATTATTGGTAAATGGGGACTTCCCTTGAGGTTATAGACTTTATCCAGCACGAGGGAGTCCACGAACTCTATTCCAGTACCTTTCAGTATTTCGTTGGCATCTTCAATAGTCTTGGTCCCCTCTTGAACGTATATTAGCTTTCCACCACCCTCAACGAACTCCCTTATTGCACTCACTTCTTCTCTCGAGAACTTAGTTCTCGGGCCCATTAGGACTAGAACATCATATCCTCTTAGAACATCCCTTGTTATGTGAGGAACTTCTCCCAATCCATATCTAAGTTTGTATTCGTATGCTTGCATCCTTCTGCTCTTTATTTTTATGGTCCAATTTCCTCTTTCGAATTCGTGGAAATGTAGACCATTTCCCCAAGGATCAGTGAGTATTTCCTTTCTCGGTGACTCGACAGCTAACACAAACGGATACTTTTCCGTTGAGTTGCTCTCCAAGATGAAGACTAGACACTCGCCACTTTCTGGAACCTCCACTTGGAACTCAGTCTCCCCTCCTGCCCCTAGAACACCCTCTACTACACCTAGTTCCCTCTTCACGTCTACTTCCAATAGATCAACTTTCAATCCGAGAAAATTGAAAATGTCGTTCATTTCTGGAGTTGATTTAGGGCTGTAGCTCTCAGAATGAGTTAAATCAAATAGTATCCTTTTTGTTGATTTGCTCTCACTACCTTCAGTGAGTGGGTAGTTCGAGATTACTAAGAGAGAGATAATGAACAGCGACAGAGCACCATTCCTCATTTGGTCTACCCCTCCTTTTTTAGTTTCAATATCTCATACAGGAAGACTGCTACTGCCCCTATTGATCCAAGATCTCTTTCAATTAAATAGACCACTTCTCCCAGCTCTTGATCTCTAGAGGAGACTCCTGGTGGAGATCCACTTACAACGAACATCACATCCCCCTCTTCCAATTGAGAGACTACCTCTTCATAGTCTAGTTTTCTCCTCCCCCCTCTTTCCGGTAGCTCACCTATGTATACTTTCCTAGGGTTCAGAACCTCTATTGCCTCCTCTAGGTCTCGAGTGACTAGAAGGGACTTTTCACTCTCGAAGGCAATTCTACTAGCAATTGGAACTCCGACTTGGGCTGCAGTTCCACTCGGCTTAGATATTACGAGTAGGTCGCATCCCAGCGAAAAAGATAATTTGGCTATTTCTTCTACTTTCCTACCGGAATGGACGTTGTGTAAACACACTATCAGCTTACCCAATTTAGAGACACCTCCTTAGGTAAAGAGCAATTGCCTTAGCTAGCGGAGGGGGAACGGCCTCCCCTATTTGCTCGTATTGGTTATCTCTACTACCCAAGAACACGTGTTCATCCGGGAATCCCATCAATCTAGCCTGTTCTCTGACAGTTATCAACCTATCCTCGAACGGGTGTATGAATCTGGAGTTCCCTTTCACGGTGGGTGCTGGTTTAAAGGGATGGAGCCTGGTCCAAGAAGTGTATGTCTTCCCACTAGATCCTCTGAATCTAACTAAGGATTGTCCCCATCTCAATTTATGGATTCTCTTTCTACGTTTCTTTGACACCGGAGTATATTCGTGGTTAGGGATGTCTTGATATTCTCCAGGTTCTGGCAGGTCTTTGATAGCGTCCCAGACGGTAATCTGCTTCGAAGGCTCTAGTTGAATTTTCACATTAGATATGAATATTCTTCTCCTTCTCGAAGGACATCCGTGTTTAGAGGCTTCTAGTAAATTGAAATGTATGTTAAATCCGACTCTCTCGAATTCGTACTCCAAAGCACTTCTGAGATCTCCATCGGTTATTGCCGGAACATTCTCCATAACGAAAACTTTCGGATTCAGGTCACCAGTTATTCTAATGAATTCTAAGACCAACCTTCCTCTTTCGTCTTTGTATAGTCTGTCTAGAGGATCCTTCATTCTGTCCACGCTCACTTCGCTGAAAGCTTCACATGGTGGTCCGCCTATAACTACAAGCTCTTCGCCGAAATCCTTAATCACACCTCTTATCTCTTTAGAGTGAATTTTCTTCACGTCTTTATTAAATAAAAAGACGTCAGGAAAGTTTTCAGAATACGTCCTAATAGCAGGAGGTGAGTTTTCAACAGCGCAGACTACCTTTATTCCTCCTTGGATGAATCCCCTCGTGAAGCCACCTCCCCCAGAGAAGAGATCTATCGCTATCATCGTTGTCGATTTATTCATTCCCCAAACTCCTCGCCAATTCCCTCTAGGTTAAACATGATTGGAAGTAAATTTTTCCCTGATATTCTACCTATGCTCCCCGATGAACAGGAGATTTCATCGAACAACCTTGTTGAGTCCCTCCTAGCTGATTTGGAGTATATTGCTACTGGAACAGGGTCTCCTGTATGCTTCTTTACCTCTAGTGGAGTGGTGTGATCTGCCGTGACTGCGATAGTGAGCTCCTCAATTCCCTTCTCCTCTAAGATTCTACCCAAGAGCAAGTCTATCTTTTCAATCATGTTCACCTTTTCAAATACTTTTCCATCGTGGCTAGCCTCGTCTGTCCCTTTCACATTAACCAGAACGAAATCGTACTTGTCCAAAGAGGAAATAGTAGCATCTGCCTTGGATAAAACATCGGTGTCCAATCCTCCAGTAGCCCCTTCGACCTCCACTACGTCTAGTCCTAGTAATCTGGCTACTCCCTTAACGAGAGACATACCAGCTATGCAAGCTCCATTTACCCCAAATCTCTCCTTGAACTTCTGAACTTCTGGAAGAAAACTAGCTCCTCTAAGTAGAATGAAATTAGCAGGCGGTAGCCCCTTCCTTATTCTCTCTTTATTCACGGGATGTTCGCTTAAAGTTTCTTTGGCTATATTCAGGAATTCTCTCAGGATTTCTGCAGTTCTCTCCCCGTCTTCTCCTCTACCTTTGGGGATCAGAGGCTTTACTCCCACTCTCTTCGGATCAGTATCTGTAACTTCGTGACTGATCTTCTTCCCCCTCAACACTAGAACACATCTATGAGCAAGAGCCTGTTTAAATTTTATCTTCACTCCACTTATTCTGATTCCATCAAGGCTTTTTGCTAGGATCTCCCCATCTTCTCTTATCCTGCCAGCTCTTCTATCTACTATAACGCCCTTTTCGTCCAGAGTACAGAAGTTGCATCTAAATGCAATGTCTCCCCTCTTGAGAGATATGCCAGAACCTAGCGCCTCTAGGACACCTCTCCCAGTATATATCTCGAACGGGTCATATCCAAGTAAAGCAATGTGTGCTGTATCGCTTCCCGGAGTTACTCCAGGAGATATTGGATCAATTATTCCATTTTCCCCAAGTTTGGAGATCAGGCACATGTTCCTGTTTCTGGAATACTGGAGAGGAGTTCTGTCTCCTAGTATACTGACTCTTCTGTCACTCATTCCATCCCCGACCAATACAACTATCGACAATTGACCACCAACTTTGACTTCATGGAAAGGGTTTTTATCTCCCCTCAATCCCAATCCATTCGAAGGAGGTGTTACCCTGAGGACCATTCCACTAACTTTAATTTTACTTCTCTCTCTCCCATTAGTTGGGGGCCAAGGAGAGGAAGTGGGGGAGCTAAGAACAGTAACTAACCATTACTACATAGAGGAAGACGGAACTACAGTCACTTTCGTAAGAGAGGTGAGAGTTCTCCTTCCGGATCAGGCATCCAAAGAGGATTTTGAAAGGGAATTGGACAAGTTCAAAACTACTAGATCAGAAAGGGAATTGGAATGGAGAAAGGAGGCACTAAGAGAAATACAGGAGTATTCTAAGAGGACTGGGAGGAAAATGAGTCTGATATCATCGGAAATAGATATGTTCATAAGCGGAGATTACGGTTACTTAGTTTTCAGAGCAAAAATATCTAATTTTTGCTTAAAGGAGAAGTATAAGTATGTATTCGGAGATCAATTCCAAGGAGGAACGATAGTATCTGGAGTAACTATTAGAGTTACCCTGCCACTGAAGGCCAAGGTCATAGAGGTCTCTCCTCCACCCAGTAACGTGAGAGGGAATGAAATAGAATGGCTTGGCCCACAAGTCTTCGGAGAAGAGGAACCTTACATAGAGTTCGTCGTACCACCAAAAGACCTTAGAGACAGGATAATAGACGTAGAAAATGCGATAAAAATTGTTAAGTCCAAAATAAGAAGAGGAGAAATAAGCAAGGGACAAATTAACTTAGATAAGTTAAGTGAAGCTGAGGAACACCTTGAAAGGGCTGTGGAATACATGGAGAAGGGGCTAATAGAGAAGGCAATGGCTGAGGTGAACTTGGCACAGAAGTCATATGAGGAATCTCTCGAGGGGTACAGACACGAGATTTACTACTCCTTGGCTGTGGCAATCGCTTTGATGTCCCTGCTAATGTTGTTCGTGAGAAAAAGGTTAAAGAAGGTTAAGAGACTTCAGGGATAATACATCCTAAGGAGCTGTATCACAATGGCGATCCCAACGCTTATTCCAATTACTATCTCAGGCCTGACTCTCAGACCTTTTGTATCCTCATCGAAGTATCTTATTAGTCCAGCTCCTGTTGGAGGGAGTCTAGTTCTCTCTTTCTTTCCCTTCGGCATTTCTTCCCCTCACCTAGGATTACATTAGATGAATACTTAAGCATTTCCATCTCAGAGGTGGTCCCATGAGGATTAAAGAGGCCCAGAGGATGATGAAAGAGTTATATTATGAGAGAGATAAGAGAAGAGGGATAGAAAGAACATTCATGTGGATGGTGGAAGAGGTAGGAGAACTATCGGAGGCTATAATGTCCGGAGACGAGGAGAAAATATCTGAAGAGTTTGCGGATCTAATAGCATGGATGTTCTCACTAGCTAATGTCCTTCAGGTAGATGTAGAAGAAGTTTTCTTATCCAAATATGATTGGAAATGTCCTAAGTGCAGAGAAAATCCATGTGTATGTCCAGAAGGATGATTGGCGCTTATGCAAGGAGATATCGGCATCATCAAGTCTAATCATCAAATTGCTCTTCAAGAATGTCTTATACTTTTTCCTATTCTGTAAAAACGTTTATATAGAAAAGGAACCTAACAACCCTAGACCCAAGTTAGGGGGTGTTGAGGTTTGAAGATGTTGGCAGTAGGTCTAGGTCAGGCCGGGACTAAGATTGCCGACCTCTTCATAGGTTGGGAGATGAAGCAACCTGTGAAGTGCTTCAATGCTATAGCAGTGAACACAGCCAAATCAGATTTAATGGGACTGAAGAATATACCGATGGAAAACAGAGTCCTAATAGGAGAGACCGCAGTTAAAGGACACGGAGTTGGAGCTAACAACAAACTAGGGGCAGAGATAGCTATGGAGGAAATAGACGTGATATTGGGGGCCATAGACAGAATGACCAAGAGTGACTTAGACGCCTTCCTACTCATAGCAGCTGGAGGAGGAGGCACAGGCAGTGGGGCCATACCTGTAGTGGCCAGACACCTAAAGGAGCTTTACGACGAACCTGTGTACGCACTGTTCATACTACCAGCAGAAGCAGAGGGAGACATCTATACCCTGAATGCTGCGAGGAGTCTAAAGACACTGATAGGAGAGGTGGATGGTACTTTCTTGGTGGACAACGGCGCATTCCTGAGATACGGAGAATCAGTCAAGGAGGCATACGACAGAATAAATGCAGAAATAGTAAGGAGAATAGGACTATTGGCAAGAGCAGGAGAGGCCACTTCCCATGCTAAGGTTGGAGAAGTAGTAGTAGATGCCTCCGAGGTGCTGAATACCATAGGAAGAGGGGGAATAACATCGGTGGGATACGCTCAGGAAGCAATAGAGAAGAGAGCCAGAGGTAAACACACTTTCCTAGACGATCTAGGAAAAGCCACTAGGGTAATAAGCATAGTTAAGAGGGCAGTAAGAGGTAAACTCACTCTCCCGTGCGATTACACCACTGCAGAAAGAGCTCTTGTGCTATTTGCTGGACCACCTGTGTATATGACTAGGAAGGGTCTAGATAAGGCTAGACAATGGCTAGAGGGAGAAATAGCTGGGAGTGAGGTAAGAGCAGGAGATTACCCCAACCCTAAGGCAGACTTCTTGGCTGCAGTAGTAGCTCTTTCTGGAGTTACTGAATCTCAAAGACTAAAGGAGCTCTTCGAGAGAGCAGCTAGAGCTCAAGAGAGAATAAAGGAGGTAGCTGAAGAAGGAAGAAGAAGGTTTGAAGAACTGTTCGAGGAGGCAGAAGACATAGAGCCATTGTTCTAGGGAGACACATCCCCTCCTCCTTTGCTTCCCTATTTCCCGGGGGTATCCCATGCAAATACTTGCCATAGGGGTAGGCGGTGCTGGCATAAGAATGCTCGATTTCCTGCTACACAGACCAGAAGAGGGAGTCCTAGAAAAATTCAAGGAAACCTTTGGAACGAGGAAATACTTTGATTACAAGGACAGTTTGACTCCTTTGGCTGTAGATACATCGAGACCCCATTTAGAAAACCTCAAGTCAATAGAGGAAAAGGACAAAATTCTAATAGGGAAATACGATGCCAAAGGCCACGGAACTGGCTCAGACATTTCTTTGGGAGAAAGGATAGCTGAGAAGGAGATAGACAGAATAGAAACGAAACTACAAGATGTGGCAGGTCAAGTTGACTTCTGCCTGATAATGCATTCATTAGGCGGAGGTACAGGGGGAGGAGCAACTCCAGTAATATCTGAAGTGGCTAGAAGAGTACTGGAGGTCCCAGTGTATACTGTTTCGATTCTACCGTCTCTGGAGGAGAGCAACATCTACATACTAAACGCAGTCGACGCAATGAAGAGTGTACTCGGGAAGGTGGATGGGGTGATACTAGTAGATAACGGGGTAGTAACGGAGAAAATAGTGAAGATACCTATATATGAGCAGGTCAATCTATATGTCTCCAGGTTCGTGAGAACACTAGTCAGAGCTAGCGTGGAATCAGGGATAATAGGTTCTAGTTCAGTTATAGGAACTATGAGCCCATTCGATGGAGTTAGCACAATAGGAAATGTTTCATCTGGAATAAACAAACTTGGAAAAGGGAAGAAGTGGATATCCTTTCTAATGAACAAAGTAATAAAGGGAAAAGGTGGCCTAGGCCTACTCCTCAATTGCGACTACAAGACTGCTCAGAGAGCCCTACTCCTAATAGTTGGTCCACCGGAAAAAGTAGCTGATACCTTCCACGATGCCAGAGAGTGGCTTCAGAATCAAATCCCCGGGATAGCCGTCAGAGGAGGGGAATATCACGTTCCCAATTCCACTCAAGTAGAGATAGGGGTGCTCCTATCTGGATTGACGGAGGTAACGGCAATAAAGGAGTTATATAAAAGAGCCAAGGAGATAACAGAAGTAATAAGGGAGAAAAAGGAGGAACTTAAGGTCAGAAAGGAGGAATTTATTAAATTATTTGAGGAAAGTGATATAGAACCCTTGTTTTAGGAGGTGTGTGAGTGATGAAGAGACTATTTGCTGTATTGGGTCTCGTCCTAATGTTGCTGCCCGCAATCGGAATTTCCCAGCAAACGGACTTCCTGAGGGTTTCTGATGTGGAGAGACCACCAGGATCGGCTGAGCCAGAGAAACTGATAATAACAGAGGTGACTCTGGAGCCCAATAAGGGAGTGATAATTCCAACAGTAGCTACAGTGATATTCACCACGGACCTAGAGAAGACTCAATGGGAGGTCACAGTGGAACCTGAAAATGCAGCTAAGAGTATAACTGGAGCAGAGGCAGGAAGCAAAGAGCTTAGAATTTCTATAAACACTTTCCTTATAAGGAGAATAACAGTTAGGCTTCAGGGAACCACTCCAGAGGTAACTGCCATGCAGAAGATAACTGGGATAAAAGTGGTGACTAAGGCCACTTATCCAGGTATAGGAACGAAGGACGAACTTGAACTCGATGCTCCAATAATGGTTGGTAGAGGAGAATGCGTTAGAGCTCAAGGTGAGATAGAATCTGCTAAAGGGGTAATAGAAGAGGCAAAAGATGCGATAAGCAAAGCTGATAGTGTATTAGCCGAGGCAATGGCCAAGGGAGTCTCTACGACTATATACTCAGGTAGGGTAGATGAAGCCAAGAGGGCAGTGGAGAGGGCAGAGGAACAAGTGAGGAGCGCAGAAGAATTAGTCAACAAGGGTGAGTGTACTACTGCAATGAGCACTGCTTCAGCTGCTAGAGACACAGCAGATGAGGCTAAATCCAAGGCAGAAGAAGTGACCAACATGCTTAGGCAAGAGATAATGGCGAAGCAGAAGGCTAGGAGAAACATGATGATAGCTGCGATAGTCGTAATAGTAGTGGTCATAGCGGTGGTGGTCTACTTCAAGACGAGAGGTATGGTGGAGCCCTGGTGAAGTCCTCTCCCCCGTCTATTTTTCTCTAATTTCTATTTTCGGTGAATATTTTGCTGATATATAATGTGGAAATCCTGAATAGAGACTTTGAATTCGTCAGAGGGTCGCTTGAGATAGACGAAGAAGGATACATTTCTGGAATAACCGATTCAAGGAGAGGAGATCTAAATGGAAAAGGAAGCCTCTTGATACCTAGCTTTACCAACGCGCACGTTCACCTAGGAGACACAATAACTAGAGACATCTGGATTGGTAGATCTATAAGAGAATTGTTTAGACCTCCTAACGGTCTAAAACACAGGATATTAAAAGAAAAAAGTGATGAGGAGAAGATATTAGCGATTAAAACAGCTCTCAGAGAATTAATGTCATCTGGAATAGGGGCAGTATGTGACTTCCGAGAGGAAGGCAGAAACGGAGTTTTATTGTTTAGAAGAGCCATTTCTGAGTTTCCAATAGACTCAGTAGTATTAGGCAGACCCGATGGGGACTACTCCTTCTTGGAAGTAAGCGATGGGGTGGGAATAAGTAGTCCTATGGATGTAGGCCTAGATGAGTACTCCAGACTGGTAAAAGAAGCTAAGAAAAGAGGGAAAATGGCAGCAGTACACGTTGGGGAAGATCCCTTTAACCAATTGATGGCCCTCAGCCAATACGGGGAGACAGAGGTGGAGTTAGCTCTCAAAGAGAATGTGGATTTCCTGGTACACTTGAACTATGCTACAGAAGGCGACATAGACTTGATTTTAAGGAGGAGAGTACCGGTAGTCTTCTGCCCAAGGGCCAATTTATCCATGGGGTTGCCTCCACCACCCATAGACGAACTAATAGATAGAAATTTGATTGCTATTGGGACAGACAATTCAATGGTCACCTCACTAAACATCTTCCGTGAAATGGATTTCATCATGAGACATTACAGACTAGAGCCTAAGGCAGTCCTGAAAATGGTCTATTCTGGGAGGGAGTTGCTTGGGTTGGAACCTAACTACATTGAGGAGGGGAACAGGGCGTCACTTTTATTAATGAGAATCGGGGAAAACCTGAGGTATTGTGAGGACAAGTTCTCGGCCTTGGTTGGAAGGGCCGGAGTAGAGAACGTATCCCATCTAATAGTGGGGACTAGAGTCCTTTCCCTAGGAGGTGATCTCAATAAAAGTAGGTGAAGTGATGAAAAAAGACCCAATACATGTGGAGATACCGGGGGAAAGAGGAAAGGTCTTGGAGCTGATGCAGAAGTATAGATTATCAGCAATCCCAGTTACCAAGAAGAGAAAGTTAGTCGGAATAATAACCATATCAGACTTAGCTGAGAATCCAGAAGAAGAACAGTTAGCACTTCTTGTGAGGAGAGGTCCAGTGAGTCTTTCCCCAGCCGATGAAATAAAGAAGGCTGCAGAGGTCTTCTTAAAGGAGAGAATAAGGATAATTCCGGTGGTTGAGAAAGATGAGCTAATAGGTGTGATATCAGTAGACGATGTGGTAAAGAAGGCGATATCTAGGATGAACATAGCTGATCCCGTGGAGAAGTACATGTTAGACAAATTTGCCACTGTTTGGGAAGGAACTCCCATATCAGCAACTTTAGCAATATCTAGATACTCTGGGCAGAGGGTTCTACCGGTGATAAATTCTAGGGGAGAAATAGTTGGAATAGTGGACGACAACGACATGTTATCCTTAGGAGAGGTGATAGAGGAGACTAAGGTTTCTAGCCTCACTGCTCCATCCGAAGGTGAAAGATGGGCATGGGACACTGGAGATTTGCTCTACATAACTACTAGAAAGCTGGAACTTCCAGAAGACAAGCCAGTGTCAGAGATAATGACTAGAAACGTGATAAGTGTGACTAGGAAGACTAAAGTGTCCGAAGTTGCTAGGAAGATGAGGAGATACGACATAGAGACTCTCCCAGTCGTAGAGGCCAGTGGTGAACTCACCGGAATAATAAGAGACATAGATTTGCTCAAGTCCTTGTTGTGAGAGGGACTAGAGAATGGATGTAATGGAATTAGCTAAGAGAAGGGGATTCTTCTGGCCATCTTTTGAAATATATGGTGGGGCTGGAGGATTCTACGATTATGGCCCTCTAGGAACTCTACTGAAATGGAACATCATAGAAACCTGGAGGAAAATATTCGTAATAGAGGAGGGCTTTTATGAAATAGACACTCCAACAGTAAATCCAGAGGAAATATTCATTGCTTCTGGACATGTTGATCACTTCGTAGAGCAGATGGTTCGGTGTAAGTCATGTGGGGAAGCATATAGGGTAGAAGACATGCTCGAAGAACTTAGAATGTCTGTAGAGAGTCTCACCTCAGAAGAAACAGAAGAAAAACTAAGGAATTTAAAGTGTCCGAATTGTGGAGGAGATTTTGGAAAGACGGAGGAATTCAACACGATGTTCAGGACTAGTATAGGACCTGCCGGTGGAAAGACTGGATATTTGAGACCGGAAACTGCTCAGGGAATGTTCATATCCTTTCGAAGACTGTCGAAAATAGCTAGAGGAAAACTACCTTTTGGAATAGCCCAGATAGGAAGAGCCTATAGGAACGAAATTTCCCCCAGGCAGGGAGTAATAAGGTTAAGAGAGTTTAACATGGCAGAAGTAGAGATATTCTTTGATCCGGAGGAGAACTCGACACATCCAAAGTTCAAGGAAGTTGAAAACGAGAAAATAAGGATACTACCGGCGGAAAATCAGGAAGAGAGAAAAAAAGGGGAGGAAGTTGAGGTTACACTAAGAGAGGCCAGTGAGAGATACTTCCTGAATGAGTTCTTCTCCTATTACATATGGCTCACGAAGAGGTTCCTCTTGGAGATAGGAATCCCCGAGAAAGCACTTAGATTCAGGCAACAGTTGGACGAGGAGAGAGCTCACTATTCTGCAGATACTTGGGACGCTGAAGTCAAGACAGAGAGATTCGGCTGGGTCGAAGTTGCAGGCCATGCTTATAGGACGGACTACGATCTAAAGAGGCATATGGAGTTCAGCGGGGAGGATCTCTCAGTATTCGTGGCTTTTGAGTCTCCCAGGGAGGTCGAGAAACTGAAAGTTTATCCTAGAATGGAGAGACTCAGGAAGAAAATGAAGGGACAAGCCTTGGGCAAACTGATAGAGATAACAAAGAAGGAAAACGAAAAAATACTAAGAGAACTAAATGAAAAGGGAGAACTGGAATTCGATGGAGTTAGACTTACAAGAGAAGACTTCGAGGTAAAAAAGGAGAAAGAAAGAGTTACAGGAAAGAAGGTAATTCCGCATGTGATAGAGCCATCCTATGGGATAGACAGGCCCATCTATTGCATATTAGAGCTGAATTACCTAGAAGAAGGCGAGAGAATCTATCTGAGATTACCTCCCAAGATAGCCCCTATAAAGTGCGGAGTATTCCCACTGGTTTCCAAGGACGGTCTTCCAGAGGTAGCTAAGGAAGTGGACTCCCTCCTAAGAAAAAGAGGGATATATACATACTACGACGAGTCTGGGAGCATAGGTAGGAGATACGCTAGAATGGACGAAGTTGGCACGCCTTATTGCGTCACAGTAGACTACCAAACACTAGAAGACGGAACTGCAACGCTGAGATATAGAGATACTAAAGAGCAGATAAGGCTCAGGATAGAGGAAATACCTTCTTTCATCCTGAGGGAGATGGGGGTGCTCTGTTGAGTTTGTCTACGTTCTTCGAGGCTAGATCAGTAGCTGTGATAGGCGCCTCTAAGACCCCTGGGAAAATAGGGCACGAGATTCTCAAGAACTTGGCTCTCTATGAGTATAAGGGGAAGGTATATCCAGTGAATCCAAAGGAAAAAGAAATACTGGGAATGAAGTGCTATAAAACGGTATCAGAGATAGAGAACGAAGTAGAACTTGCTGTGATAGCTATACCTCCCAAATCTGTTCCGGGAGTAGTAGAGGAATGTGGAAGAAAGGGAGTTAGGGGCATAGTCATAGTTTCCGGAGGATTTAAAGAGTTAGGAGACGAGGGAAGAGAGATAGAGGAGCAAATAGTTTCAATAGCCAGAAAATATGGGATGAGGATAATAGGTCCAAATTGCATAGGCATATACGATTCTAGGAGTAAAATAGACACGTTTTTCCAATCTAGAGAGAGGATGATGAGACCAAAGGAAGGAGCCGTTTCCTTCATAACACAGAGCGGCACTTTCGGGTGTTCCTTTCTAGAATGGGCTGCAGAGGAGGGAATAGGGGTAGCTAGATTTGTTAGCTATGGGAACAGAGCAGATGTGGACGAACCAGAGCTTATAGAGTTCCTAGGAGAGGACGAGAGAACTAGAGTAATAGCCGTTTACATGGAAGGAGTCGGAGATGGTAGAAGACTAATGCAGTCCATATCGAAAACCTCTCGTAGGAAACCAGTACTTATACTCAAGGCAGGGAGGACTAAAGCAGGATCCAGAGTGGCCTTAAGCCATACTGGATGGCTTGCTGGAGAAGACAGAATATTCGACTCTGCTATTAAGCAAGCAGGGGGAATAAGAGCTGAAAACATGGAGGAACTCCAAGACATGATAAAGGCTCTGGTAAAGCAACCCCTTCCTAAGGGGAACAGGATAGGAATGGTGACTAATGGAGCCGGTCCTTGCGTAATGGCAGCAGACTCCATAGTTGAAAGAGGGATGAAAATGGCCGAACTCTCTCAAGAGACCCTTGACCTACTAAAAAGAGAACTTCCTCCTTACTGTGTTCCGGGAAATCCAGTAGATCTAACAGGAAGCGCAACATCTAAGGACTACGACGTGGCTATAAGACTCTTAATGGAAGAGGAGAGAGTAGACATAGTCATGCCCTTCTTCGTGTTTCAAGACACTCCTCTAGACGAAGGGATAATAGAGGTGATGCTAAGGATAAGAGACGAATATCCTGAGAAGCCTATTATATGTGGAGCTAGTGGAGCGAATTACACTAGGAAAAAAACTAAGGAATTAGAGGAAATCGGGATACCAGTTTATCCTACTCCAGAGAGGGCCGTCTCTGCAGCTTATGCTCTCTGGACTTACTCTCTCATAAGGCAATCTAGGCAGTAAAACATCCTCTTTCTGCCCTTGTATCTTATCACACCATTTGAGACTCCTAAGTCCACCAATCTGCCACAGGAGTTACAGAACCCTCGCCTAGCCATTTTTGTCCCCCCTCCGGTATGGCAATCCGCAATCCCCTTTAAATCGTTTTTAGTTCGCTTTTGAGTAACACAAGCCTAGTGGAAAACTTGATATACCAGCATGATATGACATTAATATGAGGGCAACCCGTGAGGGTGGAGCTAATCGCACACACTCCAGAGCCGGAGAGAGTCGCTGCTTTCTCAGCGATGCTATCCCACTCTAGGAAAGACAAGGAGAATCTTTGGAAGGAGGCAGCACTAGAAAAAGGGAGGGAAATACTCAGAAAAGTAATGGAGATGGGACATCTTTCAGTAATTGAACACATCTCCTTCACTTTCTACGTGGAAGGGATAAGCAGAGTGTGCTCCCATCAACTGGTGA
>QMUK01000025.1 GCA_003660555.1 Thermococci archaeon
AGGTTCCCTAGGCTGGAAGTCCCTCCTATGTCTGTTCCTATCTTGTTTCCTGCTATCCAGTTGTTATTCGAGAGATCCAGCCAAATTCCTTCTCCATCGTTTCCGCTTATGAGATTTCCTTCTTCTGAGTCGCTTACTCCGTCTCCGTTCGTTCCTATGATGTTCCCATCGGAGTGTGTGAGAGCCACTCCTCTATTTCCATTGCCGAGGTCAGATGTTCCTCCTATGTCTGTTCCTATCTTGTTTCCTGCTATCCAGTTGTTATTCGAGTAAGATAGGTATATCCCGTTTCCTTGGTTATGAGATATCACGTTTCCTTCCTGAGAGTCATTGGTTCCATCTCCGTTCGTTCCTATGGTGTTATTATCAGAATATATCAGGGATACTCCACTTCCTGTGTTTCCTGCTGGGTTTCCTCCTGAATCTAAGCCTATGTAGTTTCCTTTTATCCAGTTCCCAGTTATCTCTGCTCCACTACCCCCTTCGAAGTAGATACCGTCTCCCTCATTGGAGTATATGTAATTGCCCTCGATGGTATTGTCTCTCGGGACATAGTATGTCCCTCCAGATTGATAAAGCCCGTATAGGTGAATTCCATGGCCTTTATTGCTGAATATTTCGTTGTTCCTTATCTCGTTGTTAATTGATTCCCCACTCACGAAGATCCCATCTGTAAAGTCGTATCCGTATGGATGTGAGCCATCGAATATACATCCGTTATAGGCTATTGTATTCCCATCCACTATATTGGAATCAGACGCTGCGTAAACTGGGTTGTTCCAGTCATCTGTCCCTATTATGATTCCATATGCTCCGTTTCCACAACCTCCTGGTAATGAACTCGAACCGTCTGCTTGAGTACCTATCAAATTACCCTCTATTGTGTTGTTGTCTGAGCTGTATACGAAGATTCCCCACCATCCGTTTCCTGAGACTAGGTTATTTCTCAATGTGTTGTTGTCAATACTCCCGTATACTAGTATTCCTTCCCAAACGTTTCCAGGCTGGAAAGGCGTCGGGGAAATGGGAAGGTGTATAGCGTCTGTCCCTAACCTGTTGACTCCAACGTAGTTGTCTTCGATTAAATTGTTCCCATCGATTGACGGTGCAGTTGGGGACCTCGATATTACTATTCCTCTGCCTCCACGCCAGTCCCAATCGCTACTTGTGTATCCATTACCCGAGACTAAATTATGTGCTATCGTGTTATTTGTCGAGTCGCGTATGTAAATTCCGTCCATTTCGGTGTTTCCATATACATCATTGTTGAAGTAAGCTGGAGCGTTCGGTATCAAAATTACACTTTCTCCAGTGGGATCAGTTCCAATGTAACAGTATTCGACTGTATTATTGCTGGTTCCGGAATCTATCCTTATGCCCGATGCTGTTGGGAAACCCGTGTAGATGAATCCGCTAATTGCTATCCATCTGACGAAATTATCGTCAGATTGAATTGTTATGACTCCGGTGTTAGGTGAAAGTGCCCAATTTCCATCGCTACTGATCAGTATCGGTGGACCATAAGGAAGAGTCCAGCCGTTCCTACTATTCGAGTTCACAGTGTATCCTTGGCCTAAAGCGTAATTTATCTGTTCAAATCCGTTTAAGTCAGTTCCGTCGTCTTGAATTGCTGGAAGTTGACTTTGTAACGTTATCTTCCAATATCCGACAGTAGAGTTGTAACCTGGATCGGTATCTGGGATCATGAACCTACTTAGATTCGGACCCGCTATTGCATTCGAGTTCTGGATGAATTGTCTGAGAGAACCTTGGCCTGAGTCGTTGGTATTCACTATTATCTCGAAGTTGAATCCCATGTTGACTCCCGTTACAGGGCTGCTCACTGTGACTATTACCTGGTTGTCGTCCTCTACTAGGGGATCGTCTCCTCCGAACTCTGAGTAGCAGTTCCCTGCTGAAGTGCACTCAACGGTTTGCTCTGGCTTCACGTCCGAAACAGTGTAACCTGGGTTCAGGCCTGCAGAAGGTTCCATCCAATTTGGATCAGTTTCTACTTTGACGCAGTAATCCCCTGGGCCCGGAGCTGCCAAGATGTAGTCTCCGTTTGAATCGGTTATTGTGATGTCGTATATTATTGAGCAATCGCAGTTTCCTCCCGATACCCCACAAAGCATGACTGTGACGTTCTCCAATGGTGAATCTTCTCCCGGGATGAAGTCTACTCCCAAGTTAGGGGGAAGGTCCTCGAATATCTTTCCTTCGACTGTGTAGTTGTTCAAGGCTTGGGCGTAGTAGAGGGAAAGACCTATTGCTGCTGTTCCTAATCTATATATGTCATGAGTAGGATCAGTGGTGTCATAATATGCTCCAGGGGTAGCTGACTCTAGATTTCCTATGATGTAATCCACGGCATCCATTCCACTTGCTATTTCCCTGAGAGCTAGTAGGGTGTAAGAGCCAGAAGCTTGATCTCTCGAGAATCTCTCGGTGTTGTCGTGGAGTTTATATCCGCCGGGAATCGAACCGTCTGAATCTGTGTTAGGGCACACGAAGCTTCCATCTAATTGCTGCTGACTCAATAGCCAATTTAACAAGTCTTGAGATGAAGAAGTCTCTCTGAGATATGCCCATGAGATCGCTGCTGCTGAGGACTCCACTTCATCTCCAGTAGATGCATCAGACCTCGGTAGGGCCCCATTTGTTTTTTGCATATCCTTCAATTTATCAGACAAACTCTGGATACACGTGCTATAGTCGTTAGCGCTGAATCTATCCAGCAATATGAGAGAGGACAGCAAAGTGATTATGCCCCTAGTATCGTTTGGTGAACTCTTAGAAAGCGGGAAACTAGTTCCTGTAGCAGCGTAATACCAATCTCCCGTACCTGGATCGTAGAATACATCTCCCGTCATATCGCATGAGAAATCTGCTATTCTCTCTGCTGCTTGTAAATAAGTAGAATCTCCAGAAACCTCGTAAAGTTCTGTTAGAAAGGATATCGCTTGTCCCTGATCGGCCATCGTCCAAGTCGCTGATAAGCTTGGTGTACTTCCTGGAGTCACTCTCCCTACTCCGGCTTTACTCATACCACAGGAACCTATGAACACGTTATTATTATTGTATACTAAGTAATCTCCCAATCCCTTCGCTTTATCGAGGTAGTTCTGAGCTGTGAGTGCATCTCCCTCACTCAGGTAAACCCAGTAGGCTCTGATCATTATTAAGCCAGCCATTGCGTAACTTCCAGGCCTCTCACCGTTCGAAGTGTCACCGCAATTCGTGGCTATTCCATTTGGACCTATCGTTGGATCGAATGCCCAAGCCGGAAGTGGTGGATCAGCGAACTCCGGTTCCCTCATTACATACACTGTAACCATGTCAAAAGCTGGTCCAACTTCGTTGTAGATATAGGAGGCTACTTCTTTGAACTCCTGCCTGTAGTTGTACTGGGAGCTCACGTGGGATGGCGCCAAGAGGGCACATAGCAATATCGGGATCACAACATAGTAATATCTCATCACTCCGTCTCCCCAAGCCCTCAGAGAAAACTAGATATTTATACGTTGCGGTTCTCTTCACCCAGAAACAATAACTTCGCAATCGGTCATTCGGATAAGTCTAAAGAGGCATGGAGCAATTGCACTTCTGTACATTACAGATGAAGAAACTTACCATGAGGTTTCCATACTAAACAGCAGTGGACGAAAAATGCATACTGTAGTAACGGTGTTTCGAAGCGTGGGGACCCTTACTGTTTCCTCGAAGAGCTGTTGCAACAAGCCTCAGTGGGTAATCAAGAGAAGTAATGGACTTGAACTGGGGCCGGGGCCGGGATTCGAACCCGGGTCGCGGGATCCACAGTCCCGTAGGATACCTCTACCCTACCCCGGCTCGGTGAGTTTCTCTACTCCCCGAATTAAATCTTTTCTGGATTCTGAATCACAATGTCAATGTATTGCATCGTCCAGCAACTCACTCTTTAGTTCCCCAATCCTCGGGAACTCGTATATCCCAGCTTCCTCATCTACGACGTAAACTCTCATGTGGTCAACTCCCCTCTCCCTCAAAATCGGGGAGAGTAAATCCTCTCTTCCAGAGACGTTTACTTCCGTCCCTCCCATTAGCGGAGACATGCTGGGAAGAACTATTAAATCACTTTTCTCAAATTCCCCGTATAGTAAACACTTGAACTTCCACTTAACACCCATTTCGTCTCTTATGGAAATAGCAGGGTGTTCATGTCCCATTAAATTCACCTTCCCCAGTTCTACAGGCTTATGGCCATGGAAGAACTTGTACTTCCCTATCGTGATCTGGTCTTTCAACTCAATTCCCCTCTTCCTCGCAATGGGCTTCAGGTAGTTGTCGTGATTCCCCCTTATTAGGTGGACCTCTCTCCCAGAGAACAAGTCAAAGAAGTCCTTTATCTCCCTCCATTCCTGCCAACTAGCTTTCGAGAAGTCATGCTTTAAATCCCCAAGGACTATTAGCATTTGAGGATCGAATTCCTCTATGTTCTCCTCTAGATACTCTCTTATTTTCTTGTATTGGGTCAGTGGCACGTGCACTCCTATTTCCCCAAGGTATATCTCATAGCCGAGATGCAAATCGGAAACCACCAAGGCACCAATCTCCTCTATGAATAAGGAATAAAGACCTATTTCCATTCCCCTAGCTAGTTTTCTCGACAATTGATATCCTCTCCAAAACCATTTGATGGAGGTCCTCTAGAACCTTCCTCTTGTCCTCCATGAGTATGGCATCTGAAGCCCCTGCCAAGTAAAGGTTGTGTGCAAAGGGAGAAGGTATTTCGAACTCTGGTGAAAACACGTATTCCATCTCTCCCCTCTCCAACTTGGACAGGACCTCCTCAGCATTTTTCACATCCATTAGATCCTCCATTATCTCCCTTATGGTCTCTTCAATTACTGGAAATCCTTTTGTATCTTTTAGAGCCTTTAGGAGAGATTCCGCACTTAGTTGCTGCCTATAGACGCTTTTCTCTCTTCCTCGATAGTTCCTCAGGATCATTAGGGATCTAGTCGCACAGTGTCTGAACCTCCTCTTGATCATCTCGGTGTTCAGTATGGCCTTCCTCAGTACTTCCCTGATGTTTCTACTGTTGAGATTAGATAATATCTCCTTTATTTTTTCTTCTCCAATTCTAGGAACCGTTAGCATGAAGCCATTATCGTTAACTGTTATTAGGACTGTTCTGCCCAAATTCCTGTTGAACAAGTAAGCTAAAGCCCTAGAAAGTGCATCGTTTACTCTCCTTCCGAATAGGGCATGGAAAATTAGGTGGAGCTTTCTTCCCTCCCTGACTCTTTCTATAAGTAATTTCTTGTGGCTAGGCCAATCTCTCACCCCTAAACTATTGAGGAACAGATACTCCTCTAAAAAGTAGTTATATATTGACTTTGCTGAGTTTAAATTAGTTCTACACTTCTCCTTTATCTCCTCTATGACTTTAGATGGATCTTCTCTGCTATTTATTGCTTGGAACATCCTCTCTCTGAATTTCCCTATCTCTAGGGCTAGATCATAGGAAAGAGGGAGCATCTCTGAGAACCAACTTGGAACAGTTGGTCTTTCCGAATAAGCCTTTTTCACATAAGCCTTGCTCCCCTTTGCCCTCCTAAACTCATAGACTCTTCCTCCCAAGACGAATCTGTCGCCGGGCATTAACCTCTCTAGGAACTCCTCCTCTATGTATCCTATCTTCCTACCTTCACAGTAAACCTTCACCTCGGCTTCATCTGGAATGGTGCCTATGTTAGTCGAGTATATTACCCTAGTGTACTTCCCTCTCCTGCCGAATTCCCTTCCATTGAACCATATTTTCCCATATACTCTGTTACTTTCCAGATCTACTCCATCGTATTCTCCGCTCAGATACTTGAGGACAGAGACGAACTTCTCCTTCTCCAAGTCCTTATATGGATAGGCTCTCTTTACTAGGGAATAGGCCTCTTCAATACTCCAAACCCTGTCTATGGCCATACCAACTAAGTGTTGAGCCAAAACGTCCAGGCAATTCCTAGGTATTTGCACTCTGTCCAACATGCCATCATATGCCTTTTCTATCATCACAGCTATTTCCACTATGTCGTCCCTGTCCAAGGCTATTATTCTACCCTTCGAGATGTCTTTGAGCCTATGACCTGCCCTGCCAGTCCTCTGGAGACACCTAGAGATGCTTTTAGGAGAACCAACTTGGACTACTAGGTCAACATAGCCTATGTCTATTCCCAGTTCAAGGGAAGTGGAACAAACTACTGCCTTTAATTCCCCGTTCTTCAATTTCTCCTCCACTTCTAATCTAGTTTCCCTAGAAAGGGAACTGTGATGTGCTGCCAGATCCTCCACTTTCTCCTTTCCTAAGTGAAAGACCACTCTCTCTGTTCCGCTTCTGGTGTTCGTGAAGACTAAAGTGGTTCTGTGTTCTTCTATTAGCCCCTTGAGTGTCTCATACATTCTCCTGGATACCAAATCAGATGGAGTGTTTATCAAATCCTCAACCGGACATATTAGTTTTATGTCTGTTTTCTTCAGGTAATCTACTTTGATTACTGTGCAATCTCTTGGTTTCCCATTGGATAAGCCAACTAAGAATTGAGCCACTTCCTCTATTGGGTGTATAGTGGCCGAGAGGCCTATCCTCTGGAACTCTCCGGAGAGGTCCACTAACCTCTCTAAAGATAAGGACAGATGTACTCCTCTCTTCGAAGAACAAAGTTCGTGGATTTCATCTACTATTACCCACTTAACCCCTCTCAGCTTCTCTCTGAATTTGGGAGCAGACAACATTATCCCTAAGCTCTCTGGAGTTGTTATGAGTATGTGAGGAGGTTTCCTTAGCATTCTCTGTCTCTCGGATTGAGGCGTGTCTCCAGTTCTAACTCCAACTCTTATTCGATCCTCGTTCATCTCCTTGAGAGGTCTCAGTAAGTTCCTCCTTATGTCATTGTTTAATGCCCTTAAGGGCGAGACGTACACACAATAGACCCTGTCTTCTAGGGAATTGTTCTCCGCAAGACGTACCAACTCGCTTATAACGTATATGAAGGCAGCTAATGTCTTACCAGACCCAGTTGGTGAACTTATCAGGACGTTCTCTCCCTTGGAAATAGGAGCGAGAGAGAGGGCTTGAGGGGGACTCAACTCCCCGAATTTTGAGAACCAACTACCTACTTTCGGGTGTAGTATCTCCAGGGCCTCATCCATGCTTAGTTCCTCATTAGCTACTCTGAACAACTCTTATCACCAAAACAGTGGTAGCCCGGGGCGGATTCGAACCGCCGTCTCGGGCTCCAAAGGCCCGAATGCTTGACCGCTACACCACCGGGCTTCCAGACAGACTCTATTTTTATGTATTATAGAGTGTAGTAGTACTTGCCTCTCTCACTGCCCCTGTATTCATAGAGTAGATAAAAAGTTTTCAGCCCACGGGAGTTACCTCCACTGCGCGCTCCTAGGATGTCTGAGGCGTTCACTCGACTAATAGATCGTGTTTTACCGCGTTATTGATTACACACTTGATTAGAATCGATAACGATTTATTGAAATCGAAAATTTACCTAGTATTCTTCGTAGATGGGATGAGCTTAATTATCTGTCACTTCGCATATATCTCAGATCGAGAGGCAACTCACTTAGACTAGGGGGGATCGAGAAAAACCTTTTTAATCACTTGGAGAAATCCAAGCCGAGCCCTGGTAGCTCAGCCCGGTGGAGCGCTCGCTTGGTAAGCGAGAGGTCCCGGGTTCGAATCCCGGCCAGGGCTCCATTAAAGGTGTCCTAAATGATTTTCAGAGATCAAAAGCTAGCCGCCGAGATAATAAACAAAATAAAAGAAAAAAACGTTAGGATAAAAGTGATGCATGTCTGCGGAACCCACCAAGACACTCTGGTTAGATTTGGTCTGAGGGACATGCTGCTAGAGGCAGGAGTGGACATGAGGGAGGGGCCTGGATGTCCTGTGTGCGTAACCACTCCGATGGAGATAGAAGAGGCTTTGGAGCTGGCTTCTAGGGGGAAAGTAATAACTACTTTTGGAGATATGTACCGCGTTCCAGGAATGAGGGGGGCTCTAAAGGATTCCAAAGGAGACGTCAGAATAGTTTACAGCATAGACGACTCCATAGAAATAGCTAATAAAACCGATAAAGATGTTATATTCCTGGGAGTCGGATTTGAAACTACCATGCCATCAATAGCCTCCTCCATAATTAGGGGTGTCCCAGAGAACTTCTATCTATTGAGTTTTCATAGGCTGACTCCTCCTGCTGTGATGAAGATAGCTGAAATGGGAGAGCTCAACCTAGACGGGATCATAGACCCAGGACATGTATCTACAATTATAGGTAAGAAGCCATGGGAACCAATATCTGAGAAATTCGGTATTCCTCAAGTCATAGCTGGATTCGAACCACTTGATTTGTTGATGGCTGTTCTAATGATTATTAAGCAAATAGAGAATGGGGAGGCTAAGGTAGAAATAGAGTACACTAGAGCTGTTAGAGAAGAAGGGAATCCGAAGGCACAGGAGTTGATGTATCGAGTGTTTGAAAAGAGAGGTGTGAAATGGAGAGGGTTCCCAGAAATAGAGGAAAGTGGCATGTTCCTAAAGAAGGAATTCGAGGATTTAGATGCTAGGAAGGCATTCGAGGATCTACTGCAAGAAGTTTGGTCAATGGACGTTGATGAGCCTAAGGGATGCAGGTGTGGGGAAGTTATAAGAGGACTAATCCAGCCCTGGGAATGCCCTCTCTTCGGAAAGGTTTGCACGCCAGATAAGCCAGTGGGACCTTGCATGGTTTCCAGAGAGGGGGCATGTTACATAGAATATAAGTTCTCATCTCCCTGAGAAACATCTTCCTCTCTCTTCTCTGCTTCTTTGATCTCTCTAGCGTGTAGGTACACCGAAGTCGGTATTCCAATTGATATTAGGACGCTCACCGAGAACAGCACTAGGGTAAGTACTAGGGCGACATAACCCTTTGGAGTTGCTAATACTCCGAGAAATTCTGAAAGTTGATCCAAGAATTCATCGAAGTTCATCCCATAATGATAGCTAATGCCCAGAGGTCCCACCATTCGAGAAATTATTCTGAAAAGGAAGACAAATATAAACGCTCTAATTAATGTGTCTGAGACGAATCCCACTATTACCTCGATTGGCCTAGAAATCAAGACCCTGACACTGTTCCAGAGGGTAGATACTGGACCTATTTCGTCTATCACTACTCCCTGAGGAACGAACCAGAATAGTAGTGAGAGCAAGAGGGAAACTAGATATATGGGTAGAAATTGGGTAGAAAATGATGGAATTGGCGAGAAACTCATCTCCATACTCCCCGTGAACGCAAGAGACACTACCATCGTGACTATTCCCGAGAGTATAACTAGAATTATAACAGCAGCTAGGAGTGGCAAGTACCTCTTAGCAGCTCTCCTTAGATCTTCATTCACATCATCTCTTCCTTTTATCAGAGAGGAAGTCCTGCTTATGATGAGGGCCTCCACGTACAAATAAACTAGTGCCCAAATCAATAACATACCCATTATAACTAGCGATAGGGATATAAACGCTCCTGGTTCGCTTATATTTGGTAATTTACACCTTAGGTAAAATAATATCAACAACGAGAAAAGGAAATTTACTATTAGGGCTACCGAGAAGTTGTATGTCTCGAAGGGTTTCAGTATTCCTCTCAGTACTACTTCGTGTGTCCTCACCAAACCCCTATTAGAGATTTCCAAACACTCTATATATGTATTTCGGCTGGTTACTCACAGTAAATAACTTTATTAGATGCAAAGCGAAAAAATATGTGTAGGGAGAGCGGTCACTCCACCTTTATGGCACCAACTGGGCACGAACTAGCTGCTGTCTCAGCCATATCCTTCATGTCATCCGGTATTTCTCCCTCAGTAGGAGAAGATGTTCTGAACTTCTCTACTAGTATGCTCTTTCCCTCCTCGTTTGCTTCGAATATCTCCGGTGCGACAGACGCACATACTCCGCAAGCTATACAGCTCTCATGGTCTATGGTGACCTTCGGCATTGGCATCCCCCGGCCGTCATCCTAGTTACGTTTATTAAACGTTTCCAATGTAGACCCCTGAGCACTACATCCTTCGGAGAAGCTATCAGTTGGTAGATATTGAGTTCACGAACGCGGAGATTTCCATACTTGCATGGAAGATTGTCTGAGTAAAAGTACTAGCTCGGTGACCGGGTTGTTTAGGGAGAACTTGAGAGAGAAATGGTTTAAAGGTAAGATAAAGAAGTATTCGGATTCAAAGAGCCTAAGGTGTATTATAAGGAAGATAAGGGAGAAGAAAGTTCCAGAGAGCGCGTTCTTCCGAGAAATAATTAGAAATAGGGTCGAGGTCATTGGCCTGAGAGAACTATTAGATCTAGAGAAGTCCTTGTGGAGACACTACGAAGAGGTAATGAAAGTTATCGAAATATACGTGTCTGTATCAGTTCTGAGCCCAATACGAAATAGAAGAGAGTCCGCTAGGTTCTATAAAGAGAGAGTACTCCAAATAGATGAGAAGTACTATGAATTGGGTAAGTCATCCCCAGAGGAGTACCTAAAATCCATGAGGGAAATAAAGGAGAGGTGTAAGATAGAAATAGACTGCGTATTACTAGAGCACAAGATAACTGAGCTGATCAAGGAAATAGCTAAACTGATGGGTTGTCCCAATGGCCAAAGACCAGAACTGCTAGGATTCATCAGGCGAAGTCCTTTGCATAAGGCTAAAATGCAAGAGCTATTCGAGTATAGGGACCTACTCAGAGATGTCTCAAGGAGTTGTGCTCTAGCGAGGAAGTCCCTTTCTGTAATAGGGAGCCTAGGATACTCTCCCTCGGAGATAGTAGGGCTTAGACCTCTTCTCGGACTGATGAATAAAAAGTACAAGCTTCCAAATGAGCTAAAGGCTAAATTTCAGGAGAAAGGTCTCCTAAAAGGAGAGGAATTGACCGAACTAGGAATAGAAATTGCAGAGATGCTTATGGTCCTAGACGAAGTAGCTAGGAGTTGTGGCTACGAGTCGTTTGAGAAAATGCCCTTTGCCAAATTTGAAATAGAAAAGAAGACTAATCCCTAGATTACCCCTAGTATCTTGTTTATTATCATTACTGCTACTCCCGCAAAGAGCATTCTTACTCCTGAGATCAGAGCGTTTTGCTTTGAGAGCCTGCCCATGTAAAATCCAAATGAGAAGAGAACTGTAAGGGCTATGATTATCGATACTAGGACAGCTAAGCTAGTGTCCCAGATGAGGGCTATTGGAATTAGCGGAATTAGAGACCCAACCATTGGACCCATTCCGGAAAACAGACTGTTGACAACTGCTGATATCTTCATCCTGTTGTACAATACAGTATTGGTTAGGTCTGTGAGCATTGCCTCCTCTATTTCCATTAATTCGTACCTTCTCTCTGCCCTCTCTACCTCGTAAGTGCTCCAGAAGCCAGAGAGACTTAGACCTATGGTGCTTCCTATTCCAGCTCCTAATATTAACTCTTTAGGCGCTCCGGTGGAATATGCTCCCAATATCACTCCAATTATCGTTAAAACCCCATCAAATCCATTTGTAACGAAGTATCTCCTTGAGATTTTTGCAGTATTCGGATCTCTCAGATATCTCAAGAATTCTCTCAAAGACACCCTGGTTTTCTCTCTGGGTTCTCTAGGGAAAAAGCTTTCGGGTCCAGAACTAGGAAGGTATTTAACACATGAGGAACTAAGGACTGGGACTAGAACCTCCCAGAAGGGATGGAAATGGTCAGGGTTCCTGAGAGGAGATATGACCCAAAGTCAATTCAAGAGAGAGTCGAAGCACTATGGAAGAGTAAAGAGATTCCTAAAAGAGCGGGAGAGATAAGGAAGGGGGAGAAGAGAATATACTTCCTAGATGGACCGCCATACGTCACAGGAAGCATACACGTTGGTACTGCATGGAACAAAGTTCTGAAGGATCTCTACATAAGATATAAAACTATGAGGGGATTCTGGGTCACCAGAAGACCTGGATTCGACATGCATGGTCTCCCCATAGAGGTAAAAGTGGAAGGAGAACTAGGAATAAAAAGCAAGAAGGAAATTGAGGAGAAAATAGGGGTAGACAACTTCATAAGATACTGTAGGGAATACTCTTTAAGATACATGAGAGTCAATACCGAACAGTTCAGGAAATTAGGAGTTTGGATGGATTGGGAGAATCCATACCTCCCGATAACCAATGAGTACATAGAGTCTGCGTGGTGGACTCTAAAGCGAGCACATGAGAGGGGCCTACTAGAAAGGGGATTGGGAGTAATATTCTGGTGCCCCAGATGTGAGACTGCCTTAGCAGAGCACGAAGTCAGAGGAGAATACCGGGATGTAGAGGACCCGTCCATATTCATCAGGTTCAGGGTTAAGAATGAAAGTGATGAGGAAGAGAAATATCTATTGGTATGGACTACCACACCTTGGACTGTTCCCTCGAACTTAGCCATTGCAGTTCACCCGGAATACGACTACGCCGAAGTCGAAGTAGATGAAAACGGAAAATCCGTGACTTACATAGTTGCTTATCCCCTAGTAGACAAAGTCATGGGCAAAATAGGGAGATGGAGCTATAAAGTCAGGAGACTGCTGAAAGGGTATGAATTGGAAGGAATTGAGTACGAGTTCCCGCTCTCTTCGGAAATACCTTTCCAGAAGGACTTCAAGCATAAAGTAATTCTGGGAGAGTTCGTGACATTGGAAGAGGGGACTGGCTTAGTACACATCGCTCCTGGGTTTGGAGAAGAAGACTTCCAAGTTGGGGAAAAATACTCTCTACCTGTATTTTGTCCAGTTGGCCCAGATGGTAAATTCACTCCAGATGGTGGAAAATACGAGGGGATGTACGTTAAAGAAGCAGACCCTGTGGTAATAGAGGACCTAAGGAGGAAGGGAGCTCTACTAAAAGAGGAAACTATAGTTCACTCGTATCCACACTGTTGGAGATGCAAGACTCCCTTGATATTCAGGGCTACAGAGCAGTGGTTCTTGAGGGTGCACAAAATAAAGGAGAAAATACTGGAGGAAAACTCAAAGAAGGTGAAGTGGGTTCCAGAATGGGTCGCGAAGAGGTATGAAAACGGGGTTAGAGAAGTTGGAGATTGGTGTATCTCGAGGCAGAGGTATTGGGGAATACCCATGCCAATTTGGGTTTGCGAGAATTGCAATTCCTTCGAAGTAATAGGAAGTAGAGAAGAGCTAGAGAGACTCTCCCTCGGGGAAATACCAGAAGATCTACATAGACCATGGATAGACTCAGTTGAAATAAAATGCAGGAAGTGCAACGGAAGAATGAAAAGGGTTAAAGACGTACTAGATGTTTGGTTCGATTCAGGAATTGCTTCTTGGGCTAGTCTTGGATATCCCTCAAGAAAAGAAGAATTTGAGGAGTTATGGCCTGCTGATTTTATCGTAGAAGGGCAAGATCAGGTTACGAAATGGTTCTATTCGCAACAGGCTGTTTCGGTAATTGCATTCGACACAGTCCCCTACAGAGAGGTCTTAATGCACGGATTCGTTCTAGATCCTACAGGAGAGAAGCTATCCAAATCCAAGATGAAGGGGAAGAAATTTACTCCAGAAGGAATAATAGAGGAATTCGGAATAGATGCATTTAGATTCTATTTCCTTTGGGCTACAGCTCCATGGGAAGATCCCAGAGTTGACGAGGAGGAATTAGGTGTAGTCTACAGAACCCTAAACGTTTTGTGGAACTCGTATTATTTCTCTGCATCGTACATGAATTTGGACAATTACTCCCCAGAGAAAAAAGGGAAGTTGAAATTAGAGGACAAATGGATACTTTCTAGGATAAACAGCCTAAAAAAGGAAGTCACTGAGCATATGGATCGGCATGAATATCACAAAGCGTCTAGAAAAATTCAAGAGTTCATATTAGAGGATCTAAGCAGATGGTACATAAAATTGGTGAGAAGCAGAACTTGGATAGAGGGGGAAGACGAGGAGAAATATGGGGCATACTATTCTCTATACAACGTACTCGTAGATTTGAGCAAACTCATGGCTCCTTTCACTCCCTACATCTCTGAGGAAATATACACTAGTTTAACTGGTAGGGAGAGCGTGCACTTGGAGGAGTGGCCCGAAGTAAACGAGGAGTTGATTGACAAGAAATTAGAGGAAGAAATGGAGATATGCAGGAAAGTAGTCGAGACTACAGTCTCGCTCAGGCAGAAAGCTAGAATAAAACTCAGGTGGCCACTCAGGAGGATAGTAATACTCCCTAGGGGAGAAGACGTCATAGAAGCTATAATGAATACTTCAGAAATAATAAAAGAACAGAGCAATCTGAAAGAGGTACTAATAGCTTCTTCAAAGGCTGAAAACAACAGTGGTAGTAAAGAGATAACCCTAGAGCTGATAGATGGTAGGAGAGTATTCCTTTCGAAATATCTATCTGAAGAGATAGATAAAATTGGGACAGTATATCTAGATTGCGAGATAGACGAAGAATTGAAATCGGAAGCTTGGGCTAGAGAGATAATAAGAAGAATTCAGGAAATGAGGAAACAACTCGACTTGGATATGGAGGAAAGAATAAGGTGTCAGGTCTCAGCTAAAGAAGAGGTCCTAGAAATGATATCTTCTAGGATAGAAGAAATATCAAGGGAAACCAGATCCTCGGAGATAGCTCTAATCGAAGAAAGTACGGAAATATCTGGAGATCTAATCAAGAAATGGAGAATAAACAACGTGGAGGTAACCATAGGGATATCTAGTTCCAGTGAGAAGAGATGAGATGGGAAACTCTAAGAAACAAGTTCCTAAGAGGTCTCGAGAAGGAATTATTGTCTGGTAAAGTAGACGAGGAAATCGTGCGTCTCCTAGAAATAATAAACTCCTCAGAGGATTTCTTCACGACCAGTAGCTGTAGTGGCAGGATCGTGCTAATCGACGTCCCAGAAAACGGAGATAAAAAGAGGGCTAAGGTATTGAAAAAGTGGCATAGGGAGATTAGTGTTGAGGAAATTGCCTCCTCCATTAGGGAGTTGAGTTTCAATTGGATACTCTGGTTCTCGTCCCAGCAGCCGATAATCGATGTCTCCTGTAAGTCCCTAGAGGGGGCTATTGATTTAATCAAGATAGGTGTTGCCTCTGGATTCAAGGACTCATGCATTAAATCCATAAGTGAAAACAGAGTGGTGGTAGAGATAAGAACTTCGGAAAAACTTTATTCGCCCATAGGATACGGCGGGAGAGTACTCGTAGGAGAGAGTGGGCTTGAGCTTTTAGTCAGGTCCGCGAACCTCATACAAAGAAGAGGGAAGAATAGACTGAGGAGACTAACTACTTCCACTGAAAAATACATCAAGGAGAG
>QMUK01000026.1 GCA_003660555.1 Thermococci archaeon
GCCATACCCTAGGAAATCCATTCCTATAAATGTGGAATATGCATCTAGCATGTGACCGAATATTATCAACAGGTCAGCTCTGTCTAAGTTCTTGAAGATTAGATATATACCCATGGATGTCGCCAACGACATAGATATTATGGCCATTGGAGCTTGGATTTTCTCAGGAACCCCCAAGAAGTAAAAAACTACTAACAGGGAGAGTATCGCGAATACATACGCTGGTCTGTGATATGAAGAAAGCTTTTTAATTCTCTCGAGATGGAAAGATATTAGGAAGATGGGTAACCAGTAAGAAAATACTAGAAAGTAGATCCCAGGAGTTACTGTGAGGTAAGTATATGGGAGTAAACCTGAGTCGACAGAGACTCTCAGCGAAGAGCCCAATAAAGTGTACAGGAATGCCATGCCCCAGACCCTTTGATCCAGCCCAACTCCAAGCTTAGAGAACATCTTACTAAGTAGATACATTGCCAATATCAAGACTAGAGCGTATGTCATTGTGTTAATTGGGTTATACCCAGTTCCCTCCCTTACAGGTCTGAGAAAATAATCGTCTAGGATGCGGAGAGGATCTAACTTGATTAGGAGGATGCAACTTCCCAGGGAGATTTTAGTTGGAAGTGGAGTGATCAAGGACATACCCGAGGTCACCTCTTCCCTCAGGGTTGGTAAAAGAGTATTAATAGTTACTGGACCGACCAAGACTAAGGAAATTGGAGAGGCTGTCATAGAGGAATTTTCCAATTCGGACTATTCGGTAGAACTTACTACAGTCAAGAACTCAACTATGGAAGACGTTTTGGAGATCAAGGAGATCTTAGAGGAATATGACTTCTCGATTGCCGTTGGAGGAGGTAAAGTCATAGACGTAGTAAAATTGGGGAGCTTCAAAGCAAGAAAAGAGTTCATGAGTGTTCCTACTGCAGCCTCTAATGATGGAATGGCCTCCTTTAAAGCATCAATAAAGGGAGAGAGAATTTTCTCGATAGATGCGCACGCTCCATTAGCTGTCGTTGCGGACACTTCAGTAATGATGAATAGTCCCTTTGAGTTGCTTGCGTCTGGATGTGGTGACCTAGTGTCTAACCTCACAGCTGTGAGAGATTGGAGATTGGCTTATTTATTGAGAAATGAACCATATAGTGAATATGCAGCGGCCTTGTCTGAAATGAGTGCCGAAATAATATTAGACTCTGCCGAAATTATTTCCAGAAGGGTAGAAGAAAGTTACAGGAAGGTAGTTAAGTCTCTGATAAGTAGTGGTGTCGCTATGAGCATAGCTGGAAGCAGCAGGCCTGCCAGTGGTTCTGAACACCTCTTCTCCCACGCACTGGACGAGATATTAGATGAGCCAGCTAGACACGGTGAACAGTGTGGTGTTGGATCAATAATGATGATGTACCTCCATGGTGGCGATTGGAAGAGAATCAGAGATACTTTGAAAAAGATTGGGGCTCCTACTAATGCTAAGGAACTAGGAGTTCCGGAAGACAAAATAATAGAGGCTTTAACGATAGCTCATAAAATAAGGCCTGAGAGATACACTATCTTAGGTGATAGGGGGCTAACCTGGGAGGCTGCTGAGAGATTGGCCATAGAAACAGAAGTAATAAGTCCGTGAGTCGTGATTCACATGCTACCGTACTTGCTTCCCAAAGGTCTGGCAAAGAAGGGCTATTCTTTCAAGTTCCTAGGCATTACAGAGGAGTGTGAGTCGTGTGATATGGTCAAGATCTGTTCATCCCTAACTCCCGGAGTGAGCTACGAGGTCTCAGAGGTGAGGGAAGTCGAGCATAACTGCCCGATCCAAGGAAGAGTGAAAGTAGTGTTCGTTAGAGAGGCTCCGATTTATCTCTCCATGGAGAAGAGAGTTGCACTAGAAGGTGCCATTATGGAGTTCGAGAGCATAGGGTGCTCTGATTGTAAGAATTCAGAGTTCTGCTCTCCAGAAGAAGTCAAAGGGAGAGTGAAGATTAGGGTGGAGGAAGTAATAAGGCCCATAAAGTGTCCGAAATCCATAGAGCTTGTCCTAGCTAAGGTTACTGTTTTGGAAAGACTTCCTGAAAGATGACCCTCTTGAAACTAGTGTACTCTAGGATGTCCCTAGCCCCAGCCTCTTTTCCAATACTTAATTCCTCTGGAGATGCATCTGATTCTTTTATCTCGACTATTAGGTCTTCTCCCTCATCTTTTAGTTCAAAAGATACTCCTGATGGAAAATTTAAATCTAAAAGTCCTTTTGATATCTCTAAATCATTGTTGAGCTCTTCTATTAGCTTTATCTTGTATCTGAGAGTCTTTCCTGCCAGAGGATGATTGAAATCGACTCTCACTCTTCCTCCACTTACGCTCTGTACTCTCGCCATTAAGCCTCCGATCCTGACGTATCTGCCTGGTATTGGGTCAATTCCGGCTTTCTTGAATTCTCTTAGGGATATCAATTTCACTAGATCCTTTTTCCTGTTCCCAAATGCCTTCTCCGGTGGTATGTCTACTTCTCTCTCTTCTCCTGGTGCCATTTTCTCTATTTCCTCTTCTAAACCTCTTATTACATGACCTGCGCCTATTACTACCACTTTCGGTCCGTATTTCTCTCCTTCCCTGTATATCCCCTCTTTTCTGGCTACTTCCTCATCTGTAGTATCGAAGACTTCTCCGCTTTCTTTCACATAACCTGTGTACTCTATCCTCACGACCCTAGCCACTTCCATCCCCTTGGGTGGCATGTGACTCAGTCTTATAAATAAGAAGGTGAAGTAAGCATAGCTGTGAACTCAGAGAGTAGGCATTCAGCTAGGTAACAACTCAGTTTTGTGTTAGAGTGCATCAAAATTGTAAGATTTTGATGGGTCAAATGTCCTTTACCAATCTGAGAGATTGATCTTTCTTGATCTAACAAGGGATTCGATTGAAACGATATTGATTCTTAGACTCAATCGAACGAAATACTTACGGCTCAAGATTTATATCTTGTATCTGAATCCTAGGAAACATGCTCGATCTTCCACCGAAAGTCTCCTCCCTCATGGTGAAAGTAGAGGAAGAGATAAAAAAAGCTGTGGGCGAGACTGAATTAGATTTTCTCTGGGAGAAGTCACATTCCTTCTTATCCAAAGGCGGAAAAAGGGTGAGGCCACTGTTAGCTCTATTATCTCACTTAGTTTCTGGAGGAGGTAAGGAGAAAGAAGCTATAATACTAGCGACGTCCATAGAGCTCGTTCACGCCGCATCCCTAATTCACGACGACATAATGGATGAAGCTAGGGAAAGGAGATGGGGCCCTTCTCTTCACTTAGAGGTCGGACTACGTAGGGCCGTTGTAATCGGGGACTACCTCTTTGTGAAAGCATTCACTCAAGCGAGTAAAATCGGAGGAAGAATACCAATGGAAATAGGGAGGGCTTGTTCGAGAATGGCTGAAGGGCAGCTACTTCAGGAGGAATACAGATTCTCAGAGATCTCTATCGAGAAGTACCTAGAGATCGTCAAGAGGAAGACTTCTTCACTTTTCTCAGTAGCTTGCAAGTGCGGTGGATTACTCTCTCATAGGTTCGAAAGAGAGTTAGAATTATTTGGAGAGAAGTACGGAGTAATTTATCAGATATGCGATGACGTTCTGGACGTAGTTGGATTGGAAGAATTCACCGGAAAGACTAGAGGATCTGACGTAAGAGGGGGGTTTTTTACAGCTCCATCTATACTCTCGTTAGAGAGTCTGAGAGAAGCTGGTGATATGGAGAGGGCTAAGAGATTCTCCTCGATAGTTAAAAGTAGATGGAATACAGAAAGTGATGTGGAGTTCGCAATAAGGACTATGGTGGAAAGTGGAGGTGTAGATAAATCTCTAGATCTGTGTAGGGAGTACGTCTCACAAGCAATAAAGATAATATCTGAGCTTCCCAATAGCGAGTACAGGGAAGCTTTGGAGAAAATCACTTTGAATACCCTAGAGAGAACTAAGGAGTTGGCTGGGACATAAAATGAGTAGGAGAGAAGTAGTAATCGTTGGTGGGGGACCAGCTGGGCTAACTGCTGCTAGATTTTCTGCTGAAAGAGGGGCAGACACTCTTCTACTGGAGGCCAGAAGAGACTTCACAGAGAATCTCAGATGTGGGGAGTTCATACCATCTCTGGAGCAGATGAAAGAACTCTTCCCGAGAGCTGACATAGACGGCATATTGGATGAAGAAATGATTTCTCCATGCATATCTAGGAGAATAAGAGAGATAAGTGTTTTCTCACCTAGGGGTAGGGAATATTCAATAGACTTCGATGGAATTGTCCTAGAGAGAAGAATATTTGAGAAGGAATTAGCAATATCTGCATCTAAAGCTGGAGCAGAGATATTGCTTGGAAAACGTGTCCGAGAAGTTATACCTGAGAGAAGAGTGCTCAAAATCGGTAGTGAGGAGATATCCTTTGAAGTGCTCATACTAGCGGATGGTCCATTCTCACTAGCTAGGAAGTTGGGATTCCCTACTCCCTCCGAGCTAACTCCTACAGTACAATACGAGGTCCCTGGAAAAAAGGACAGGGTAGAAATGTACTTGGGAAACAAGATAGCTCCCGGAGGGTATGCTTGGGTGATACCAAAGAGCAACTCTATTAACATCGGGCTTGGGGTTAGGTGGAAGAAGAATATGATGATGAATTTCTTGGAAAAGTTCAGAGAGAGAATGTGTGGAAATATTAGCCCAGTCTACTTCACTTCTTGGGTCGTTCCATCCGGAGGGCCAATACAGAGAACCTGCAACGACTTCTGCTTAGTGGTAGGCGATGCTGCAGGGCAAGTGATTCCTACAAACGGAGGAGGAATACCCACCTCATTAATTTGCGGTAGAATTGCTGGAGAGATTGCTAGTAGAAAGATTAGGGGGGAGAAAGATCTAGTGGAATACGAAAAAGAATGGAGAAGGCAAATAGGAAGAGAGTTGGAGAATTCTCTAAGAGCTAGAGTACTGATAGATAGGTTTATGAGGTCTGACTTACTCATGGAAACTCTGATGGCGGTCTTCGGATCTAGCGGTGTTGAAAAAGTATTGGAGTGTAAGCCTATTGGAGGGGCATGACTTGGCGAGAGAGATTTTACTAGTTGAGAAAGAAGGAATATCTCTGAATAATCCGGTGTTAATAGAGGGTTTTCCAGGTGTAGGGCTTGTAGCATCAATAGCAACAGGTTTCCTCGTTGAGGAGCTTAAACTAGAGGAAATTGGCTATGTCTTCTCTAAGTATCTGCCTCCAGCAGCGATACTTCACTCCGGGAAAGTGTCTATGCCAATAAGGTTCTATGGAAGAGATGACCTAGTGGTAGTCCTGTCTGAGATGCCAATACCACCACCCATGATGGCTCCCTTAGCAAAGGAGATATTGGACTGGTGTGAGCAAAGGGAGTTTGAAATGATAATAGCACTGGCAGGAATATCTGTCCCATTTCAGAAAGGCGAGCCAATGGCGTTTGGAGTGGGGACTAACGAGGAAAGCATAGAGAGGCTAAGGAAGGTGGGGGTGAAAGTGCTGGAAGAGGGAGTAATAACTGGAATGTCTGGATTGCTCCTAACTGAGTGTCACATAAGAGGTTTAACTGGAATTGGTCTTCTAGCACAAGCTAGAATGGGATATCCAGATCCCAGAGGTGCTGCCGAGCTAATAAAGACGCTTAATGTACTGTTGGATTTAGATTTATCTGTAGATCCATTAATTGAACAAGCAAAGCAGATAGAAGAGAAGATGGCAAGACTAATGGAGGAAACACACAGAACCATGGAAGAAGGTAAACAGTCATACATGATGTATGGATAGGGGGTGGGAGAGACTTGGAGCTTGTTGCTCTTACAGGATTATCTAGGTTTGTATTGGAGGACCTAATCAAACATAAATTAAGAGCAATAGAAATAGTTGGATTCAGGAATCTCACTGGTGCAATGGAGCTAAGAGAGGGAGACAACGTGTTCTTAACTCACATAGGCAGAGAGGAAATAAACATAGGGACCGAGGGATTGATAGCAGAGGTAATCAAAAAGGAGCACAGTATGAGAAAGTTTCTGTCGCACTCAGAAACAGATGAGGTTGAAATTGAAACTGTGAGATTGAGGCTCAAATACCTGTGCAGAGGAAGGATATCAGAAATAGAGCGTAGAGAAATGATAAGAGTTAAAGTTCTTTATCCCTCCCTCGTATGCTAGTCTTCAGAGTATAGATAAACGGTCTCTCCCTTTCCAGAAACCTCCTACCCTCGGGGCCGAGCTCATATATAACTATCCCTTTGTTCTTCTTATATTTCCTGAAAAGGTTCAATTGCGTCCCCCAAGAAAGCAATACTCTAGCCTTAGCCTTATACGTCTCCTCAGACCAGCTAGCGTTGAACCAGTCTCTCAGGAATTCTCCCAGTTCCCCTATGTCCCTTCCACCCCCCTTTAGATAACTAGCTATTGCCCTGAATGGAGGATAAGAAAACACAACTTCTTGGAGAATTTTCTTTCTTCCCCAATCGGATGCTTTCAGAACTCTCATGCCGAGCTTAGTCGGAAAGTATCTATATCCCTTCTCTTTTTTCTCCCTCCCTATGAGGCCTAATTGCCAACATGCTTCCACGTAGCCTTGCACTGTACCCACACTGGAGTCTACTACCTCAGAAATTTTGGATATAGTATCGTGTCCATCTGCTATCCTTTTGAGAAACGATACTATCCCATCGACGCTATTAGCGCTGGGTATGGAGAAACCCCTTTCCAATACACCACCATCCCATCTAGTCTCGTTGTCCTTTTTATTCCTTCCCATTGCGAGACGTGTGAGTTCGAGACTGAGTTCATGGTTGGTCTACTTTGTGTTTAGCTCAACCTGAGCTCTCTTCGGAGTAAGTCAGTCAGGTCAAGTGTTCCACTTCCTCTATTATTCTCGGTATTGGATTCTCCATGCTTTTAATAACACTTTCTGCTCTCTTCTTAAGTCTTCTTCTCTCCATGATAGTATTGACGAGTAAATCTTTTGTTAATCCCTCTGGAGTTATCTTCTTTATCAATCTCTTCGAAATCAATAACTTGGTCACTGAGGGGAAGTCCATCAACTCTACTGCTATATTAGGGACGCCCAATAGAGCTGCCTCTCTGTTCATAGTCCCTCCAGTCCCTATGAGGAGAGCTGAAGATGATATTAGCCTTATTCCATCTTCTAGTGTTTTTTCTAAATCCCTAGATATTTCTAGAGGCCTATATCCACTTGGACATATCTTAACCAGTTTTTCTGAAGTTAATTTTCTCTTAGACTTGAAGTACTCTGCTTTTCTTGGTTCTGGCCTAATTATTATATTGTTTGTTATTTCTTCTGGAATTTCTTCTCCATAAACGTGAGCTAATTCGAATACCCCATTGAAAGTTCTGAATTCAATAGACTCGTACTCGGAAAGCGACTCAGCTGTGACTTTTGGTGCTAATACTCTAGTAGATATGTTTAAAACTAGTTTGTTATGGGCACTAGCTAGTTCATTATCTACTAAGCATAAAGACGGTATTTTCAGACCAAAAGCAACTCTAGCGGCTTCTGGAGAGTGTTTAAATATTAACACGTCAGGCTTCTCTCTGGAAATTAGCTTGGTCAACTCAATGGCACGCTTGGTCCCTTCTAAGAGTTTGCTTCTGAGCGAAGATCCACCGTGTTTTCCCAAACTGATGAATTCTATTCCCTTTCGGTTCAACAAGTCCTCTAGAAATCCATACTTTCTGGCAGTTACCAGTATCTCGAAACCTTTATTCCTCAACTCTTGGATTACTTTGGAGAACAACTGGACTTGAGGTGAATTGCTAACTTCTATCCAGACCTTCATGGTATCTCCCCGCGCTATTGTGTGGGTGTATTGAATGGGTTCAGGTCGATACCTTTATATTCAAAGTGAACCCATTCTCCTAGGGACAGTTTTGGAGAGAGATTCCCCCATCCTCAGTCTGATCATGAACGAATACGAGGAGAAAGTAAAAAAAGATTACTTTTCAAAATTCGGGTGGAAAAGAGATCCATTCATACTGAGAGGCGTGCTACCACACCCTAGCTTATATGTGAGACGAAAGGACGACCACCAAAGACTAGGACCGTTCATAGAAGCTTTGAAAGAAGGGCAGTCCGTGTCCCTAGTTGTAGGACCTGTAGGTTCAGGGAAAAGCACTCTACTGAAGCTTTTCGACTATGAGTTAGAGAGGGTCCTAGGGAATTGCAGAGTAGTGTTCATAGAACAACCAGGATTTACCCAAGAACAGTTCATGAAGCTAGTACTTTCCAGAATAAATAGCGGAATGGCTAATGGAGACAAGGTCTCTCTCTATGAGAATCTCAAGAATTGGGTGAACGGTAGCAGGGATAGGAGACTAATTTTGATGATAGATGAGGCACCGGAGATTCCAGAGGAGACTGGTAGACTGATCAGGAACTTGTCCGATATGGAGAACATATCCTTCATATTGTCAGGAGTACCAGACAAGATAGCCAAATCCATGGAGAAAATGCAGCCCCTTCTGGACAGGAAGGGGAGTGAGTATGAAGTGAAACCCTTCGAGAGTCCAGAGCTAACTTGGGAGCTCATAGCCAGAAGAATATGTTATGCCAAAGGAGATTTCTCAGAACTGGATATAAGACCATTTACTGATGAAGCCATTGAGAAAATACATGAAATGAGTGGAGGTTCTCCAAGAGAAGCCCTAAGGATTGCCCACGATGCTCTTAGAAGGGCTATGGTGTCTAAGAACTATGAGATTGACGAGCAATTAGTAGCTGAAAGCGGAAGATCTGTTATAGTTACCGAGGGGGAGATACTAAGAGAGTTCTCTGAGGTCCAAAGAAAAATAATAACTCTTCTCAGGAATAAGCCGGAGGGGTTACTCATAAGGGAGATATATGAGTCCCTTGGGATTACTCACAACACAGCTAAAACGTCGTTGAAGAGACTCAGAAACAAAGGGGTCGTGAGGGTTTGTAGAAGGAAGGGAAGAGCTTATATATACTGTCTCAGCGAGGAGTGGAGACGAAGACTAATGAAAGGCTAATCTCCTTTTGTTTCTTCTTTCAGCTCTGGGATTTCCTCTATTGGTTTTATGGAAAACATTATCCATCCTAGCCATGCCAAGATGCCCATTGCTACCAGAAATCCTATCGAAACCACTACCTTGATGGCTATGTCCCCTCTTCCAGAGAACATCGCCCATAAGTAGGCTATGGAGAGTATCACAGACAAGAGAAGTATTATTAGACCTAAGAGCCTACCCCTCTCCAACTGGGACCCCAAGGATAGTTTCCAACTTAGTATTTAAAGGTGAGGGTATTGGTCGAGAGGGTTTGCCTAGTAGTGGGAGCCAGACCGAATTTCGTGAAGGCCTATCCATTACTCAGAGCCTTCTCTGAGGAGGAAATGGAGGTATCTCTAGTTAATACAGGACAACACTACGACGCTGAGCTATGCGAAGTGTTTTTCGATGAGTTGAGGATAAGAGACTTCGTGAGAGAAATAAACTTGAAAGTAGGCTCGGGGAGTCATGCTGAACAGACCTCCAGATGCATCATCCAAATGGAGAGAGTTCTCCAAAGAGAGAAACCGGATGTCACTGTCGTGATCGGAGACGTGAATAGTACGTTAGCTGGAGCCTTGGCATCCATAAAGACAGGAATACCTGTTGCGCATGTGGAAGCGGGATACAGATCATTTGATCTTGGGATGCCAGAAGAGGTAAATAGAATTCTAGTGGATCACATTTCGCAATTATTGTTTTCTCCGACAGAGAGCTCTACCATGAACCTAATGATTGAGGGTATCCCTGAAGACAGAATTCGTTTTTCAGGCAACGTTTTGATAGACTCATTGGTTTCCGTATGTGAGAATCTCGGAATAACTCCAAAGAATATTGATAAGGAAGATTACGCTGTCCTGACTATTCACAGACCTAAGAACGTAGACGATCCAAATAGGCTCAGGGAGATAGTGGATGCTGCTAAAGAAATTCCGATTAGGGTTGTCTTCCCAATACACCCTAGGACTAGAGAACGTTGTGCTGAATTCCGAGTAGATCTAGAAGGCATAGAAGTGAGGTATCCCATGGGATATATGGAGTTTATTTCACTGCTAGCTAGAGCCAAGTTAGTTTTAACTGATTCTGGTGGGATTCAAGAGGAGGCTTTATTCCTAGGGACCCCGTGTTTAACTTTAAGAGAAAACACTGAGAGAATAGAGACCCTGATCTCTGGAGGAAACCTCTTAGTTGGTGCTAACAGGGAAAGGATAATAAGAGTTGTCTCAGAATTACTAGAGGATGAGAAAAAGTACGAGTCCATGGTCAAGGCTGAAGTTCCAGATAGGTGGGATGGAAGAGCCTCCAAGAGAATTGCTTCAGAACTCGGTGAGAGTGAAATGAAGATTCAGAGCTATAACTTCATGAAGATGGGCATACCACAATACATGCTAGTAGAGAAGAGAGAACTATCCAAGGAGGACGAAGTAATAGCTAAGTTCTCCAGAAACCGTCTCTCCATTTATTCATTCGACACTGCCCTCGTGAGGAGGTGGAGAGCCCATTGATCTCCGTAACGGGGCATATAGCGATAGATGAGATAATGAAGATAAAAAATGGTAGATATGTAGAGAGCTTTGGTCTCTTCTACGGAGGAGGAGCTGCCAACTCTAGCGTGGTGGCCTCGAGGCTAGAGGAGGAAGTGGACTTATACGGAATAGTCGGGGGAGACTTCCCCAAAGACTACTTGTCTCACCTAGAATCAAGTGGCGTTAGAGCTCATCTAAAATTCTTAAGTGAAGAGAGAACTGCCAGAGCCTGGATATTGAACTTCGAGGGAAGAAATATAAGTTATTTCTATTGGGGAGCGTCTAAAATGATGGAGGAATTACTAGAAGATATACCTGATGGAAAGGACTTCCTAATCATCACTGGATCCCCAGAATTCTGCATAGGTGTGTCAGATGTATCGGAGAGAGTATTCATAGATCCTGGGCCCGACATAGTTCTTTGGACTAAAGACGACTTTTCTAAGGTCTTAGAGAAAACTGAGGTTTTGTTTCTAAATGCTGAAGAATTCAAATACTTCTTAAGAATCTACGGAGAGCTCCCAACATGTGAATTGGTAGTAACCAGCGAATTGGGGGCAAAAGTCTTTGAGGAAGGGGAATTAATTGGATTCGCTAAAGCCGTGAGAACTAGAGTAGTAGATCCGACTGGAGCAGGAGACGCTTTTAGAGCTGCATACGTGATAAGCAGAAAGAGAGGATATGAGCCTGTTGAATCTGCCAAGATAGGTAATTGTGTCTCTAGCTTTATAGTGGAAGAAGTGGGAGCCCAAACAAATGTTCCTGGATGGAGAGAAGTGAAGAAGAGATTCCTACAGTACTATGGCTCTCCAATTTAGTCATCTTGTTCATCAGTCTTCTGTGGAGAAAGAGGCTTATTATAAGACTAGAAAACAAAAGGAGTATCTTCGGCAGTTGATTGCCCCATATTCTGAATGAAGCCTCTCTGCTTTCCCCGTTCTGTGAGACGCATCTGACTTTGATCTCCGGGTAAGACGTGTCTCCTATGATTATTTCTCTCCTCTCTAATGGAGATAGGAGAAATTCCCCATAGTAGAACGTCTCTCCATTTGAGTCTGCGTAAATCCTGAAAACTTCCTCTCTGTCTGAGACGTTTCTTATCTTTAGAAATATGTTTCCATTGTCTATTTTTATTCCCTCTATTTCACAGAGGGCTGAACAAAGTATGGGTGTGGCAAGAAGAACTAATGGAATTGCAACGATCAAAGTGGAGTGGATGGCCCTCCTCATTCCCCCTCCCTTCGAGTCTGGGTGAGGCGGGAGGTATATCAAGGAATCGCCTCATTAGCGAGATAACGTTAACCTGGAGGTGTGTTAAATTGAAGCTCGTTGAACTACCAATGGGTCTTAGACGGTACGTCAAAGACATATCTAGAGAGCTAGGCGAGGAAATAATATTCTTGGGAGATCCAGTATATGGATCTTGTCATCTCTATGAGGAAATTGCTGATTTTCTCGGTTTAGAGGAGATAATACACTATTCACACACCCCCTTTTATACTCCGAACAAGAGAGTTGTGTTTAAAGTGAACCAACTGAGTTACTCAGAGGATGTCTTCTCCATAATAGAAGAAGAGATAAGGTCTGAGAGTGGTAAAGTTGGTGTGATTACAAACGCCCAATTTCTGAAGTTGGCATACGAAGTTAAGAAGAGATTCAAGGACCGCGTGGAATTAAAGAGGGGTAGGCTCGCTCGAGGACTTGGGCAAGTCTTAGGTTGTGACTTCTCAGCCGCTAGAGTGGAATCGAGAAAATTGATCTTTCTGGGAGACGGACTCTTCCATCCCATAGGAGCTAGGATATCCACGGGAAAGGAAGTGTTGTCATTGAATCCGGTTACCTGTGAACAGATAAATGTGGAAAAGGAGGCTGAAAGGTTCCTAAAGATGAGATTCCACTCTATATTCAGAGCAAAGAGGTCTAATAGTTTTGGGGTAATACTAGGAGCTATGAGGGGCCAGTTTAGAATGAGGGACTTTCAAATGTCCGTTAGGTTGCTCCAAGAAGAGGGAAAAGAGGTCTTCAGGATTGTCTCTAAGGTAATAAGCCCTGAAATAATTGAAGAGTTTGGATTGGATTGCTACGTTATATGCGCCTGTCCCAGAATAGTGGACGAACAACCTAGATTTAAGAAACCATTGATCACTCCAAGAGAATTAGAAATAGCCTTTGGTAGGAGAGACGAATATGTCATGGATGAGATCTCAGAGGTTGAGTGGTAGGAAACTAGAAATTATACTTGAGGAGTTGGAGAAAAAAGAGAATCCAAATCTCATACTGGAACAATATCCTACTCCACCACGGATCGCTTCTGAAATGCTAATGCTAGCTTTTAACAGAGGAGACATAGAAGGAAAGATAGTACATGATTTGGGATGTGGTACTGGGATATTAGCCATTGGTGCCGCTCTCTTGGGCGCTGAGAAAGTAATAGGTGTTGACGTAGACCCTGTATCTGTGGAAATAGCTAGGAGGAATTCCAAGAGACTTGGTGTTGAAGTCGAGTGGATAGTATCACCAATAGAAGAGTATTTCGGTAAAGGGGACACTGTACTGCAGAATCCTCCGTTTGGTGTTCGGAAAAAGGGTGCAGACATGTTATTTCTGATGAAAGCATTGGAAGTTGGAGAAGTCATTTATTCTCTCCATAAAGCTGGAAATAGAAATTTCATAGAGGGCAAAATAGGTAGCAAGGGAAAGGTATTAAACGTTATACCAATGATGTTCCAGATGAGGAGGGTGTTTCCCTTCCATAGAGAGGAGATACACGAGTTCCCAGTAGAGCTCTACGTCATAAGGAGGACTAGAGATGAAGAAAAAAGACGTAGTTAGTGGGGAGTTCGTTGTTCCAGGAGATTTTCTGGGAGTAATAGAGGAATTCATTCCTGGAGAAGGGACCTATGAGGAAGGGGGGGAGATATTCTCGAAAGTGGCAGGAATAGTGTTGATAGACATGCAGAATAAGAAAATAAGTGTTTATCCAAAGGTTAGGACTCCTATAACAATTTCTAATGGAGATGACGTCATAGGGAGAGTGGAGGATGTCAGAAACCAAGCGATTCTAGTGAGAATAGACCTGGTTAAGAAGGAAGGGAGGGAAAAAACCGAATTACTTGGGATACCAATACTGGGTGGAATACACATTTCCCAAGTCAGCGATAAATACATAAACGACTTATCAGCCGAATTCCAACCGGGAGACATAGTCAAGGCAAAGGTAATAAACTCTAGGAGGAATCCCGTGCAACTATCCACTGTTGGAGAGAAATATGGTGTGATAAAAGCGTATTGTACTAACTGCAGAAGTACGCTGGTGAAAAGAGGAATAAGGCTATATTGCAGAAACTGCGGTTCTGAGGAGAACAGGAAGATCTCCCTAGATTATGGAAAGGGGGTGTTCTGATAAAGGTGAAAATCCTAAAGTTCGAGGAAAAGGAAATAGAGCTAGAGATAGAGGGAGAGGATTACACCCTTCTTGGAGCTCTGAGGGACGCTCTATATGAAGACGAGGACGTTGAAGTCGCTAGCTACGCTAAAGACCATCCATATCTTGGAAACATGAAGCTACTTGTGAGGACTAAGAATGGGGAGGTAATCAAGGCTCTAGAAAGAGCTGTGAAGAGGGTAGTGGATGTATCAAGAGAATTCAGAGAGAAATTCCGTTCATCCTATTAAGTTTTGGAGGATAAAGGAAGAAATTAGGGTTTTAGGAGTGGACGATGGACCTTTCATTCCTAGGCGAGAGGGGAGGGCACTAGTAGTAGGCGTCGTTTTCAGAGGTGGATTCTGGCTAGATGGTGTCATGTTCACCACGGTTGAAGTGGATGGAGAGGACTCTACCGAGAGAATATCTGAGATGATATTGAAATCGAAGCATCTGAAACAGCTCAGGGTAATCGTCCTGGATGGGATTACCTTTGGAGGATTTAACGTAGTAGACATACGAGAACTATATGAACTAACGGGATTGCCAGTGATTGCTGTCTCTAGAAGAATGCCTGACCTAGAAAAGATAAAACTAGCCATAAGAAGGGTGAAAAATTGGGAGAACAAGCTTAAAAGAATGAAAAATGCCGGGAAAATATACAAAGTAGAGACAAAGAGGGGGAAATTTGTTTACATGCAAATAAGTGGAATATCGAAGGAAGACGCAGAAGAAATAGTCAGATCGACTTCTACTAGGAGCCTAGTTCCAGAAGCTCTCAGAGTAGCTCACATAATAGCTTCTGGGCTCAGAGGTGTAGAGGTTGAGGAGGGCAACTCTGGGATTATACAACACCTACGATAAACTAAGGCTTCACGAGGCACATTTCAGAGCTTTAGCTAGGGCTGCTCCCTTATCTAAGGCTTTCGATATGAA
>QMUK01000027.1 GCA_003660555.1 Thermococci archaeon
CAAAGTTTATAAATTTCCCTCACACTCCATTTTATTGTTTAGTTTGAATAGAACAGAAGTTTAATACGATGCGAGAAGTCCCAGTGGGGATGAAATGTCCGACGTGGTTTACCTAGCTCCGGAAGAAATTCCCAAAAAGTGGTATAATATACTGCCAGATCTACCAGAACCTTTGCCTGAGCCTAGAGATCCAGAGGGGGAAGAATCTAGGATAGATCTCCTCCCTAAGATATTCTTGAAAACTGCTCTGAAACAGGAGTTCTCTAAGAGGAGATGGATAAGGATTCCAGACGAAGTGCTTGAGATGTACATGCACATATACCGACCTAGGCCACTAGTAAGGGCGAGAAGGCTAGAGAAGTTCCTGAAAACTCCGGCTAGGTTGTACTACAAGAGGGAGGATCTGAGCCCTACAGGTAGCCACAAAGTCAATACAGCCATAGCACAAGCTTATTATGCTGCTGAAGAGGGATATTCTAGGTTGACTACCGAGACTGGCGCTGGGCAATGGGGCTCGGCTTTGTCTCTAGGAGCGAGCTTGATGGGCCTAGAAGCTACTGTATACATGGTGAGGTTTGCATACAATTGGAAACCGGGTAGAAGAACATTGATGAAGCTTTATGGAGCAGAGTGTCTTCCCTCTCCTAGCGATAGGACGGAATTCGGGAGGAAACTTCTGAAGAAGGATCCAAACCATCCTGGATCCCTAGGTATTGCTGTATCTGAGGGGATAGAGGATGCTTTGAAGAACGAGGACGCTGTTTATTGCCTAGGAAGTGTTCTAAATCACGTGCTACTGCATCAGACAGTAATAGGATTAGAGGTGCTCCGACAATTGGAGGAAATAGAGGAAGTTCCAGACTTCATGATAAGTTGTCTTGGCGGAGGCAGTAATTTCGGTGGATTTGCCATTCCTGCAATAAGGAAGAGGTTAAAGGGTGAGTGGGATACGAGATTCATAGCAGCTCAATCGATGGCTGCCCCGAACTTGGTGAAAGGGGAGTACAAATACGATTTCGGGGATGCTGCTGGATTCACTCCTCTCCTAAAGATGTATACCTTGGGACACGATGTGGAAATGCCTACGATCTACGCTGAGGGACTTAGATATCACGCAGCTGCGCCCATAATAAGTCTTCTTAGGAAACACGGGATAGTAGAAGCTGTGGCATACGAAACTGATGAGAAAGAAGTGTTCGAGGCAGCTAAACTATTTGTATCTAAGGAAGGTTTCGTCCCTGCCCCAGAGTCTAGTTATTCAATAAAAGCTGCAATAGACAAGGCTATAGAGGCAAAAGAAAAGGACGAAGAATGGGTTATAGTTTTCAACGTAAGTGGGCACGGATTCGTGGACTTGGAGGCATTTAACAAGGTGCTGTTCAGTAATGGTACCTAGACGTTTCCTCTATCGTGCCGTAAAGCATCTTGTATGCTTTGAGTAGGTCCTCTGTCCCTAACACTTTTTTTCCTTCTATTATTGCCTTTTCCACTGCTATTTTGAACAGGTTCTTCACGTCCCTAGGGGAGAGATCACTCACCAATGGTATGACACTGGACTTGTCTATGTTGACTTCTATTATCTTCTCGGCCCTCTTAGAGTACACGTCTATCACTTTAGACATGAGTCTCTCTCCCCTGACGTCTACGTTTATTCTCTTCGGGAATCTGGATAATACTGCTGGGTCAACTACCTCTACATTATTGGTAGTCGCTATTGGAAGTACCGGGGCTTTGCTCTTTGCCAATCTGTCCAATCCAGATATTATTGCATTTCTTAACTCTATTGCATCTCCTCTCAGTCCATAGGAGAACGAAGGAAGTGCTAAAGCTTCTATCTCCTCCAGCATTAGGAGTGTTGGTCTCTTAGTTCTAGTTAGTTCTTCGAAGTGCATTTCTATGAGTTTGGCTCCTTCTCCAGCATATACTCCCTGTAAATCCGTGCAGAATATTTCCTTTGTGTCCACACCTTCCTCTCTAGCTAGTATTACTGGTCCTTCGCTTTTTCCTGTTCCTGGTCTTCCATACAGAAGTATTCCTCTTCTTCCAAATTCTCCGATCAATCTTGAGTACTTACTATGTTTTAACAGCTTTATTTCATATAGGACCATTTCTTTTACTTCTTTCGGCCATATCAATTCTTCGGATGATCTGAAAGACGTATAGGCCTGTCTCAACCTCAAGACGTCTTGATGAAGCACTACCTCTACCTCAGTCATTTTGCCTATTTTGGCAGGTGAGGGCCTGATTTCCAATACCTTTGCAAAATACATGTCCCCTACTTCTATTACGTCTCCTCTCTTCACCTCTCTTTGTTTCATCAAGTGATTCCTGATTATTATCTCTGCCCCCTTTGGATCCAAGTCTAAGGTTCTGGTTAGAGAAATTATTTCTACTCTAACTTTTCTGGCGTACAAGCCCTCACCTCTGTTTCCTTCGAGAATTACGTGCCTTCCCTATAAACTTTACCTAGTATCTCTGCCCCTTTAATCAAATTATCCACTGAAGTTGCATATGATATCCTTATATTATTTTTCCCGACCTCACCGAACTCCTCTCCAGGAACCACTGCCACTCCAGCGTTTATGGCTTTTCTGCTGAACTCTCTGGAATCTTCACCTATGTTGGGAAAGAGATAGAAAGCTCCTTCAGGCTTATTCGACTTTATTCCATGTTTTCTAAGTTCTCTTATTAGTATGTCTCTTCTTTTCCTGTATTCTCTTACTACTTCTCTCACGAAGTCTTGTGGGCCCCTAAGTGCTTCCAGTGCTGCATACTGAGCTATCGAATTCGCGTTAGCCACAGAGTATTGGTGGACTAGTGCTACTGGGGATATTAAGTCCCTCCTGCCTATGGCGTAGCCCACTCTCCAACCAGTCATCGCATATGTCTTAGAGAAGCTATTTACTACTATCACCCCACCGTCGTGACTGAACTGTGCTGCACAATAGTGCGTGGCATCATACACTATCTTTTCATAGACTTCGTCCGATACCAGTATTATTTCGTTGTCTTCTGCCAGTTCAACTATTCCTCTTATTTCCTTCTTCCCCATTACGGCTCCTGTCGGATTACTCGGTGAATTTATTAATATCATCTTAGTCTTGTCTGTTATCTTCTCTTGAACCTGCTCTGGTTTGAGTACAAATTCGTCTTCCTCGAAACACTTTGCCCTTACTGGAACTCCCTGAGCCAGCTTAACGTAGGCTGAATAATAAGCGAATCCTGGATCAGGGATAATCACCTCGTCTCCCGGGTTCACGTAAGCTTGGATCACATCATACATTGCCTCACAAGCGCCCACTGTAACTACGACTTCGTCCGGATCATAGTCCAGACCATATTCTGAGGAGTATTTCTCACATATGGCCTCTCTTAGCTCTATTATCCCAGGATTTGGTGTGTAATGGGTTTTGTTCTCTCTGAGTGCTCTAATGGCCGCCTCTTTTATATTCTCTGGCGTATCGAAGTCCGGTTCTCCTATCCCCAAGTTTATCACGTTTCCCTTTCCCTGCGCCAGATCAAATAGTTCTCTTATTACTGACTTACCAACTCCGCTTAGCCTCTTAGCCTCCTCCATAGCATCATCACCATCACGAGGAGAACGAGTACCGTTTGATGATACGTAAACCCTGGTATTCCCTTGCCTTTCTCCCCTTCTTTCTCCTTTACCTCCACTGAAACAGAATTGGAGATTGTCTTCTCTTCATTTCCTTCCTCATCTTCGTATTTCGCTTCTGCTGGTGTCAACGAATAAACTCCAGAATAGCTAAACTGTATCGAGTATCTCAGGGTCCCGGTTTCTCCTGGTGCTAGATCTCCAGTCCAAGTGAGATCTCCTCCAACTATAGTGGCTCTAGCTGGAGGCTTGTCCGTGATTACCAAGTTCTTGGCTATTCCACTTCCCTCATTTCTGAATTCCACTGTGACCTCTATGACTTCTCCTGTCTTCACTATGGGCTTACTAACTCTTTTCTCTAGTACTACTTTCGGTTTTCCTGTAATTATCTCTATCTTCCTGCTATCTCCTAATATTTTGCTAGATCCTCTGTATATTTCAAGGGCTATCTCCTTCGAGCCTTTCTTCGTTGGAACTAATGTAAAGGAGATCTCCTTCTCTCCTCCTGCTGGAATCACCGTGGATATCTCCTTGTTTCCGTCTGCCCAATCTGCCACTATCTTTACTCTAACGGATTCTTCTCTATCTCCTGAATTCCTGAGTTTGACTTTAACTTCGAACTGAGAGTTTAGAGAAATATTTTGTGGTATTTCAAACCCTAAGAGTTCGATCTCGCTTTCTTTTTCGTATACTGTGATAGTTTCCTCCTTTTCTTCTAATTTGCTCCCATCTAGGTACAATTCAAATTTGACCTTCTTATCTCCGACCTCCTGTGGAACTAAAAGTATCTCCACCATCTCTGTTCCTGGAGATATTTCCACAGCTTTCTCTAATTCTTCGGGTAGGAAACCCTCGGCTATAACCTTTAATGTCGCCTGTACCTGCTCAGTTCCGGTATTTCTTAGTAACACCTCGAATTTCACCTGATCTCCTAAGAAGGCAGTGTCTGGTTTCGTTATCTCCATTTCCACACTGGGTGGAGATGCCACATTCGAGTAGAATGATTTGCTATCGAATACTATTTTCTCGTCGAACCTTTCCCAATACAACTCGAGAAGAAGTCTTGCTGTCCCTGGTGTGATCCCAGAAGGTACTGGAATTGGTATGGTGTATTCCTTCTCCTCCAAGAAGGAAGTGAAACTTAAGGGTATGCTAGCTATTCTAGACTGGTATCCTCCTAGAGTAATCGTGAGGTCTAATCTCAGAATCTCGTTTTCCCATCCATATGTGTAATTCTTTACTTTCACCCTCATTTCATTAGTTCTGCCAATATATAGAAGTGCTGGCGGTGAAAACCACGTTATCTCAGCATATGGGCCTATTATTTCAAACCAATCTTCCCATTCCTCCCCAGAAAATCTAACTGTAACCTCGTATCTTCCGGGTTTGACTTGCCTACCCTGGTTGTCCTTCTGATCCCATATAAACCTCTCGCTTTCTCCAGGATTAAGTCCAGGAACATAGTCTGCTTTTTCGTATACTCTCACTCTTTGGTTAGTTTCTGGATCTATCCAATAGATGTAGTACTCTATTCTCCCACTCATCACTCTGTCGGATATGTTCTTCGTGACCACCACTACTCCGTATCCTATCTTGTAGGTGTCGTCTTCAACTTCAACGTATACGTCCCTAGAAGCGGCCGGCATCTGGAAAGTCGAAGCTAGGAGAATCAAAAACACCAATGCCATGATACTACTTTTTTTCATTGCTTCTCCCCCCGAGGGATCTGAACAACGAGACTAGGTCTATTCTGTATATTCCCCTAGTCCCGGCCACTATTATGGGCTCCCTCGAGAGAAGTTTCTGTATGTCTACCTCATATATGCCTTTCCCTCTCACTCTGATAGTCTCTATGTCGAAGGTTTCCCCTTCCCTGAGTCCGAACTCCCTCATTAACTCTGCTATTATCTCTTCTAGTTCCTCTTTTCTTTTTTCTCTGTCATTAGGAGTCAATTCTGTCAAATCGATTACTTCTCTTGGAACTTCATTCTTCTCGTACGAGAAAAACCTACTTCCGCACTCACATCCATTTATTATGGCCTTGGAGCCCTTTGGATATTTCCTACCGCATTTTATACACACATACATTTCCCCTACCCCTTAGAGGATATTAGGCGAAGAATTTCTTCTAGTGCTTTAACACTCCCGTTTACTCCCGAAATAACCACATCAGAGGCTTCCCTAATTCTCTTCGGAGGATTTCCTACGGCATAACTCTTTCCTGCTAATTTAAGCATCTCATAATCATTTTCTCCATCTCCTATCGCTATCACTTCCTCTGGAGATATTTTCATCTTTTTCAAGAGGAAATTCAAGGCATTCCCCTTGTTGACGTTCCTTTGTCTTATGTGGTAGGCGAATCCAGAATCCACGACTACATATCCTCTGGCTGAGAAGAACTCTCTTATCTCCATTAATTGATCTTCAGAAAGTGTCTTCCAAAGGACTATTCCGGTTCTCCTCACTGGATTAGATGGTGTCAACGGGACCTTTATTCCAGTCTTGGCCTCGAATTCCGACAGTAAATTCACCATCTCGGTTTTGTCTCCTAGCCAGAACACTTCATCGTTTATTCTCACAACACCTCCGTCCTCCGCTATTATTCCTCCAGTAGCCCCTATTAGTACTGCCGCTGCTTCGGCGAAATAGAGGTGATTTCCCGTGGCTATGACTACCTTCACTCCCGCTTCTTCTATTTTCCGGAGTAGTTCAACTGATTTTAGGTTGAGCCTCCTGCTCTTGTCTGTTATAGTTCCATCTAAGTCTGTTACTAGTAATTTGGGAATCAATCCGTTATCCCTTTCTCAGTTATTCTGAACATAGCCTCTCCTTCTGGCAAATAGGGACTGTCAACGAGTCTGGCTATCCTCCTTCCTCCCTTGCTCTTCCTGAGATATATTATGGCTGTGGCTTGATGGGCCAGTACGTGTCCTCCGACTGGTGCCGTTGGATCTCCGAAGAACATGTCTGGTCTGGCCATTACCTGATTAGTGACCAATACCGCCAAGTTATACTTATCAGCTAGTGTCTGAAGAGTATGAAGGTGTTTGTTCAGCTTTTGTTGTCTTTCTGCCAGCATTCCCCTACCGACGAACTCACTCCTGAAGTGTGTGGTCAAGCTGTCTATGACTATTAGTTTCACTTCCTCTCTTCTAACCAATTCCTCGGCTTTTTCAGCCAGTAGCATCTGGTGATAGGTTGTGTGTGCCCTAGCATGGAATATGTTGCTCAATACTTCCTTTGGATCTAGACCCATGGAGGACGCTATTTGATGTATCCTCTCGGGCCTGAATGTGGCCTCAGTATCTATGTATATTGCTTTGCCTTCTAATCCTCCCTTATTCCTTGGAAGCTGTACGTTTATGGCTAATTGATGTGCCAGTTGAGTTTTTCCACTCCCAAATTCTCCGTATACCTCCGTTATGGCCTGAGTCTCTACTCCTCCACCCAAAAGTTGATCTAGTGATTTGCTGCCTGTAGTTATTCTCCCTATGGCCTTTCTCCTCTCTAGTATTTTGTCTGCTGTTTCGAAGTCCATCTTCAGTGCTTCCCTAGCACTTTTCACTATTTTGGCTGCTGTGGATTCTGGAATATCTGCCGCTGTACTCAATTCCGTTGGGGATGCCACTGCTATTGCTTCCAACTCCCCATATCCTGCCTCTTTAAGCTTAGCAGCTATTGCTGGACCTACTCCTGGGAGTTCCTCTATCGTCTTAATGACTATCTCCTCACCACTCACCTCTTTCTTGGACTTGGACTTGGACGTTTCAACCACCTTCCAACTCTTCTAACAGAAGTTTTATTTCTCTATCTAAATCTGGGATGGACAAGCTATTCACCCGCATCTCCAAATTTCCGGTCATTTCGTTTCTGGTTAGTGTCCCGCTAGCTATTATTTCCTTACCTAATATATCGTTTGGACCAATTGAGCTTAATAGTTCCTCTTCGAAGCCAAATGCCCTGACTACTCCGGTTCCATCATCTAGGACTAGGGAGAAGAAGAACTTTTCTATGTCGTTACCACACTCTCGGCACTTCTTGCCATAGACCGTTGAGCCGCACTTCTCACAGACAGGTAACTTCACCTTGACCACCGTTCCCCTTACTTCGGCAATCTCTCCCTCCTCAAGAGATGCTATTTCCCTTCTCTTTTTCTCGTCTACCCCCTTTAGTACCTCCGTCTCCTTGCTCACTAGTATCTTCCCTCTTCCTACTATTCTGCCTCCCTTGACTCGTATTACGTCTCCTCTTCTAAGCATTAGAATCTTATCCATTTCCTCCCTCTCTGCTACTAATTCTAGTACGTTTCCTCCAAATCTGGCCCCTACACGACATGTCATCTCTTCCTCAGTCGTTACTGGGTTGGAAATCACCTCAAGTACCCCATCGAAATGGACTTCTATTATTTCAGCTCCTGGAGGATTCACTTCAACTCCTGAATTCGGGCCTACGTTGAGGTATATTCTCTCGCCCCTTTTCTGGATATATGCGTCTGTTATGGATAGTAAATCCCCTATTTCTATCCCTCTTGCAAATTCCGACTTGTCTCTCCAAAAGTAGGAAGATATTCTTCCTGTATCGTCCCCGAGTATCAGATGGGTTCTCCTAACACCGAATCTCTCTTCTTCCTCTCCTTTTTGAATGACTCTAGCCCTTAGGTTGACTATTGGTGGGAGTATCTCCCGAATCTCTCTTATCTTTAGAAAACCAACGGGAGGTGTTCTCACATCGAATGAGGAGAGAGAGGAGTACTCCGTGTAGGAAGCTTCTATTTCTCCTCCCAGTCCCAGCTTGGTGTATATGGCGTTTAGTTTCACCGACTTGCCTATGTCTATTTTCTCCCAATCCCTCACGGATTCGTCCCAGAAAGTCACTCTCATAACTCCCGTTTCGTCCCTCAGCGTTATATCCGCTACTCTTCTCTTGACTCCGTCTATTTCTGTCTCTCTAATTCCTGTTTTGTTCTCTACAATTCCAGCTACGCTTGCCATTACCCCTGGTAGAAGATCGGATATTTTCGTTCTGCTCGGCACGTCTATCTTGGAGCCGTAATCCTCTAACTCGGAATACTTCCCCAAATGCAGCTCTATCTGTCCGAATTTGTTTCTGACCACGTAGAGGTTTCTCGCCAGATAAGATTTACCTACTTCTAGGTCAAAAATTGAAACCAGAGGTATTATTCCAGTTTCGTCTCCTATTATGTAGGTGTTTTCTCTGACTTTCTCAATTACGTTGAATAAAACTACTTCCGGCCTCTTCCCCTCGTATATCTCAACGATCTTAGACCTAGTTGGCCTGTACTCCGGAACTTCCTTACACTCCGTTCTCTCTAACTTGGTGTCCCATGAATAGTATAGTTCTAAGGATCCCCCTAGGCCTCTCCTAACCCTAGCCCTAGATAATTTGATGCAATCTCCAACTCTGAGACCTTCCAGGTTCTTCTCCTGCTCGTTCCAAAGTGTCAACCTTATTTCTCCCGTTTTGTCCAATAGGTACACAGAGATTACCCTTCCCTTTCTTCCGTTTTTATAGGAGAACTCCCTGGGTCCTTGGATGTGTATTATTCTGCCTTCTATGGTCACGCTCTCTCCTTCATCCCTTATTTCTGAGATTCTCATTTTCCTTTCCTTTTCGTAGTCTTCTTCTAGATCTACTCCCATTTCCCTAGCCACTATGTAAGCGGCTCCCTCCTTGCTTATCAGCCCCTCGAACTCCTCCACTTTCTCCTCTACCTTTCTCTCGAATTCGTCTATGTCTAGACCTGCTTCCTTTATTCTTCGATATATCTCACTCATGGGTGTCAAATCAATTCCTCCAGAGCCTTGGATACTTTCTCGGGTGGGACTCCTAGGCTTATCTCTTTGGTCCTACCATATCTACCTTTACTCACTACCTTGGCGTTTATTATTCCCAACATGTCTAGCTCGGAGATTAAGTCCGAAACCCTTCTCTGCGTCAGGACTTCTACCCCGGTTCTATGGCAAAGATCTCTGTATAGATCGTATACCTCTCCAGTGCTGGATGGTCTGCCCAGTAATAAGACACTGTATAAGACTAACTTGGACTGCTTCGGAAGAGTCCTTATTACCTCTATTATTCTGTCTTGCTCGAGTTTCTCCTTGGCTTTCCTAACGTGACTCTCTTCCACTCTCTGGGATCCCTCTTCCTCAGCTATTTCTCCGGAAATTCTCAGTAAATCTAGGGCTCTCCTAGCGTCTCCGTGTTCCTGTGCTGCTAGAGCCGCGCATAGGTTTATTGCTTCTTTTGTGACTACCCCGTCCTTGAAAGCTATCTTAGCTCTTTCTCCTAATATGTCTCTTAATTGAAGCGCATTGTACGGCTCGAACACTATTTCCTCTTGACTCAAGCTGCTCTTAACCCTTGGGTCTAAGTAGTCCACGAGCTTCAGATCGTTGGTTATTCCCACCACACTCACCTTGGAGTTCCTCAACTCAGAGTTCATTCTAGTCAAGTTGTAGAGGACGTCGTCTCCACTCTTTTTGACTAGCTTATCGATTTCATCTAGGATTATAACTACGAACCTCTCCTCCGAATCTACTGAATTGAAAAAAGATTTGTACACTTGGTCTGTTGGCCAACCGGTTAGTGGTACTTCTTCCCCAAACGTGTAGGCTAGATTCGCTAGAACTCTATACCTAGTGTCCACTTCAACGCAGTTTATGTAAACTACCTCTATGGGTATCTGCTTTTTCTCACCTACTTGTTTTAGCTCTCTTCCAACGAATTTGGCTACTGCTGTCTTCCCTGTGCCGGTCTTACCGTATATGAAGACATTCGATGGTGTTTCTCCTCTCAATGGAGAAACCAAGATTCTGGCCAGTCTGCTTATTTCCCTCTCTCTGTGAGGTAGATGTTCTGGGGTATATGTATGTCTCAGTGCCTCTTTATTACGAAATATCGTTTCTCTTCTCAGAAGCGTATCGAACAATTCAGTTAGGGTCTTCTGAACTTCCAAAGCCCCTCACCCCCTCACACTTCTCCAGTGGAAGCAGAGGTATATATCGTTATTTCGCGTGGACCGTAGTGTCACCCCCTTGTTTCCAGTGGAGCGGATGGAGTATTACACTGGAGCAGCGTCACCTAGGAGAGTGGGACCCCCTTGTTTCCAGTGGAGCGGGTGGAGTATGCGTTCCTCCCAAGTGTGAATCTGGACTTCTAAGTAAGGGTAGTCAAGTTTATATACCAGAGAGATCAATAACTTGGGGGGATTCTGTTTTGATCTAGTGGTGTACCACGATACCACTATCGTTCTGTTCCAGTGGCTCCACTGGAAGAGAAGGGGTGGCTCCACCCGAAGGATATCTCGAACATATCCCGATTTTATTATTATCGTGATACATGTGTATTTCAAGTAGGCGGAAGGGTCATTTCCTCTCCACCAAACAACTAATCTCGATTCTCATGAGACATTAGTTGTTTGTCACAGACTACCTTTGCCCCTGCCAAACAACTAATCTCGATTCTCATGAGACATTAGTTGTTTGCGCACGAACGGAAAATTATATATATGGGTGCATGTCTACCCTCTACAGCCACCCTCGGGGGAGATACGTTTTGCCACTCCCTATGTATACCTCCCTCTGGGGAGGTCTTTAGGGTCGGCAGGGCCGAAAGTCTCCCCTCATCTCGGTGGCATTTCCTCCTGCTTCTGCTTTTTTGCGGTGGGAAGGTGCGAGCTAAGAGGGTATCGACCCTAGATAGGGAAACAAACGAGGAAGTAGGTGTACTTGAGAAAGTGCGAAATCAGAGGAAGATACTGGCTTTGGGTAAGGAAATAGAAGTACCAGAGGCTTTGGAGGAACTTCTCGAGAGAAACCCAATTGAGGTCCTGAGTAAAGTAGATCCAGAATTGGCTAGAGAATTGAAGGGCAAGAGCATAGAGATCAGGACGGAAGGAAGGTACATAGTGATCTACAGATCAGACGCTGTTTTCGGTTAGGGGGAGTGCAGTTGTCGAGGTCCCACAGGGCCTCAGAGCCAAACGAATCATTAGTCGAAGTTCTGTTCCACTACTTGACTGGAGGATCTAAGTGGGATCTACGCGTTAAGAGCTTGCACTTGAGGGAGATCTCTAGGGAGGATCCAGATCCATTGGCTAGAGTAATCGCCTACTGCATAGAAAGAGGAGTTTATCACAGAAAAAGACTGTGCAGTGCTCTGCTTTCACTCCTAAACCACTCCTCGAAGAGATACAGGGAAACCGCTTGGACCCTCATCCAGAGGGTCCCCCTACCCCATTTATTACATTTCTCCGAGATAGTAAACGGTAAGGAGAACACTAAGAGATTGAGAATGGCTATAGCAGTTAAGATAGCTAACTCGAGCAGAGAGGAAATAATGAAAGCATATTTCTCATCTCCTTGTAGATTCAGGAGACTCTTCTCCTATCTCAGGCTTCCGAGAGAGAAAATAAATGGAAAGAGAATATCACATGAGAATTACCTCTTCGCCTCTAATCTCTCTAGGCTCTCGGTCGAAGAGGCAATCGAGAAGCTTGGAGTCGGACTAATCGATCTAGTGAAGTACGCGCCTTTTCACGTGCTTGTGAACGTAGTCCAGAATCCCAGGGAGGCAGAAGAGATTGCTAAGTCTTCTAAGCCAGAGGACTTCTTGAGGCATGCCGTGTGGTACAGAACGGTCCTAGGAGAGAAATTCGAGGAGATAGCCCGAAGGAAGATCAGGGAGATGAGGAACCCATTTGCCTTTTCCCACATATTGGAACACCTCAAGGAGAACGAAGCTATAACGGAAGACCTGGAGAGGGAAATCCTGAGAAGAATGAGGGAAGTTGCCGAGGAGGTAATAGCCAGAATTGGCCTAAGGGACTTGGCCATAATATTCGACGTATCAGGATCCATGGCAGAGTCCAAGGAAATAGCTGAGGCCTTTTACAGGTTCTTCAGCTCCAAGGCTGGAGTGAGATACCTCATAGCCTTCAGGGAATACGCCTTTCTGCTCGATCCAGAGGAGATCAAAGAGATCGAAGTGGATGGAACTACCTCCATAGGGAGCTCAATACTCCTCCTTGCAAAGGAAATTAAGAGAAGTGGAAATAGAGTCAAATTGATAATTCTAATCAGCGACTTTGAGGAGAACACTCCTCCCTATTTGAGAGAAACGATAGGCCTCTTGGAGAAACTAGGGAGACCACCTCTGATTTTCGTAAGAGTCCCAGGGAGTGGAGATGAGAGAGTAAGGGCGAGCGAGCTAAATTACCCTTGCGCGGAGGTAGAAGTGAGTGAGTTTCACCCAAGGCTAGCTCTTGGAATAATATCAAATGTCTTAGAGTTAGCGAGCACCATCTACAACGAGGGAGGGCTAAGAGAAGAAGAGATTACATCCAGAAGACCAATGCTTGAGGAAATAGGATCCATAACTCTCCCAAGGAGACCAAGGGAAAGTCTGAGAAAAGGTTTCTTGGCCAAACTCCTAGGAGGAGGGGAGGAGAGATGAGGAAGGTGAGAGCCCTCTTCCTCGGATGCGGATTCCTGGGTTCGAACCTAGTACCTCAAGTCCTACCTCATTTGTCTTCTCTCGTATTGGTGGACAGAGACGAGGTCGAGCTAGGCAATTACGATAATCACTTAATCCCAAAGGGATATGAGGGCAGGAAGAAGGTCATGGCTCTAGCATCCTTGGTTTCCCTCCTTTCAGAAGTACCAGTTTTCCCCGTTCACATGAACGTCCAGAAGATGGAACAACTAATGGACCTCCAGAGCAAGTTCGATCCAGATATAGTCATTTGTAGTTTCGATAACGTCGAATCTAGGGCATTAGTCAGGGAATACTCCTCGAGAAGCAGAATCCCAACTCTGTTCCTAGGGGTCACCGAGAACTACATTTACATCGACTGGGGAGAGAACCTAGTTCTCCCGAGGGGAGACATAAGTAGTGTTCTTAGGGGAGTGAGGGACGTTTGCTCTAGGCTGGACTTCAGAGCTCTAGGATCTCTAGCATCCGCTCTGGCATATTACTCCTTCAGAGAGTGGCTAATGAATGACTCAGAGATCTCCTTCATAGCCCACATTAGCGAAGATGGAATAAGAATAAGCAGATTGGTGAGGTAATTGTTAGCCCTGATCGGATACAGGAAGTTTCCGATATTCTATTCG
>QMUK01000028.1 GCA_003660555.1 Thermococci archaeon
TATTTCCCTCAATGGAATATCTGGATCCCCTTTTTCTCTTGGAGAATCCTCAAAGCAATCTTTTTTATGTATTTTGTCTAACAAGCCAAGTTCTTGCATTTTCTCAAGGGAATAAAGAAGGCAACCTCTCATCTTGACTTTTTCTAGTTCCATTATAGAAAAGAGGTCCTCCAAGAGTCCTACCCTTTCCAGATCAACTCCTATTTCCAATAAAGCATTTGTCGAATCGGGATAAATCACTAAAGGTTGAACCATTAGTTCATCTATTCCTTTCTCCTTGGCCAATTCATTCAGAGACTTCATTTCATCTAGGTTCACTCCTGGCAAGATTACTGCCCTAATCACAGAATAGAGTTCTGAATCACCTAGTACGCTAAGTAGTCTGAGGACTTTCTCTAGATCCTCTTTCCCCCCTCGGGTTACCTCTGAATACCTCCTCACTGAGTGAAGACTCACTATGATCATGTCTATCCCCTTGGAGTACAGATACTCTAGTTTCTCCTCTACTTCTTTTTCAGATCCTTCTCCGAGAATCACTCCGTTTGTGTGTAAATCAATCCTTTCAGCACCTATTTCATCCTTTAACCACTTGGAATATGATCCTAATTTACTTATTCCTACCAAAACTGGCTCTCCATACTGGGAAATAGTTACTGCCTCGAATTCGTCCCTTCCGTTGAAGTACAGTCCTGGTTTTATCTCAACTCCTCTCTTCAGAGATATCTCAGAATAGCAGAAGGGGCATCTGAGATTGCACGCTTGCGTTAGCTCCAGAGTCGGGTGATGCCTTGGCCTAGCCTTGTCTTCTATCCCCTCACATCCTAGACAATGCCTAGGAACTTCGAGAGTTCTATCTCTTATCCTGAATCGTCTCAACTTCCTCTACTAACCTCCTCCCAGCTGCAACAACATCTATGCTGTGGATTCTTCCTCCACACTGCTCTATCTTGGACTTTATTTCCTCGTAATTCAGGTCTCTGCCCTCTATAGTTATTTTTATGTTCTCTGTGTCCTTATCTAGTTCTATCAGGGATATGTTCACTCCCTCTACTCCAGGCATCTTGCTTATTTCCTTTGCCAGCTCAGTGAGTATTGGTTCGTGGGGCTTGAGTACGTCCAATACTAACCTCCTTATTCCACCCATCACTTCCCTTGAGCCCCTCTTTGAATCCATTGGGATGGTTAAAACCCTTTTCTAGAAAAGGTTTTATATACCTCTCCTAGAAGGTGGGTCTGCGATGACTGATGAAGTTCACTGAGGGAGGTGTTCCCTTGGCTAAGAAACCTTATGTGAGATTCGAGGTACCGAAGGAATTAGCAGAGAAGGCCTATGATGCAATACAGAGAGCTAGAGATGGTGGCAAGATAAAAAAGGGTACTAATGAGACTACCAAAGCGGTGGAAAGAGGGATGGCCAAGTTAGTCTTAATAGCAGAGGACGTAGACCCTCCGGAGATAGTCGCTCATCTCCCGTATCTGTGCGAGGAGAAACAAATACCATATATATACGTACCTAGTAAGGAGGAACTAGGGAAAGCATGCGGAATAGAGGTCCCAGCAGCTTCTGCCTGTATATTAGATCCGGGAGATGCTGAGGAATTAGTTAAGGAGATAATAAATAAGGTGTCTGAACTCAAGAAGTGAGGGATTCTAAATGCCAGAAGACGAAGCAGTTCCAGCAGAAGTTATAGAAATAAGGGGGAGGACTGGAATAGCTGGAGAAGTGACCCAAGTCAGGGCTAGAATACTTGAAGGAAGAGACAAGGGCAGGATAGTGACCAGGAACGTCAAAGGCCCCGTGAGAGTGGGAGACATCCTCATGCTGAAGGAGCCAGAGAGAGAGGCTAGGGAGATAAGAGCTCCTTGAGGTATCTGAAATGAGGAATTGTAGTTTTTGTGGTAGGGAATTAAAGCCTGGAACGGGGAGTATGTTCGTTAGGAGAGACGGTACTATACTATACTTCTGCTCTAGTAAGTGCGAGAAGAACATGCTTAAGCTGGGAAGGAATCCGAGGAAGGTCAAGTGGACCATTAAGTACGAAAAGGGGTGATGTACTTGAGGACTTTCGTCATGATAAAGCCAGATGGAGTTCAGAGAGGACTAATAGGGGAGATAATATCCAGATTCGAGAAGAGAGGTCTCAAGATAGTGGCCATGAAGCTAGTGAAAATAAGTAGAGACTTGGCTGAGAGACAATACGAAATGCACAAGGGAAAAAAGTTCTATGACGGACTTATAGAGTACATAACTTCATCTCCTGCAGTAGTAATGGTCGTAGAAGGAAAGGGGAACGTAGTTGAATTAGTCAGGAGAATGGTAGGATCTACTGATCCATCAGATGCATCTCCAGGAACTATAAGAGGAGATCTCTCCCTAGAAATAGGTAGAAATGTAATACACGCTGCAGACTCAGAGGAAAATGCAGAGAGGGAAATATCCATATACTTTTCTCCAGACGAAATCTTAAGTTACAAGAGAATAGACGAAGAGTGGCTTTATGAGGGTTAGAATTGTCAATAAGGCAGCCGATAGTCTCGGTTCTAGGCCATGTGGATCACGGCAAGACGACTCTGTTAGACAAGATAAGAGGTACTGCCATAGCCAAGAAGGAAGCTGGTGGAATAACTCAGCACATAGGAGCTACCGAGATACCCCTGGAGGTAATAAAGGAGATATGTGGCCCTATTCTGGATAAACTCGGCGGAAAGTTAACTATTCCTGGCCTACTCTTTATAGACACTCCAGGTCATGAGGCCTTCACGAACCTGAGGAAGAGAGGAGGTAGCATAGCCGACCTAGCGGTTTTGGTAATAGACGTAAACGAGGGATTTAGGCCTCAGACGATAGAGTCCCTCAACATATTGAGGAGCTACAAAGTCCCTTTCGTGGTAGCAGCTAACAAGATAGACAGAATAAGGGGTTGGAATTCGAGGGAAATGAGACCGATATCTGAGAGTATCAGAAAACAAAAAGAGTGGGTAGTCCAAGAGCTAGATAAGAAGATCTATGAACTAGTGGGCAGCCTATCGAGAATGGGCTTCTCTGCCGAGAGGTTCGACAGGATTAGAGACTTCACAAGGGAAGTGTGCATAGTCCCTGTGAGTGCTCTTACAGGAGAGGGAATTCCAGAACTACTAGCCATTATATCAGGTCTAGCACAGAAGTACCTGGAGAAAAATCTGAAGATAGAGGCCAAAGGACCTGGGAAAGGGACTGTATTAGAAGTAAAGGAGGAACCAGGTCTGGGAATCACGATAGACGTAATACTCTATGACGGTATGATCAGAAGGGGAGACGAAATCGTAGTAGGAAGTTTGGAAGAACCCATATTGACTAAAGTGAGAGCGCTTCTTAAACCAAAACCACTGGACGAAATAAGGGATCCAAGGGAGAAATTCAGTTCGGTAGAAGAGGTCACTGCTGCAGCGGGAGTCAAAATAGCAGCACCATCTCTCGAGAAGGCAGTGGCAGGGTCTCCGGTCTTAGTGGCGAAAGACAATAAGGAGGAACTAATTAAGAAAGTCAAAAGCGAAATAAGCGAAATAATAATTGAGAAGAAGGGAAAAGTTGGTTTAGTAGTTAAGGCAGATACACTCGGGAGTTTAGAGGCAATACTGTCCGAGCTGAGAAATAGAGGAATAGAGGTAAAGATAGCAGACGTGGGGGAAGTCTCCAAGAGAGACGTAATGGAGGCCTATGCTGTTTCTAAGGAAAATTCCCTCTTGGGAGCTATCTTGGCATTTAACGTAAAGGTTCTCCCTGAAGCTAAAGAAGAGGCTGAGAGGCTAGAAATAGATATAATAAAGGACGAAGTGATATACAGGCTAATAGAAAAATATGAAGAGTTCGTTAAATCTAAAAAAGAGGAAGAGAGACGTAGACTTGAAGAAAGAGTTCTTCCAGGGAAGATAAGAATTCTCCCTGGGTTCGTGTTCAGGAGAAGTGACCCAGCTATATTTGGTGTAGAAGTAATTTCTGGGAGAATAAGACCAAATTATCCTCTAATTAATGAAAAAGGTAGGAAAATAGGTAGAATAAAAGAGATACAAGACAAAGGAGAGAGATTGAAAGAAGCCAGAAGCGGGAGTAGGGTAGCCATATCGGTTAGTGGACCGACTGTAGGGAGACAGATAAAGGAAGGAGAAGTTCTTTATACCTTGGTATCCAAGGAGGTATTAGATAGATTAGATGATCTGGACGAGGAGGACAGGGAATTAGCTTTGGAAATATCTAGGTTGATTGCCATTAGTAGTGGTGGTGATGTGAAGTGGAAATTAAGTTAGTCATATCTGATCCGTCTAGCGGCAAGGCCCATCAATTCGAGCTAAAGGACGAAAAAGCTAGAATTTTCCTTGGAAAGAAAATAGGAGACACTGTGGACTTGACACCCATAGGGTTTCCCGGATATAAGGTAAAGATAACTGGAGGAAGCGATAAAGATGGATTCCCAATGAGGAAAGACGTACAAGGGACAGGAAGAAGAAGAATACTTCTCTCATCTGGCCCCGGATATAGGCCAAGGGAAAAGGGAATTAGGAAGAGAAAGACCGTTAGAGGGAACACCATATCTGAAGAGATAGTCCAAGTGAACGTCAAGGTCATAGAATCTGGGGAAAAGAGTCTAGAAGAACTGAGAGGTGGTTAACACTTGACTAAACAGTCGGAGATAAACATAGGCATGGTCGGTCACGTTGATCACGGTAAGACGACCTTAACTCAAGCCTTGAGTGGGGTATGGACTGACACGCACAGTGAAGAAATAAGAAGAGGAATATCAATAAAACTCGGATATGCTGACGCTACTTTCAGAAAATGTCCTGTCTGTCCGGAGCCACAATGCTACACCACTAAAGAAATATGTAAGCATTGTGGATCTAAGACAGAATTCCTGAGAAAAGTTTCATTCGTAGATTCTCCCGGACACGAGACTTTAATGGCAGTAATGCTCTCTGGAGCATCTCTCATGGACGGGGCAGTGCTAGTAATAGCAGCTAATGAACCATGTCCTCAGCCTCAGACCAAGGAGCACTTAATGGCACTCGAGATAATAGGTGTGAAGAACGTAGTGATAGCTCAGAATAAAGTCGAACTAGTATCAGAGAAAGAAGCGAGAGAGAATTACGAGCAGATACTGAAGTTCATTGAGGGCACTGTCGCAGAGGGAGCTCCCATAATACCGATATCTGCTCAGAACGAAGTGAACATAGACGTCCTAATAATGGCGATAGAGGAAAAGATACCCACACCAAAGAGGGACCCATCCAAACCAGTTAGAATGTATGTAGCTAGAAGTTTCGATGTAAATAAACCCGGAACAAAAATAGATGAACTAGTGGGGGGAGTAATAGGGGGATCGATAATTCAAGGCGTTCTTCGAATCGGTGATGAAATAGAGATAAAGCCAGGAGTCGGAGACAATCCAGAAGAGCCATTGTACACTGAGGTGGTCAGCCTCAGAGTGCCTGACGGAGAAATAGAAGAAGCGAGACCAGGGGGACTAGTTGGAGTAGGAACCGAGCTAGATCCGAGTCTGACCAAATCCGATAACCTAATAGGTAGAGTGGCAGGTAAACCTGGAACGCTTCCCCAAGTTTTGAGAGAGCTAGACATCGAGATTCACCTCTTGGAAAAGGTCGTGGGATTAACAGAAGAAACCAAAGTGGAGCCGCTTAAGCGGGGAGAACAGCTCATGATAAACGTTGGGACATCTACAACAATAGGTAACGTAGTAGAACTCAGAAAGGATGAGGCAGTACTGAGACTCCTAATACCAGTCTGTGCTCAAGAGGGAGATAGGGCGGCCCTTAGTAGGAGGATCATGGGTAGATGGAGACTAGTAGGATACGGGATCGTCCAGTAGTCATACTAGACACCAGTGTAATGATGTATGCAATCCAAGAGAGAGTAGATTTGCTGGAGGGAATAAAGGAAATGCTAGGAAATGTGGATTTCCTAGTAACAGAGGAAGTAGTAAAGGAAATCTCTGAGTTATCGAGAGGTAGAGGGAAGAAGGGAGAGCTAGCAAGAGTGTCTGAGAAGGTCTATTTGAGCAAGATAGATACCATCTCGACAGGGGAGAAGTCAGCAGATCTCAGCATACTCTCACTCTCAGAGAACATCTCAAGAGAGAGAAGAGTTTTCGTGGCAACAGCTGATATGAAACTCAAAAAAGAGTTGAGAAATAGAGGGATATCAGTAATATTTCCTAGGAACAGGAAAAAACTAGAGTTGGACCCACAAATCCCAATTGGATGAGGTGTTAGTCTTGTACAGAGAGTACTTGGTCTTAGATACTGTTAGAGTCCCTCCTGACAAATTCGGGTCTGACTTGAAGGAAGTAGTAACTGAACTGCTTAGGAAGACCTATGAAGGGAAATGGGACAGAGATCTAGGCGTAGTCCTAGCTGTAACTGAAGTCGAGGAGATAGGCGTTGGAAAGATAATACCAGGAGATGGAGCCACATATCACGAAGTGAAATTCAAATTGATCTCATTTAAGCCTGAATTACAGGAAGTAGTTGAGGGAGAAGTAGTAGATGTCGCTGAATTTGGTATATTCGTTAGAATTGGCCCTATGGATGCATTAGCTCATGTATCTCAGATAATGGAGGATTACATATCTTACGATAGGAAGCAGGGAGTACTAATCGGTAAAGAAAGTAGGAGAAGTATAAAATCAGGAGATAGGGTTAGAGCTAGGATAATAGCCGTTAGCATGAAGGGAAAGCCTAAGATAGGATTGACGATGAAGCAACCTGGCCTAGGGAAGATAGAATGGATAGAAGAGGAGGTAAAAAAGAAGGAAAAGGCCAAAGCTAATAAAGGGTGAGGTGAAGGGCTTGTCTAAGGAAAGAGCATGCAGGAACTGTCATGCCATAGTTCAAGGGGAGGTATGTCCTGTCTGCAACAATTCCTCTCTTTCGGAAGAGTGGAGTGGACTAGTAATAATAATAGATCCGGAGAACTCCGAGATAGCCAAGAAAATGAAGATAGAGAGATCTGGAAGATACGCCCTAAGGGTGAGATGATGAAGATCTCTGAGAGAGATAGAGAGTTTCTCTCTGAACCTAGGGGGAAGCTTTTCAAGAAAATGGACAATGAATTCGTTTCAATGTTAAAGGGAAAGTTCTTAATGTCTGTTGGGGACATGGTGACCAAGTCACTGTTGAGAGTAGGTATAGACCCAGACATAGCAATAATAGACGGTAAAATAGAGAGGAAAGAAATTGGAATAGAAGAGGGAATAAAGGAAACGTTCGATAGAGTAATTAGGGTGAGAAATCCTCCGGGAGAGATAACCAGGGAGTTAGTAGAATCTATAAGAGATTCGATTCTCTCTGGAAAGAGAACACTCATAATAGTTGATGGAGAGGAGGATCTAGCAGGAGTCCCATGTGTAGCTTTCTCCTCGGAGCATAGCGTCCTAGTTTATGGTCAGCCCGGTGAAGGTGTAGTCCTCTTAGAAATATCGGATTCGGACAGAAGAAAGGCAAGAGAAATAGTTGGGGGTATCGACCTTGAAAATAGAATATTTAGAGAGGAAAGAGAACCCACTCTTGAATAGAACTGAAGTAACAGCACTAGTACACCACGAAGGCCCCACTCCGAGGAGGTCAGAAGTTAAGGCTAGAATCTCAGCGGAACTAGATGCAGATCCAGATCTAGTGATAGTAGACAAAATAGAACAAGAATTTGGAAGACCAGTATCTAGATGCTTCGTGAAAATATACAAGGACAGGGAGTCACTTGAGAAAATAGAACCAGAGCATAAAATAAGGAAAAACATGGAAAAGAAGCCAGAAAAAGATGAGGGAGGTTCTGAGTAATGAAGTGGAAGATGTACATCCTGAAAGGAGACAAAGTAATGAGGAGAAACCCATTCTGCCCTAGATGTGGTTTGGGAGTGTTCATGGCAGACCACGGAGACAGATATGCCTGCGGGAAATGCGGTTACACACAATGGAAGAGGAAGTAAGTTTGGAGGAGGCTGTTTGATCTCTCTTGGAATAGAAGGGACTGCCTACAAACTCGGAGTCGGAATAGTAACAGATAAGGGAGAAATACTAGCTAATGTATCCAGAGTGTTTTCCCCTAAGAAAGGGGGGTTGAAGCCAAGAGAGGCAGCCCAATACTATGCTGAGAACATATCTTCTCTAATAAGGGAATCTCTAGAAAAGGCTAATTTGAGTGCTAGGGACATAGACATAGTCTCTTTCTCTCAAGGACCTGGTATGGGGCCATGTCTTAGAGTGGTGGCAACTGCTGCTAGGTCCCTTTCCCTGGGCCTAGGAATTCCCATAGTTGGAGTCAATCACGGAGTGGCTCACATAGAGATAGGAAGACTCATTACGAAATTGGAGGATCCCCTAGTACTCTTCGTTAGTGGAGGAAACACTCAAGTCATAACTTTTCAAGACAGGAGATACAGAGTAATCGGAGAAACTATGGACATGGCCTTAGGAAACTGTATAGACAGATTGGGTAGAGAACTGGGGCTGGAATTTCCTTGGGCCCTTTCGGTTCAAGAGTTAGCTAAGAGAGGGGAGAAGTTCATCGAGTTGCCATACATCGTAAAGGGCATGGAGCTCTCCTTCTCTGGATTGTTAACATCAGCTTTAGAAAAAATAGGGAAAGTGAGACCAGAGGATCTATGTTACAGCTTTCTGGAAACGTCATTTGCCATGTTGACTGAAGTGGCAGAGAGAGGATTGACACTCACTGGAAAAGAAGAATTGTTGCTCTGCGGAGGAGTTGGAGCCCTAGATAGACTCAAAGAAATGCTCAAGGAGATGGTCTCAGAACACGGGGCTAAGTTAGGAGTAACCCCTCCCGAATATTCCGTTGACAACGGCGCAATGATAGCATGGACCGGGATTCTATATTATAAGTCTGGGACGAAACACAAAATAGAGGAGACTGTCGTTAAACAGAGATTCCGAATAGAGGAGGTAGAGGTCAATTGGCGCTAATGAGCAAAGGAGCTGAAGCAGATTTATATCTCGAGGAATACGAGATATCTCCAGGAAATAAGATGAAAGTTGTAGTAAAATTCAGAAAAGAGAAGAAATACAGGGTAAAACAGCTAGACAGAAAGATAAGGAGTACTAGAACTAGAAAAGAATCTAAATTGATGCATTCTGCCAGAGAAAATGGAGTTCCAGTTCCTTGGATATTGGAGGTAGATCCAGAGAATTTCTACATAGTCATGGAATACGTGGATGGGAAAAGGTTGAGAGAGATCATGCTATCCAAAGAGTTAAGCAAAGAGAGCGTCAATGAACTATTCAGAGAAATAGGAAGAATTGTCGGAAAATTGCACTCATCGGGAATAGTTCACGGAGATCTCACCACAGGAAACATGATACTATCCGAAGGCGGTGAGCTTTACCTAATAGACTTCGGCCTAGGGGAATTCTCCAAGAGAGCAGAGGACTTCGCTGTAGATATATACGTCCTCAAGCGAACACTAGAGAGCACTCATTACGAGTACAAGGAAACATTAAAGTACTTCCTGGAAGGCTATTCTCAGACATTCGAAAAGGTGAGAGAAGTCCTAGAGAAGTTGAAAGACGTAGAGAGGAGGGGTAGATACGTCGCTAGGTAGGATATATTTCATCACCTCCAATAAAGGAAAATACGAAGAGGTGAAAGAGTTCCTGAAGGATGACGTTGAAGTTTTGATGCTGAGGAAGAGATATCTAGAAATACAGTCTGAGGACCTAGAGGAGATAGCCCTTGAGTCGATGAAGTACCTCTCTAAGGAGTTGAAGTTGCCCATGATGATAGAGGACTCCGGCCTCTTTATAGATTGCCTCAATGGATTTCCTGGCCCCTATTCTTCTTACATTTTCGAGAAAATAGGGAACAAGGGAATATTAAAGTTGATGTCTGGCGAGGAAAATAGGAGAGCTAAATTCGTTTCTGTCATAGCCTATTGGGAACCAGAAATAGAGGTCAAGATATTTAAAGGGCAAACCCAAGGCACGATATCAGAGGAGGAGAGAGGAGAGAAGGGATTTGGATTTGACCCCATCTTCATACCATCGGGCCAAAACAAGACCTTTGGAGAGATGGACAGGGAGGAGAAAAATAGGTTCTCCCATAGGGGAAAGGCCCTAGAGCAGTTTAAGAGGTGGTTGAATGGCAAGAATGCACGCTAGAAAACGAGGAAGGTCCGGCTCAACTAGGCCTTACAGGACTTCCCCTCCGGAGTGGGTGAAGTACACACCTGAGGAAGTCGAAGACCTAATAGTTAAACTATCTAAAGAGGGGGTCCCCCCAAGTCAAATAGGGATAATCCTAAGGGATCAGTATGGAATACCCAGAGCTAAACTGATAACTGGTAAAAGAATAACCAAAATACTAAAAGAGAAGGGATTGCTCCAAGATATACCAGAAGACCTAATGAACTTGATAAAAAGAGCAGTAAACCTAAGAGAACACTTAGATAAGCACCCAAAGGATCTCCATTCTAGGAGAGGGCTAATACTAATAGAGTCCAAGATAAGGAGGCTAGTGAAATACTACGTCAATAAGGGGGTACTCCCAGAAGGGTGGAAATACGATCCAGAGCAGGCGAAGTTACTAGTGAGGTGAGATAGGCCGTGAAAATACCCAGTGAGATGTCAGAGAGAATCAAGGAACTCGCTGAAGCAATATCAGAAGCAGAGAGAGTAAGAGTAATAACTCACATAGACGCAGATGGGTTGAGCTCGGCAGGCATAATATGTTCGATTCTTCACAAGGAGGAGAAACAGTTCTCGGTCAAAGCAATTAAACAGTTAGACAAAGACAACATATCTGAGCTGTTTTCAAATATGAGGAGTGATCTTCTTATTTTAACCGATCTAGGAAGTGGTCAGGCCGATAAGCTCCCAAAAAACAAGGGAGTTTGTATAATAGACCACCATCAACCAGTGAGCAGTGAAATACTACAACTAAATCCACACTTCTTCGGAATAGATGGATCAAGAGAAGTTAGCAGCTCTGGTCTATGCTATTTAGTCGCTAGGGAGATGGGATACAGAGATCTATCTCCTCTAGCAATAGTGGGAGCTGTAGGAGATAACCAAGACTCAAGGGGGGAGTTACTCGGACTGAATAAGGAAATTCTAAAAGAAGCAGAAAAAGAAGGGCTAGTTATAGTGGAAAAGGACATAAGGATATTTGGAAGACAAACTAGGCCACTCTTCAAGGCTTTGGAGTATACTACTAACCCGTATTTGCCTGGGATAAGCGGTAGTGAGAGGGGGGCAATAGAGTTCCTAGAGGAAATCGGGGTCCCGCTTAAGAGAGGAGACAAATGGGTGAGATTGGTAGACTTAACCGAAGAGGAGAAGAAGAAGGTGCTAACAGGCCTAGTCATGAGGATAGTCAAAACAGGAGGAAGCGTGGAATCAGCCAAAGTGCTTGTGGGAGAAGTTTATACGTTTCCAGCAGAGAAGGGAATGTTAAGGGACGCTAAGGAGTACTCCACTCTTCTGAATGCCTGTGGAAGGAGAGGATTCCCAGGGGTGGGCATAGCAGTAGCGATGGGAGACAGAAACGAGAACCTGAGGAAAGCGGAGAGTATATTAGATGAATACAGGAGAGAAGTTTCAGAGGCTATAGAACTACTGCAGAAGGAGGGATTAAAGGAAAAGGGAATCCTCAAGTACTTCCTAGCTGGAGACAGGATAAGGGACACTGTAATTGGAACAGTGACTTCAATGCTCATGGGCAGAAGGGAGGAAGTTTTAGTCGGCATGGCCAATTCAGAAAACGGGAAAGTAAAGGTATCTGCTAGAACTACAAGGGAATTAACCAATAAAGGAGTAAATCTTGGGATAGCTCTTAGAAGAGCGGCAGAGTCGGTGGGAGGAGATGGTGGAGGGCATAGTGTAGCAGCAGGAGCTAAAATTCCAAGGGGAAGGGAAATGGATCTGATTGAATTCTTGGAGAAGGAAATAGAGAGACAGGTGAACGAAATTGATGGCTGAAATAAGAATAGAGTATCCTAGGGGAGTATCTGGCTTAGTATTCAGTTGCACTGAGATAGAGAATAAAGAAGCTCCACCAGGAGTTTTCGTGAAGTGGCTAGGGGTCAAGAACGAAGAAATATCTGGGAAACTAATAGTGGAAGTCGGAAGAGATCTGAAAAATATTAAGACTTTGTTGTCTACCCTAGAGGATTTGCTTCTCCATGTTTTGATAGTAGAAACGATTTGGAGGGATTTGCTTGGCGAAGAAAGGAATGGACGCTTGGAGAGCTAAGTCTTGGTATACAGTAGTCGCTCCAGATTACTTCGGAGGGGTTGAAATCGGCGAGACTCCTGCAGACTCTCCTGAGAAGTTACTAGGTAGAGTAATAGAAGTGACTCTGAGGGAACTCACTAATGACATAACTAAGCAACATGTAAAGCTGAAGTTCCAGATAGACAGAGTAAATGGGGAGAGAGCATACTCCAAATTCATAGGACATTCTTTTACCAGGGATTACGTGAGGAGCAAAGTGAGAAGGGGGACTACTAGAATAGACGCAATATTTGACGTGAAAACAGCTGATGGGAAGAAAATAAGAGTGTGTGCCATAGCATTCACGAGATACAGAGCTAAGACATCTCAAGAAGATGAAATGAGAAGTATAATGAGAGAATACATAACCGAGGAGGCATCCAAGACCAAATTCGAAGATTTCGTTAGGAAAGTGGTAGGAGGAGAATACAATAAGGAAATGGAAGAGAGAGTGAGGAAAATCTTCCCTGTGAGAGCTGTAGAGATAAGGAAGACAAAGGTATTGAAATGAAGGAGGAAGAGTGGAACTACCTAATAAAGACACAAAAGGATATGGAAGGCGTAGTGGCTTCTATACTCATGGAGAGAGGATACAAAGCTAAACCAAGACCTTATGGGTTCAAGGGAATAGTATTAGCTTGTGCTGAGGAAAGGGACCTAAGAGACATACCAGAGATCGAGAAAGCAATAAAAATAGACTTCTTGGTCAGATCAGAGCTGGAAGAAATACTTTCCTTGGGATATGAGATATCTAAACGGATAAAAGATGGAGAGACGTTTGCAGTGAGGACCAAAAGAAGAGGAAAACATGATTTCACTTCAATAGAATTAAACACGAGGTTAGGATCGTTGATAAGAGAGATTAGCGGAGCAGAAGTAAACTTAGAGAATCCAGACAAAACAGTACTAGTGGAGATAATAGGAGAGACGTCTGTGATATCCATTCAAGAAGGACATATAGGCTACAAGAAGAACAAAGGAAAAATGGTGAGAGATTTGCTTTCTAGGACAACAGTGATTCAGGTACCGTATCTTGGCCCTTTGGATGCCTCTAAGACAATGGGTGTAAGAATAGGGAGAAGTGCGCAGGCATTTGAAATAAAGAATCTAATCATATCTCCTTGGAGAGAAGTCAGGGCAGAGGAACTCTGCACATTCATAGAGGGGCTTCTGGAGGGAATAAGAAGTAGGTACGAGATACAAAAGAGAACTTATGGGAGAGAGCCTCATAGAGTCTCTGTGACACTCAGAGATCTATATCAGCTAATAAGAGAAATATGGAGCATGAATAA
>QMUK01000029.1 GCA_003660555.1 Thermococci archaeon
CAATGGGAGTTCTGGCATCTAGTTTGTGGATGGGGGTGAAATTCCTTGAGGGAAAGCACAGATGGTGAAAGAGCTTGGAGTAAAGAGGAGTTGAAAGAGGTAGTCATTTCCATAGTGGTAGTCCTTCTCATACCGCTACTTTTCATCAAGGGACTAGGATTGATTTTGGGTACTCCTACCCCACTGGTATCTGTTATATCTCACAGCATGGACCCGACTTTTACCAGAGGAGATATGCTCATCTTAAAGGGAGTAGACCCGAAGGAGATAGAAATAGGGGACATAGTAGTTTACGACAGGCCAGGGAGCAAGTATCCAATAGTGCACCGAGTTATAGAGAGGAAAGAATATGCAGGGAAAGTTTACATAATAACCAAGGGAGACAATAACTATTACCCCGACACCGGATGGGTTAGAATACCAGGGAGTAATCCGGAGTACTGGATACCTGCAGAGGCCGTAAGGGGAAAAGTAATAGCCATCGTACCAAAGCTAGGTTATCCGTCCATACTGTTCAGAGAGAAAATCGTAAGGAGTGTGAAGGAGGCACTAGGCTATGGATAGGAGATCCCCTTTATTAGCGGTGGACGTAATAATACTTAGGAGTGGGAAGTTAGTTCTGATAAAGAGGGGGAAAGACCCATACAAAGGAAAACTAGCTCTCCCTGGAGGATTCGTAGAATACGGTGAATCGGTAGAAGAAGCTGCGAGAAGAGAAGCTAAAGAGGAAACTGGGCTGGAAGTTGAACTAAAGAAAATTGTTGGAGTGTATTCGGATCCAAATAGGGATCCAAGGGGTCACGTAGTCTCGATATGCTTCTTGGCCAATGGCAAAGGAGAAGTTACTCCTGGAAGCGATGCCTCAGAGGTCATAGAACTGGATCCAAGGAAAGTTAATCGAGACGACCTCGCTTTCGACCATTGGCACATGTTGAGAGACTCTGGAGTAATCTGACCATCGAGGGATGTGTCATGGAATTTTGTCCTAAGTGTGGAGGTGTACTCCTTCCAAAGAAAGGAATACTTTACTGTAGGAAGTGTGGATTTGAAAAAAAGATTGACGATAACTCAACAGCTGCAATAATTATAGAAATGAAGAGGGACAGAGGAGATGAAGAGGGGAATCCGAAAGGTGTGATACTAATAGAGGAGGAAATAGCAACACTACCCAAGGCCAAGGTGAAGTGTCCGAAATGTGGAAATAACGAGGCTTATTGGTGGATGTATCAAACCAGAGCTGGAGATGAGCCTACAACTAGGTTCTATAGATGTACAAGATGCAAACACACATGGAGGGAGTACTAGGTTTGGACAAAGAGGAAAGACTTGCTATTGAGTCTCTATACCTATTATGCAGGAAGACGAGAGATCTAGCAATCGAGGCTGAGAGAAGGATTCCAGAGAAGTACAACTCCAAGAGCTATCTCATTAGGGTAATAAGGAATTTGGAGAATATGATTAGGACAATGGAGGTGTATTTACTTGGAGCAGTTGAAGAGGAGGAGGGCAGTGCCAAGGGAAATAGGAGAGATAAAGGCCAATGACGTTAGAGTTAGACTAATAGGGGTAGTAATAAGTAGAACTGGAGATGGAGACCTCATAATAGATGACGGTACAGGGCAGGCGAGAATAGTGGGAGATGAAATTCCAGAAGTGCCCCTCAAGGCCGTGGTCAAGGTGATAGGTAGGGTGGTACAGGAAGACCCACCTGAGATATATGCGGAGATAGTAAAGGATATTAGTAACATAAACCGAGAATATTACAAGAAGTTAGTGAAGCTCAGGAGAGAGGTGGGTGTCTAATATGTTAAGATTGGTAATGCCTGAGGCCAAGACCTTGAGATACTCAATAGAGGCCATATCAAATCTAATAGATGAGGGATCATTCAAAATAAGTGAAAATGGAATTTACATGAGAGCTATGGATCCATCTAGAATAGCCTACATAGAGCTTCAATTATCTAGAGACTCCTTCGAGACTATTGAGGTAGATGAAGAAGTATCAGTAGGTTTAAACTTAGGAGAGTTGAAGAAGAGGTTCTCGGCCGCTAAACCATCGGATTACGTAGAAATTAGTATGGATAAAGGATTCTTCGTGATTAGATTCAAGGGGAAGGGTACTACGACGTTCAAGCTGCCCATAATAGAAATAGAGGAGGAGGACGTCCCAGTACCGAACCTAACCTTTAGAGCTAATGCGAAGTTAAGATCCTCTGCTTTGAAAGAGGGTGTTAAAAAAGTTGGAATAGTCAGTGATACTATAAAGTTCATTTTAACTAGAGAGGGTGTATCAATGGTGGGAGAGAGCGACCTAGGAGAGGTAGAATTCCTCTTGGAAAGAGGAGACGAGGATCTGATAAGCTTGGAGGTTGAGGAGGAGGCAAAAGCCTCATACACTCTCTCATATATAGAAGACGTTGTAAAGGCGACTGCTGCGAGTGAAGTGGTTAGCATAAGTCTGAACACAGACCATCCCCTCAGGATGGAGTTCTTCATTTCGGGAGATGCCGGAAGGATGATCTTCCTCTTGGCCCCAAGGATAGAACAATGACTCTGTTCAAGTATCCATTCTTGCCTAAATTAGTAGAAAAGTACTCTGGGATTCCCATATCGGAGTTAAGTGCTAGAGAGATAAACTTAGCTAAGGAGAGGGTAATAGAATCAATTAGAAGAGGGGTAGTTAGTTATCCCAGTGACTATGAGGAGAACGTTGTCTCTTACATATTGGCCATGATAATAGTGGCTTCAATTGGAGACCAATACCTGAGACGAAGATATTCTTTGGCGGAGGCGAAAACCGCTTACAGATACCTAAAGGACGAGGAAGACATACTCGAAGTAGCAAGGGAAATCGGAGTCGATGTGAAGGAGAGGAATAGAGGATCGTTCACTATTCCCTTGTGGGAATATCTGAAGTTATCCAAGACCATTAGAGATGAGAGATGGAAATTAGTTAACAGAACTTTAATAAATGGAAATGTCCTCCTCAGTAGGAGAGAGGTGGCGAGACTCCTCATGGAAAAGATAAGGAGTGAAATAGAAGAAAGAGTGTCTGTCAAAGTCGAAAATATACCGAGTTTTCTCGAGAATTGGGTGAGTGAGATCAAGTTAGAGCTGGAGAAGAGGAAGAAATCAGAGTTTAAAGGAAGAATTGGAGGAAGGATTCCTCCATGCATGATTCGGATCATGGAGAGAATAAAATCCGGTGAGAACGTATCGCATCAAGAGAGATTTGCCATAACCTCATACCTGATTGGTAGAGGGAAGAGTGTAGAGGAAGTGATATCTTTATTCTCGAGCTCCCCTGATTTCGATGAGAAGAAAACCAGATACCAAGTACTACATATATCTGGAGAGATAAGTGGGAAGAGATATTCTCCTCCGTCTTGCGACAAAATGAGAACGTTCGGGTTATGCTACATGGACGAGGGTTGTAAGGGAATAAGGAATCCGCTACAATACAGAGGTGTGAAAATTGATAGGGAGAGAAGAAGTAAAAAACAGTCAAAGAGAGAGGGTTAAGTCATTCTTGAGAGCCATCTTCAAGTCATATTACTCCAATACGAGTATAGATGGGCCAATGGAAATAGAGAGGAGAGAGTTCGCTTTCCTAACTTTCGATGAGATAATGAAGAGACACATTTCTTTTAGGGACAGAGATGAGATGAATTCTTTCTTGGCTAGAGAGGGGCCAATGCATTCCTACTACTCCACAGCCTATTACTTGTATCCATGGGAGAGTGAGATGGAGAGGAAAGGGTGGCTCAAAGCTGAGGTAGTGTTCGACATAGACGCCGATCACTTGGAATTAGAGTGCAAATATCACCACGACTCGAAGACTTGTAAGGAGTGTGGAAGGGAAAATCCGTATTCAGCTGAGAGGTGTACTTGTGGGAGTAAGTCTCTCGTTGAGAAAGTGAGAATATGCGACAACTGTTTAAACAAAGCTAAGGAGGAGACTATTAAGCTCATAGAAGAATTCCTCTTAAACGACTTCGGGATAGAAAAAAGGGAAATAGAAGTTTATTTCTCTGGGAGGAGAGGATATCACGTGCACGTCATTAAGGAAGAACTGATGTCACTTGGAAGTGAGGAGAGGAGAGAAATAGTGGATTACATAACCGCTAGGGGGCTGAACCCAAAGTATCATGGGCTCAGAGTCGAAAACAATGTTCTAGTTGGTCCAAAAGCATCGGATCCTGGATGGAGCGGTAGAATATCGAGACTAGTTTGGAAGTTTCTCAAAAATTCCAAAGAAGAAGACCTGAAGAAAATACTCGGCAAAAAGAGATTTGAAATTCTCTTGAAGCTTAGAGAAAGTGGGAGAATAGATAGAATCCTAGATGGATTCTGGGACTTGTTCACGGGATTGAGTATAGATAAGTGGTGTGAAATAGTGAGAACTGGAGGAATAAAACTGGCTGGAAAGACTGATGAACCAGTCACCACAGACGTTAAGAGACTGATAAGGCTTCCGGAATCTCTCCACGGTGGTACTGGATTCAGAGTAGTCAGGGTGGAAGACTTAGATAAGTTCGATCCATTAAAAGATGCTCTAGCATTTCAGGGGGAGACCGAAGTATATGTAAAGGGTAGAGTTTCTGAGTTCAGGATTGGAGAAGAGATCTTTGGACCGTACGAAGACGTTGAAGTGGAATTGCCTACATCAGCTGCTGTGTTTTTACTCGCGCGAGGGGATGCCGTATTACCGAGATTCTGAACCTCAGGTATCTGTTGGATATATTGAGGAAGGAATGTTCCTCAGAGGAAATTCAAGACTTGCCTGAGAAATTTCACGAAGAAGTAAAAGAATTCGTGAAGGAACTAACTAAAGAGGCTGAGAAAGAAGAAGGTGTGAGAAAGAAACTTATACTGAGGGAAATAGACTTAGTAAAAAGGATAGTAGACGAGCTAAAAGAAATAAGATCGAAGAAAGGATCAAGATATGAGGAAATGAAGGAAGAGGTATTTGAGAAAGTAGGAAATGGGATCGGTGAGACTAGAGATGTAGAGAGCAAGGAGCGTGGGGAAAAGGTTAAAAGAGTCCCTGAAACCATACTCGTGAGGATGTTAGAGGACGTTCCAGAATTCATTGGAATAGATCTAGAGACCTATGGCCCATATTCGAAGGAGGAAATAGCATTAATACCGAAAGAAAACGCGAGACTCCTGATCAAGAAGGGGCTTGCTGTCCCTGTGCTTAGGGGTGAGGAGAGTTGAAGATGCCAAGGCAGATGAGGACATACTGTCCCTTCTGTAGAAAACACACAGAACACAAAGTTGAGAGAGTCAGGAAGAGGCCTAAGAGAGCTATGGCTTGGGGAGAGAGACAATTCAGAAGGGTTCTTAAAGGATATGGTGGTTTCCCTAAAAGTAAACCATCTGGTGATAAGCCCTCTAAGAAACTGGATCTCAGATACAGATGTACTGTCTGCGGAAAGGCTCACTCCAGGAGTGGATTCCGGGCGAAACGATTTGAATTCAAGGAGTGATCGAGATGAGGGTATCGGAACTGATACCTAGGCCTAAGAGCAAGTTCATAGTAGTGGAATGTCCAGACTGCGGAGGGGAGACTACAACGTTCAATAAAGCCAGCATAACAGTGAAGTGTCTCTTCTGTGGAAGAGAGCTAGTCAAACCAACCGGGGGTAAAGCAGAGATAACAGGCAAAGTAAAGAGAGTCCTGGAGTGATGTTAATGGTTAGAAAGAATAGAGAGTGGCCTGAAGTAGGAGAATTAGTGGTTGGTACCGTAAAAAAGGTATTCTCGCATGGAGCTTTCGTGAATCTTGAGGAATACATGGGAAAGGAGGGTTTCATTCACATATCCGAAGTGGCTTCTAAATGGGTCAGGAACATAAGAGATTTCGTTAGAGAGGATCAAAAAGTTGTATGCAAGGTGCTGAGAGTAAATCCCCAAAAGGGACACATAGATCTAAGTCTCAGGAGAGTGGCAGATAGACAGAGACAGAAGAAAATGCAAGAATGGAAACAAGAGTTAAAAGGAGAGAAGCTCATGGAGTTGGCAGCTAGAAAGTTAGGAAAAAGCTTGGACGAGGCTTACGAGGAAGTTGGGTTTAAGCTCCAGGACGTTTTCGGGGGAATATATCCTGCATTAGAGGCACTCGTCTTAGAGGGGAAAAAGGCGCTAGAAGGAATTATCCCAGATAACTGGCTAGATGAACTATATAGAGTAGCTAAAGAGAACGTGGAGCCACCTAGAGTGAAAATAGAGGGTACTTTGTCTCTAAGCACTCCACATCCAGAGGGAGTTAAATGGATAAAGAAAGCAATAAGAGAAGGACTAAACTCAGTGGAAGATTCGGTGGAGATAGAGGTGAAATACTCTGGTGCTCCGAATTACTCAGTTATAGTGAGAACCACTGATTATAGAAAGGCTGAGGAGGCCCTCAAGAAGTTTATCGATAAAGCCATATCTGTGATAGAGCAGAGTGGAGGGAAAGGAGGGTTCGAAAGGAGAGGTAAGTAGATGAGAAACCTCATGTGGAAGTGCGAGGTGTGTCAGAGATACACTCTCCATAGAACTTGTCCAACTTGCGGATCTCTAACTAGGAACCCTCACCCTCCGAAGTTCTCTCCCGAAGACAGATTCGGGAAATACAGAAGGATGTGGAAGAGGGATATGCTATGGAAAGAAGTATAGTGTGGTTCCACAAGAGACCTGAACTAGAAGAGCCTATCCTAATAGAGGGATTGCCTGGGATAGGAAACGTGGGAAAAATAGCTGCAGAGTATCTAATAGATGAAATAGGGGCAGAGCTATTCGCCACTGTGTACTCGCCATATCTTCCTCCGCAAGTGCTGGTTAGAGAGGATGGGACTGTCAGATTAAACGATAATAGATTATACTACTGGAAATCAGATAAAAAGGGGGTTAAGGACCTAATAATACTGACTGGAGACTTTCAAGGAATAACCAGCTACGGACAGTACGAAATGTGCGGGAAAATATTGGACGTGGCGGAGGAGTTCGGAACTAAAATGGTTTTCACTCTCGGAGGATATCAGACTCTCGGAAGCAAAGCTGAGCCCAGAGTATTTGCTGCAGCAACCCACCAAGAGTTAGTGGACCTATTCCTAAAGCATGGAGCTGTCAGAAGTGAAGCTGGAGGACAAATAGTAGGGGCCTCTGGCTTGTTACTTGGTTTAGGTGCCCTTAGAGGAATGAAGGGGATATCTCTGCTCGGGGAGACTCCAGGTTATGTCATGGACGCTAGAGCAGCTAAAGCAGTCTTGGAAGTCCTCACTGGAATAATAGGGCTCAAGATAAACATGGACAGAATAGAGAAAAGAGCTAAGGAGACCGAGAGGGAAATAACAGAAGTAGAGAGAATCCAGAGAGCAGTTACTGAACAACTTAGATTGGGGCCAAAGGAGGAGGAATTAGGTTACATTGGCTGATCTCGAGGAGTTCTTTTCCGATTTGCATATTCACAGTGCTTACTCTAAGGCAACTTCGCCTGAAATGAGAATAGAGAACATATCTAGGATTGCCAAGATGAAGGGCTTGGACTTAATGGGCACAGGAGATTGCCTTAACCAAAAATGGATCGAAGAAATAAAGAGTAAATTGGAAGTAAGCGGGGAGGAGATTCGAGATCCAAAATACGGTGTGAATTACATACTCACAGTTGAGGTGGAAGACATAAACAGAGTGCATCACCTCATAATTCTTCCAGAGATATCATCTGCTCAATCTATGGCAGAGGAGTTTGGCTCATCTGACGAAGGCAGACCAAAGGTAAAAATGGGTGCTCCTGAAATAGTAGAGATAGTAAAGGAGTTCGAAGGAGAAATTGGACCCTCGCATGCTTTTACCCCTTGGACTAGCGTTTACAAGGAGTTCAATTCCCTGAGGGATTGCTACCAAGAAGAACTCAGGAACGTGAACTTCGTGGAATTGGGGCTAAGCGCCAGTACGGAAATGGCAGACAGGATATCAGAGCTCTCTAGATTCACTTTCCTGAGTAATAGCGATGCACACAGTCCTAAGGCAGATAAACTAGGTAGAGAGTTTAATTCGTTCTTAATCGAAGAGCCAACGTTCAAGGAAGTCTCCATGGCTATAAAAAGAAAAAACAAGAGAAAGGTCGGACTAAATTTCGGCTTAGATCCAAGAATTGGGAAGTATTTCCTAACTGCTTGTGTAAGATGCCACAAAAGATACTCTAGGGAAGAGGCAGAGAGTATTAATTGGAAATGCAAATGCGGTGGAAGGATAAAGAAAGGAGTTAAAGATAGAATAGATGAACTCGCTGATCTCACAAAGCCGAGGAGTCCCAAGCACAGACCTCCCTACATTGGAGGTGTCCCTCTGATAGAAGCTATTTCTTTCCTAGAAGGAAAAAGCCTTAGTTCTAGGGTTGTGTATACCAAATGGATGGAAATCCTAGAAAAATTCGGTAGTGAAATAGAGATACTAGTCAAAGCTGACTTAAGCGAACTTTCTAGCTTAGGGAAACTTTCCAAGTTGATAGATGACATGAGGGGGGGAAAGCTTAAGGTCTTCCCAGGTGGTGGTGGAGAGTACGGGAAACTACTCTGAGACGAAACCCGGAGGTAGATGTCCTTGAAGATCGATTTAGAGGAGTGTGTGAGATGCGGAACCTGCTCTGGAGTCTGTCCCCAAAACGCGATAATACTAACTGAATTCGAAGTTTTGGTTACCGAGAGGTGCAACGATTGTGGGATTTGTGAAAAAGTATGTCCTCTAGGAGCCATAGAGGTGCCTTGAGATGTACGACGTGGTTATAGTTGGTGGTGGACCATCCGGACTAGTTTCTGGAATGTTCTCTGCAGAAACTGGGGCAAACACTCTGATAGTCGATAGGAAAGTGGAAATAGGGACTCCTGTAAGATGTGCAGAGGGAGTTGGAAGAGACCCACTAGAAAGAATAGGAATAAAGCCAAAGGAGAGATGGATTGCATCCAAAATAGAGGGAATTAGATTAGTCAGTCCTGGAGGGATAGAGATAACAGCTAAGGGAAGTAAGGTTCTAAAAGGCAAAGCAGGATACGTGCTGGAAAGAAAAGAATTTGAGAAATATCTAGCGGAGATGGCAATAAGGAATGGAGCTGAAATAAGGCTGAGAACCACAGTCTTAGGAGCAAAAAGAGAAAATGGTTTTGTAAATCTGAAAATGAAGTGTGGGGGGAGAGTCTACTACGAAAAAGCTAGAATAGTAATAGCTGCAGATGGAATAGAATCCAGGATAGCTAGGGAATTGGGTCTGCCTACTACTCTGAAGTTGAAAGACACGGAATCTGGGGCGCAATATGAGATGTATTTCGAAGCAGAAGATCCTTCTCTGCTTTATTTCTACTTCGGCAGTGAGATTGCCCCAGGAGGATACGCTTGGATATTTCCGAAGGGAGAGAGCACAGCAAATGTAGGTATTGGAATACTCCAAGTTCTTTCCAAAGGAAGAGTTCTAGATTACTTAGACAAATTCTTGGAATTAATCGGCGCAGATAAGAGAAAGGTAATAGAGATCAACGTGGGAGGAATTCCAGTAAGCGGGCCCATCGAGAGAAGTTATTCTGACAACCTCTTGGTGGTTGGAGATGCTGCGAGGCACACAGATCCCCTAACTGGAGGAGGAATAGGGAATGGAATGATCTCTGGTATGATAGCTGGAAAAATAGCCGGAGTGAAGTCTCAAGAGAGAAAGACTTCATCTAAGGACTTGAAAGAGTACGAGGATAAATGGAAATCAGAGATAGGTAAAACTCTAGAGAGAAATCTGAAGATAAAAGAGTTCCTCTTAGAACTGAAGGACGAGGAACTAGACGCTATAGCAAAAGTAATCAAGAAGAAAGGTATAGAAGAACTCTCAGTAATGGGGATATTGGCTCCTGTGATAAGAGAGCACCCGAGACTCCTCTTCAGGATAAAAGACCTACTCTGATCAATACCAGGTATTCTTCAACCCTAGGAGATATGCCAAGACGTTGAACCCCAGGTGTATCACTGGGGTTATCACCACGAGGAATATTATCGCCTCGATGGGAAGGTCCGTCACTATTTCCGAGAACACCAGGGCCCCTAAGAGGAAGTCCAATTGATCTACCAACGGAAGGGGTCTCCCCCTCTCTATGTTCAATCTCCTCTTGATGAAACTGCCAGTACAGTCTCCCACTAGTGCTCCTAGGGACAATAGAATAGCCAATGTGATGCTTTTCTCCTCGAATTCCAACAACTCCCATATGAGTAGACCAAGGATAGTTCCGGACAGTATTCCTGAGAAAAAACCTCTCCAAGTCTTTCCTTTCCCTAATATTCTTCTTCCGTCTATGAAGGTCATTTCGAAGTCCATGGGTTTTCCTCCTCCAGTGACCACTGGAGTCGCGTTAGCAATATATGCGGGTAGAATGAAGAGTAAAGCGTCCGAGGGCCCCATGATGACATCTCCCATCTGAGTGGTGAAGGGACCCGGATAAATCTGAGGGTGTATTCAAATGAGGGAATTGGTTGTTTGTCTGATAATAGTGCTATCAGTGATCCTAAATCTACCAGTCCCAGCATATGGAGGAGTAATGGAGGAATCTAAGGAAATTGCACAAGAGTTCCTCAATGAGACCGAAATTACGATGTCATCGATAAACGAGAGCATTGATGATCCATTTGTCCTGTATTACCTCACGCAGGCTGATCAGAACTACCAACTCTCAGAAGAGTGTCTCGAAAGGAAAATGTATTTGTGCGCCATGAGGCTCTCAATCGACTCACTCACTCAATCCAAGGTTTCCGAATACATTTCCAGAGGCAATATTAGAGATAGATTTAACGATATTTACTTTAACGCAAAAGACAGTTTGGACTCTTCTAACGAAAGGAGAATGCTTGTAAAGGAGAGTCCAAGGGACGTTTCGAACTTAGACTTGCTCCTACTGGCAGACGAATTGAATCTCTTTTCTAGAATACAGTTCTACGGAGCCGACGACATATTCTCCTTGACTTCGGATCAAGTATTCGTGCCAAAGAACTATCTCGTCAGAGGGATTGAGCACAGCCTAGCTACCATTTATTCCTCTGAGGTGTCTTCGAGAATGTATGGGCTCTGCGAGTCCGGAGAGGGGTTACCCATGGAATCCATAAAGTACAGGATGCTTTCAAAAGTTGGAGAATATCTGTGGGAGTGGGAGAATTGGTCTCAACGCAATAGAAATAGCGAATATGTGCCTCTGGGAGACAGAATAAAATCCTGGTCAGTTCAGGCAATGAGAGAGGGTGACTATGACTTCGCTTTCGTCTTTGGGGAGTACCTCATGCTACTAATGGATCTAGAGGACTTGTCGAAAGGAAATTTAACTTTGAATGAGGTCAGGAGTGAATTGAATGAGGTAAAGCCGAAGTTCTTGTCATCTAAATTCTACTGTGAGATGTCTAACGCATACTTGAGCGTGGTGGAGAAGATTAAAAATGAAAAAAGCAACGAGGAGTACTTGAAGGAACTGCTTGCTACTTCCTTATCCTATCTGAGAGAATGTAAAAGAAGAGATGACTTCCTGAATGAGCTAAGGCTTCTCACACTAGTCAATTACGTTGATCCCCCCAGCATATCAGAACTGAAGAATTTCTTGAGTGGGAGAGAGTTCCTAATAGTTGTGGGGAGCAAATCAGCCATAACTGACCTAGAGAAGGCTAAGGAGATAAGAGAAGTATTCGGCGGAAGGATAGTAGATGATTCTGAGGTAAGCGAGGAAGAGATGAAGAAATACGACTTGATAATAGTGGGAGGACCTGCTGCAAACAGGATAGCTATGAAAGTCAATCCAGTTCTTAGGGCTTATTTCCTATATGAGAAGCTTGGAGAAACTAGTAAATGGGTATTAAGGACTCCAGCAGGATTATACTCAATGAGAGAAGATTCTACGATACAAATAATGAGAAATCCAGAGAATCCGTCCAAGATTTTAGTCCTAGCAGCTGGCATAACTAGAGTTGGTACTTCAAATGCCGTTGACTATCTTTTGAAGGGTAGGGAAAGATCGAGAGGTGTCATATTGAGGGGCAAGAGTGTAGTCTTCGTGGTCTATTGAGGAGGACTACTATATGTTTCTCGGAGAGGAGGAGATAAGACGACTCATACGCGAAAAGCAGATATTAGCTCCTGTGGAGGAGGGACAAATACAGCCAGCTGGAGTTGATCTAAGGATAGACGAATTATATGTTTTCGCTTCCTCAGGAAAACTGGAAATTCAGAGAAGAGATAACCCTAGCTTAGCTAAAGTGTCACCGAACAGAGAAGGAAAATACGAAGTGCTCCCAAGAAAGAGCTACGTTTTTTCGACGATCGAGGAGGTCAATATGCCTTTGAATCTATTGGGAGTACTTTTCCCGAGATCCACCCTAATCAGGTCTGGTGTGATCATAGGCAGTGCCTTAGTCGATCCTGGATACGTGGGGAAACTACACATGCTCATGTTTAACTCATCTGAGTTCCCATTCGAAGTAGAAAGAGGGGCGAGAGTTGCTCAAATCTCTTTCTCGAAGGTAGAAGGAATCTCCAAAGGATACTCTGGATACTATCAGGGAGGAAGAGTTGTCTAAATTGTGAAAAAATTGCTTGCTTTTAATTTTGCTAGGAACAGCTTTTCGGACAATCAGGCGTCTTAGAAACACTCACGACCTTGTAGTATTCATCATCTATCCTTATCGTCCAAGTCCAAGTCACGTAATTTACCATAGCGCAGTCCTTGCCATTAGTCACCACTTCCACTATGTAGTATCCG
>QMUK01000030.1 GCA_003660555.1 Thermococci archaeon
AAATATTGAATTTAGTCGGAAGAGAAGCAAATATAGCTCTAGGTTGGGCTATCAGGAGAGGATGGGTGAAAATAGAAGAGAGAAATGGCAAGAAGACAGTAGCACTAAGTGTAGAGGATCCGAGAAAATTATTAGACGAGGAAACCGAGGAGGAAAAGCTTCTTAAGTTTGTTTCCAAGTCAGAAGAAGTTTCTTTGGATGATATTAAGTCAAAAACTAGTGAAACTGCTCTGAATAACCTCAAATTGAGAGGATTGATTAGTGAATACAAGAAAAGAATTTGGTATGTAGAGATAACAGAGGAGGGGCAGAAACTCGTAGAGCGAGGAATTCCGGAATCAGAAAAAGGTTTAAGCGAGATTACACCGCATGTGATAAAGAGTGGAGTATGGAAGAAAATTGGATTCAAGAAATATAAGGTAGAAGCAAGTGGTCCAAAAATATATCCTGGGAAGAGACATCCACTTAGAGAAATAATAGACAAAATAAGGAGAATATTCCTAGAAATGGGCTTCAAGGAGGCGAGAGGACCGATAGTGGAGTCCTCCTTCTGGTGTTTCGATGCCCTTTTTCAGCCTCAGGACCACCCTGCCAGAGAGTTGGCAGATACCTTCTACCTAAAGGGATTGGAATCCAAACTCCCAGAGAGGGATCTCGTAGAAAAAGTTAAAAAGACGCACGAAAATGGATGGATAACTGGATCGAGAGGTTGGAGATACGAATGGAAGGAAGAGATAGCTAAGAAGAGTGTTCTGAGAACTCACACTACTGCAGTATCTGCTAGGTACTTGCAGAAAGTCAGTCCTCCATCGAAAGTATTCTCAATTGGAAAAGTATATAGAAACGAGAAAACTGATTGGAGGAGACTGCATGAATTCTTCCAAGTTGAGGGAATAGTAGTAGATGAGGAAGCTACTTTCAGAGATCTTCTTGGTTATCTCTCCACGTTCTTTAGGAAATTGGGATTCGAGAAGATTAGATTCAGACCTGCTTACTTTCCATATACCGAGATAAGTGTTGAACCAGAGGTATACGTCGAGGAGAGAGACACTTGGTTAGAACTAGGTGGAGCCGGCATATTCAGACCAGAAGTAACTGAACCCTTCGGGATAGACTGCCCCGTACTCGCCTGGGGATTAGGACTAGAGAGACCGATAATGCTCATACTGGGAATGAGAGACATAAGGGACTTCTATAAAAACGACCTTAATTGGATTAGGGAACTTCCATATAGGATTCTAAGGGGTGTGTGAGTGGCTACGCTTAAGTTCAGCTACAGTGACCTAATGGAACTACTCGGAGAGGAGATTCCCATTTCAGAGGTAGTGGAAAGTCTGACGATGATGGGAGTCCCCGTAGAGGAGGTCAAAGGAGATGAAATAGAGGTAGAGGTCTTTCCGAACAGACCAGATTTGTTGAGCGTAGAAGGTATAGCTAGAGCTCTCAAGGGGTTCTTGGGAATAGAGACGGGGTTGCCCTCGTTCAGAGTTACTTCAGGAGAGATAAAAGTGTTTGTGAGTGACTCCGTCAAGAAGATTAGACCATACATATCATGCGGTGTCATAAAAGGTGTAGACCTTGGAAGAGAAGAGACAATAGTCTCCTTAATGCAAATGCAAGAGAAACTACATGAAACTATCGGAAGGAGAAGGAGAAAGGCATCAATAGGAATATATGACCTAGACAAGATTTCACCTCCTATATACTACAAAGTAGTAGGTCCAGAAGAAGTTAGGTTCGTTCCACTGGACTCTTTCGAGGAAATGTGTCCCAGAGAGATAATCGAGTCCCACCCTAAGGGCATAGAATACGGCTGGATACTCTCTGACCTAGATAAGTATCCATTGCTAGTCGATTCTAATGGAACTGTGCTTTCCATGCCGCCAATAATAAACAGTGAAGAGACCAAAGTAGAGGAAAATACAAAGAACTTATTCGTAGATGTTACAGGGACGCATGAAGAGACTGTGAGCCAAGTTCTAAACATAGTCTTGACGTCCATTTCAGAGAGAGGAGGTGTTATAGAGTCCGTAATAGTGAGAGACTGGAGGGGAGAGAGAACTAGCCCTGATTTGTCACCACTGAAAATCAATTTGAGGAAGAGTTATGTGGAGAAGTTATTGGGTATTGAACTAAAGGTGAGTGAGATAAAATCCTTGTTGGAAAAAATGAGACTTGGTGTTTCTGATGACTTGAGCGTACTAGTTCCTGCGTATCGAGTAGACGTTCTTCACGAAATAGACCTAGTAGAAGAGATAGCAATAGCATATAATTACATGAAGTTCGAGGCCAAACTTCCGGAGAAAATGACATTAGGAGAGGAAGATCGAATAGAATCATTTTTAGATTTGGTGAGGGACGTTCTCATTGGCCTCGGATATCAAGAGGTAATGACGTTCTCTCTGACCAACGAGGAAATTGTCTTTAACAAGTGCATGGCCCCTAAAGTGAAATACATTGAAATAATGAATCCCAAGACGGAGAAGTATCGAATAATAAGGCCTTGGATATATCCTGGCCTAATAAAGGTGCTAAGCAACAACAAGAGTTCTACTTTCCCGCAGACGATATTCGAAGTGGGAGAGGTAGCATATCCAGACGAGGCTGAGGAGACTGGCGCTAGAATCGAAATACACTTGTGCGCAGCAGTTACTCATCCAAAAGCTGGATATACTGAAATTAGATCTGTTCTAGATGTGCTAATGCGTGAATTTGGTGTTGAACTTCAGGTGAGACCGAGAGACTTTGCTGCATTCATCCCCGGAAGATCTGGGGAGATAATCCATAAAGAGAGGCAGGTTGGGTTTATAGGGGAAGTACATCCGGAAGTGCTTGTCCTGATGGGGCTGGAAAACCCTGTCGCTTTGTTCGAGCTTAATCTCTCAGAAATATTCGAGGGGAGTCTTTAGCTCATTGGATTTCACATTTACTTGACTTCATCGCCCTTCTTCTCTTCCCTTTCTTATTATTCTCACTTCCTCTGTCGCGAGAATGGCGTTCGGAAGTATCAGGATGTCCCCTTCCTCTGTTCTTATCGTTGTGTTGAGAATTCCAAGATCTTCCACTGTCCCTCTGTATCCTCTGACCTCTATTTCATCCCCTATGTCTATTTTACCTCCGAATGTCTCGTATATTCCATACATTATGCTCTGACCAACTTCTCTGAGGCCGAGACCTATTCCGAGTGCTAGCGCCAAACCGACTGAGCCGAAGAAGGCCGCGAATATTATGTAGACTATTTGTATGGATGAGGATGGAAGTATGAGAGACAGGAACACTACTCCAACTACTGAATAGAGGACGTATCTCACTATGGATTCCATTAGTTGAGGATTCTTTATTCCTCTCGAAGACATTGTGCCGGCAAATGTCTCTGAGAAGAGATCTACTATAGTTACCCCAAGGAAAAGTACTATTATTGATCCTATAACTTGTGGTATGTACTTAAATGCGTCTGAAATGAATTCTTCAAGCACATCTATTTCCAAGGCGTATATAGTCAGCAATATAGCTATAGCGTAAATGGACCATCTCACTATCCGTGAAACGAAGGAAGAAGGAGTAGTTTCCATTCTCTCTAGTATCTTACTCATTCTCGTTTTAGAAACGTATTCATCCAATCCGACTTTCTTAAGAATTTTCGAGGTTATTACTCCAAGTACCTTTCCAATAATAAAGCCAGCAACGAGTATTATTAAGGCTGTTATCAGTTTGGGGGAATATTGAACTATTTGCCTCGAGAAGTTATCCCAGACATCGCTAAGTATCCTCTTAACGTTTTCCATTACAATAGAGATGAGGGGGGGCATTATCTATCCCTCTTCCCCTCTATAAATTCCTCGAGCATTTTCCTCGCCTCTGGGTCGGGATACTGCTTTGGAGGGTGCTTCATGAAATACGCAGATGCTGAATACAATGGTCCACCTATTCCTCTGTCTAAAGCTATCTTTGCACATCTTATGGCGTCTATTACAACACCAGCACTATTCGGACTGTCTATGACGCTTAATCTTAGCTCTATTATTATGGGGGCGTCTCCGAACTTTCTTCCCTCTATTCTTATGTAGGCTACCTTGTTATCTCCTAAGAACTCCACGTAGTCACTTGGACCTATGTGCATGGGCACTTCATATGGTATGAGAGACTTCACTGCTTCCGTCTTGCTTATCTCTTTAGATTTCAATCTTTCTCTTTCTAACATGTTCAAAAAGTCTGTGTTTCCGCCTACATTGAGTTGATATGTCTTCTCTATTTTCACTCCCCTTTCTACGAGGAGTTTCACTAAACTTCTGTGGACTATCGTAGCTCCAACTTGACTTTTCACATCATCTCCTATGATAGGAACTTTCTTTTCCTCGAACCTTCTCTGGTAGTCTGGATTAGATGCTATGAAAACTGGCATTGCGTTTATGTAAGCTGTACCTGCCTCTAAAGCTTGTTCAGCATAGAACTTAGCTGCCCTTTCTGCTCCCACTGGGACGAAGTTTACTAAGACGTCTGTTTTAGTTTCCTTTAGTACTTGTGAGACATCAACAGGCTTTTGATTGTCACTTACTTTTATTACACCCTTTAGATATCTCCCTAAACCATCTAGAACTGGACCTTTCATCACTTCAACTCCGAGGTTTGGTACGTCTGAGAACTTCATTGTACAATTCGGCTCCGTGAATATTGCCTCCGAAAGATCCTTTCCTACTTTATTGGCATCTATGTCGAATGCTGCACTGAACTCTATGTCCTTTATTCTGTATCCTCCAAGCACTGGATGCATCAAACCTGGTATGAAATCGTCCTCGGTGGCGTCCCTGTAATAGAAAACCCCTTGTACTAATGATGAGGCACAGTTACCTACTCCAACTATTCCTACTCTAATCTTGGCCATTAAAACCCCTCCTGACCCACATTTCCTCTAGTCTGGCTAAGAGTTATATATTCGACATATATACTTTATCCCCAGTCCGAAGTGCTCGAACCGTCTCTGAAAATCCCTCAGTCGCATTAAAGGAAGTTAAACTGGCATTCAGGAGAGATCAAAGAGCGGGGGAGTTAAATTGGAATTAGGGGGTAGTGTTAGATACTTAGTAGCCAGAACCTTGTCTAAGCTACTTGATATGGCTATAGACCCAGAAGATACAGGAAACTTGGAGAGATACCTAGAAGCTCTGGGAAATAGTGCCTCAAAATGGAAATTTCCTGTTCTTATCAAGAAAAAAATGCTGTGGCTTATTCTCAGGATAATTGACGAGAAAATAGATATCGAAGATAGGATACAATTGAGGAAAGGTGCCTTTATTGTTAAAAGTCTATCGAAAGGAGGCAAGTGGAGGCCATATCTCGGAATAGTCGGGTTGAGTGGGGAGTGTAACTTCAATTGTAATTATCCGTTTCCCGAGGGAGACGTTAACGCTTTCAGAGTGATAGAGATCCTAGATAGGATAGGAGTGTCATCCATCTCTTTCTGCTGCGGTGAACCTCTAGCTAGGAGGGAAATATCTGAATTAGTGAGACTCTGCTCCGAGAAAGGAATAAAGACTAATGTTCACACGAACGGGAAAAGACTCAATACTAAGCTGGCAGAAGAGTTGAGAGATGCTGGGCTGAACGAAATTGAAATATCCCTAAATAGTCACAGGTCTTCAGTGCACGACGCAATCTCTAAAGTCCCTGGCTCATATGATCGGGCCCTAAGAGCAATAAAGACGTCCAAGGAAGTTGGTCTTACTGTTAAGGTCTCCTTAACAATCACTTCGCTAAATATTGGGGAACTCATGGAGACTATTGAATTCGTTGAGGGACTTGGAGTTGATGGAGTGAACCTCTACAGTTATATACCAAGAAACGAAAGGGACGAGCTCTTCGTCCCAGAAATAGGGAGAATATCTTCTTCTGGAAATCCTTGGAGCCACAAGCTGGATAAAATAGACCTTCCTTGGTGCAGAGGGTGTCCTGCTCTAGAACAGATGATATACGTTTCCCCAACTGGGGAGGTTTCCCCGTGTCCGTTCTTACCAACTGAGCTAGGATTCGAGGAGCTGTCCAATTTAGACTGGGCAGAACTAAGAAAGAAGTTTTCTTATATAGAAGAGAACTCATGTAAATTTTGTGAGAGCTTTTCTTCCTGTGGAGGGTGTAGGGCTAGAGCCCTTTCCCTCAGAGGTGACGAGGCAGAGATAGATCCAATATGTCCGAGGGGTGTAGAGCTTGTTCAGAAGGCCAAAGGGGACTAGAGACTTTCTTCCAGAGGACATGAAGTTTAGGAGACACATAGAGAAAATCATCCGGAAAGTATTCGAATCTTATTCCTATGAGGAAATACTAACCCCAACCTTCGAATATTTTGATTTAATAGCTGAGAAGTCTGGGGAAGAAATAAGGAGAAGTGTTTATGTCTTTGAAGACAAGGGGGGTAGGACCCTAGCTCTTAGGCCAGAAATGACTGCTCCGATAGCTAGGGTAATAGCAAACGAGCTGAGATCCAGACCAAAACCTCTGAGATTGTATTACATAACAAATGTGTTTAGATACGAGGAGCCCCAGAGAGGTAGATGGAGAGAATTCTGGCATGCCGGGGTCGAGCTAGTAGGTAGTTCCAGAGTAGAGTCTGATGTAGAAGTAATTTCCCTTGGATGCGAGGTTTTAGAGACATTGGGATTTAAGTACTACGTCAAATTGGGTGATGTCAGTGAGATCAGGAATGTTCTATCCGAAATTGGTGTAACAGATGAGAGAGAGCAGAACCTCATTCTATCTATGATAGATAGGGGAGGAGACTATTCTTCATATTTGGAAAGCAAAGGATTTGATCCAAGAGCGCTGAACGAACTGTTCTCTACTAGAGAGGTAAATACCGAAAAAATCAGACAGGTATTGAACCTAATAGAGGACAAGTTCTCTGACAGAGTAATAGTAGATCTCAAGCTATCTAGGGGGTTGGACTACTATACTGGACTGGTCTTTGAGTTCTATGTCGAAGGACTAGATGTGGCCGTTGGCGGTGGTGGAAGATACGACAAATTAATAGAGACTTTCGGAGGACCAAGACTACCAGCTGTGGGTCTTGCATTTGGATTGGACAGAATAGAATTGGCTGCTAAAGAACGCAATCTAATCTCGGAGTCAGAAGTCATGAAAGCTATTGTAATACCTCTATCGGAGAAATGTGTCAAAAAAAGTTTTGAGATATCTTCTGCTCTAAGAGAGCTTGGAATAATCACAGAACTTGAAGTCATGGGGAGAAAACTGAACAAATCTCTCTCGTATGCGTCTGAAAAAGGTATTAGATTCGCACTAATACTAGGTGAAAAAGAGCTAGAATCAAATACCATAACTGTCAAGGACTTAAAAAAAGGAGAACAAGAAGAAATTGAGTTGGGAAAGCTCAAAAAATATTTTAAATCGATTACTCGAGATACCGTTTGTACTTCTCTATGAGCCTACTTACAGCGACCTCTACTATTTCCCTTATGTTCGAGTACCTTCCACTTGCCACCAATTCGAGCATCTTCTTGTAGTCTTCCTCGAATACCTCTATCTCCACCATGCTGTGTTTTGGTAGAATTGGGTGATTCAGTTCTATGTTCTTCCTAGTGTCCATTGATAGCATATCGTAGTTCTTCTCTAGCATTTCTCCTATAGCTACTATGATTACGTCATTTAGGCTCATATTCCATTCCTCCGCTATTTTGCATAAATGTTTGTATTCCTCTTCCGATATTTCGAGAGTTATTACTTCTTCTCGGGAGTAAAGGGTCAAGCTTCCACCCCCATAGGCTCAAACAAAGGGTTCATTTCAGACACCACTTGGGCTCATTACGGGTTCAATATGGGTTCAAAAGGTAATAAAAGTTGGGTCCGCACTTCATATAATGGACATAATACTGGGATATTAATGGGATATCTCGTTGGTATATATACGATGCGGAAATGTCAAAAGGTCTTTATCTTGCCTTTGACTATCATTTCAGTGAGTTTCCAAATTTCATTCAGGTTGTCTTTAACTATTTCTTCAGATTCCCTGAGGATTCTTTTTCTGTTTTCTATGTCGTAATCTAATATTTGCACACTTGCATTCTCTGGCTGATTTATCGGGCTCCCTATTCTGCTCTGAAGTCTGACATATACTTCTAGCGCTCCAGTCTCACTGTGAATCTCTTCAGCGATCTTGTGAGCCATGACATTGTAGAGCTTTCCGATGTGGCTTACGGGATTTTTACCACAGGCTGCTTCAAGTGACATGGGTCTGAATGGTGTTATCAAACCATTTACTCTGTTGCCCCTACCTGTGGATCCGTCATCTCCTGCTTCAGCAGAGGTGCCAGTCACAGTTATGTAAACTACTCTCTCTTCTTCATCGGCTGCATTAATAACTACTTCTAACTCTTTGTCGCTTCCAAGTATTTTCTTCGCCTTTGAGATTGCTATCTCTCTTACTTTCTCCTTAGCATCATAATACTCCTCATAACTGCTCAATTGAGAAGACACCATGGCAGAAGCTATTGTCAGAGAGTACTTGTCTCCGTTCCTAGTTCCCATTACCTTTATGTCCTCTCCCAGTGATGGCACTCTCCTCTTGCTACTGTCTGAATTCAACTCCATCTCCACTTCCAGTACTGTCTTCTCCAATGGTGTCATTGGAGCAAAACCTACGCCAAAAGACGTATCGTTTGCTCTTGGCACATCTCCTCCCAATTTGAATAACTCTCTTAGATCTATTGATCCAGGTCTTATCATAGGAGATATCTCAACGTGTTCCTTCGGGTTCAGGAACCTAACTGTATCGTCCAGATATTTCACTGCGACTTCGTATGCTATTTCATTCACAGGTATTTCTTTTCCGTTGTATTCAGTAGTTGCTCTCCCGGCTAATAAAACATATATTGGTTTAGTGACTTTTCCCCCTCCTATCTCGGGTTCGGCTTCTCCTCCAACTATTTGGACGTGATCGGTATTGTGATGTAGTATTTCACCGAACTCTTCCATATACCTGAGAGACAGTGTCCTGCTTATCTCCTCTGCTATCCCATCTGCTAGACTGTCTGGATGACCTATACCCTTTCTCTCAACTATCTCTACTTTCTGAGAAGTTACTGGATCTCTGTTAAGAAACTCAACGGTTATCATCTCCCTCCCCCGCCACACTTCCTAAGAAATAAATTTATACTTTTTCCGGTAATGTATAAGCGAGATTTATATGGAGGGTCGGAGTTGCGGGTGCCAGGACCTGAGGAGATAAAAGAACTGAGGAAAAGACTTGGGATTACTCAGAAGGAGTTAGCTGAACTAGCTGGAGTGAGTCAATCTCTCATATCTCAAATAGAGAAGGGAAAAGTTGATCCTAGAGTGTCTACCATTAGGAAGATAATAAATGCTTTAGAAAAGGTGAGCGAACCGAGAATTACAGCTTCTGACATAATGACGTTTCCAGCAATATGTATAGAAGCTAGGAAGAGTGTCAAAGTCGCCATGGAACTAATGCTTGGTTCTGGATTTTCTCAATTACCAGTTATAGATTTTGGCAGAGTAATAGGAAGCATTTCGGAGGAGACTGTGCTTAAATTACTCAGTGAGGACAGAGGCGGATTAGAAAAAAAGGTAGAAGAGGTAATGGACCCTCCATTTCCCATAGTAGGACATAATGCGGATTTAGATTTGGTCTTAGAACTCTTAAGGAAGAATCATGCCGTTCTAGTAAGCACTAGGAACGACTTCGGTATAATAACTAGGGCTGACGTAATAAGATTTTTCAGTAAAGTAGAGTGATATTAGGAGCGCTAGTACAGTCCGGAGCTCGGAATTTCCTCTAGAGAAAATTTCAATAGTTCAAATGTCCTTTCCAGATCCTTCTTGTACACTAGCTGATTTGGGGAGTGTATGTATCTAGTGGGAACGGAAACTATCCCGGATGGGATTCCGCTCCTAGTTATGTGTATCCTGCCTGCGTCTGTCCCTCCATATGCGGGTTTCTTTATTTGATAGTCTATGTTGTTCTCCTCCGCCACTCTCTTCAGGAACGAGAAGATCTCTGGGCTTACTATTATTCTCTTGTCCATAATGGTTATTGCCGGTCCTAATCCTATTGAAGTTGGGCTTTCCTCTTCTCTGACTCCTGGAAGATCTCCTGCAGCGGTAGCCTCTACTACTAGAGCTATGTCTGGATTAATGCGGTATGCCGCCACTCCAGCTCCTCTGAGGCCTACTTCCTCCTGAACTGTGAAGACGAAATTCGTCTCAAAGTCCACGTCTATAGCTTTAGCTAGTTCTATCAGGAGTAATACACCAACTCTATCGTCAAGCGCTTTCCCTACTACGAAGTCTCCTATGTCCCTAAATTCTGAGTAGAGTGTTCCAGTACACCCGATTTCTATTCTTTCTAGGACTTCTTCCTTGCTCATACCTATGTCCAAGAATAACTCAGATATCTTAAATGCCTTTTCCATCTCCTTTCTACTTTGGATGTGTGGTGGTTTCGACCCTACGACTCCTTCCAGTTTCTCTCCATTCTTGTCTATTAGAATGGCTCTCTGAGATGGAAATACCCTCGGATCCCATCCACCTACTAGTTCTATCCTTATGAATCCTTTTTTGTCTATGTGCTTTACTATGAACCCTATTTCGTCCATGTGTGCCGATATCATTACTCTAGGATGTCCCTCCCCAACCTTTAGATACAAATTCCCGATGCTATCTTGTTCTATTTCACCTAGCCCATCTATTTCACTTCTTATTAGGTTCCTGACTAAATCTTCGTGTCCCGACACTCCTATTTCCTCTGATAACTTCTTAAGTAGATGGAGGTTTATCCCTCCCAAGCGCTCACCCATCGTGTATTCGTGAGATGTATTGAAATGCCTGCACCATACCTAGGTCCGATCAGAACGTGGTGGTGTCCTGAGTGTAACGTTCCGGTATTGAAAGAGAAATGCCCATCTTGTCGATCCAGAGCAGAGAAGTTGAAGGTCACTCCGCCTGGAGAGATTAAATTCGCCTCCGAGAAAGAGATAAGGATGATAAACCGAGTAATTGAAGAGAAATTTGGTGTGACAATACTAAGAAATGAACTAGTTCTTTTAAATAAGCTTCCAGCTACTGATAAAGCGTATGAAGTCATAGTAAATGGAAGAAGAATACTTCAAGTACACTTCCTCCCTGAAAGTGGATGGATTCCAAAGCTCAAACCGGAGGGTGGACAATTAATCTATAATTTGGGTGGTAGGGGATGGATAATTGCTGATGGAAAGGCGTCTGAATCGATAGTCTCTAAGGGAGTAAATTTGATGGCTCCAGGAGTGACTGATGCTCATCCGTCTTTGAAAGTTGGAGATGAGGTCTATGTATTGAATCCGGCTGGGAGAGTAATAGCCACTGGGACTCTCAAAGAAGTGTGGTCCTCTGTGAAGAGGGGTGTGATTGTTAAGGTTAGAGATAGTTGGGAGGCTGACGACATTTTCGACAAAGAGAGCTCATTAGAGGCTGCAGTAGAGGCCAACGAACCCATTCTAAAGGAGGAAGCAGAGCTCAGTGTTTCCTTTATTCAGAAGACTTTATCTTTTGTAAAAAAGGACGTTACTGTGGCATTCAGTGGAGGCAAGGACAGTCTCATAGTTTTAGATCTCGTTTCAGAAGTCATCGATCCGAAAGTCATATTCACCGACACCGGGATAGAATATCCGGAGACAGTTAAATACGTAAAGAGCTTCTCAGGAGACTACGATATTCTAGTAGCAGATGCCGAGGATGGTTTCTGGCGTGGATTCGAAATACTTGGTCCTCCTGCTAGAGACTACAGGTGGTGTTGCAAGGTTTGCAAATTGGGTCCCACCAATAAACTCCTGAAAGAGGTTTTTCCTGATGGATGCATAACCTTCGTTGGACAGCGTAGATATGAGTCCTCAAAGAGAGCTAAGCAGAGAAGAATATTTACCAATCCGTGGATTCCACTCCAGATAGGGGCTAGCCCAATAAGAAATTGGTCTTCACTTCAAGTATGGCTTTACATCTCATGGAAGGGGCTCAGGATAAACCCCTTGTATCTGGATGGCTTTGACAGGGTCGGATGTTGGCCTTGTCCATCTTCCGACATGTGGGACTTCGAGATGCTCAAAGAAAGACATCCAAATCTACTTAAGAAATTAGAAAATGAACTCTCCAAGTTTCTGCCAGAGGAGGACATTAAAAGTGGGAATTGGAGATTTCTTAGAAAGAGATCTCCGTTAAAATTCTGGGAAAGAAATTTAGAGAGATGGATCTCACTCTTATCAAACGAGTACTATTCAAAGAGATTCAACAATTTGCTGAAATCGATAAGAAAGAATTCAGAGAGCATTAGAATAGATCATCGTCTATCACTTCGTGATGAGAGAGAGATATTGTGGATATTGGCCAAAGCGGTGAGTTGCCTAGGTTGTGGATCCTGCTTAGGAAAATGCCCTACTGGGGCTCTAGGGCTCGGCGCAGATGGAAAAATTGAAATATCCGA